>NZ_BMPG01000002.1:300000-600000 GCF_014647475.1 Halocalculus aciditolerans | reverse complement strand
AGGGGTACAAAGTTTCCGGAGAGCGGTAGCGTTTTACTCGCCCCGCGGAAGGGACAGGTATGGTTGCACTCGGAATCGTGGTGGCGCGGTTCAACCGACCGGTCACCGAAGAGATGGAGTCGGCGGCGCTGGACGCGGCCGACGCCGCCGACGCGGACGTCGCGGCCGTCGAGCACGTCCCGGGCGCGTTCGACGCGCCGCTCGTCGCGGACCGCCTCGCGCGGAGAGACGACGTCGACGCCGTCGCCGTGCTCGGCGCGGTCGTCACGGGCGACACGGATCACGACCAAGTCATCACCCGCTCGACGGCGCGCACCCTCCAGCAGGTGAGTCTGGACCGCGACAAACCAGTCACGCTCGGCATCACCGGCCCCGGGATGTCCGGCGACGAAGCGTACGCGCGGACGGAGAACGGCGCGCACGCCGTCGACGCGGCGCTCGACCTCGTGAACACGGGGGTGGCGGCATGACGGCGTTCGACTTCGCGCGCCGCGTCACGAACGTCGAACCGTCGGCGACGCTCGCCGTCAGTAACCTCGCGTCCGAGCTCGAAGCCGAAGGCGTCGACGTCGTCGACCTCTCCGTCGGCGAACCCGACTTCCCGACGCCGGAGAACATCGTCGACGCCGCCGAGGACGCGATGGAGGCCGGCCACACGGGGTACGCGCCGTCGAACGGCGTCCCCGAGCTCAAGGACGCAATCGCCGAGAAACTCCAGGGCGACGGGCTCGCCTACGAGTCCGACCAGATCATCGTCACGCCCGGCGCGAAGCAGGCGCTCTACGAGACCTTCCAGGCGCTCGTGGACGAGGGCGACGAAGTCGTCCTGATGGACCCCGCGTGGGTCTCCTACGAGGCGATGGCGACGCTCGCCGGCGGCGACATCTCCCGCGTCGACCTCGAACCGCACGGCTTCCAGCTCGAACCCGCGCTCGACGACCTCGCCGCCGTCGTGAGCGACGAGACGACCCTCCTCGTCGTGAACTCGCCGAGCAACCCGAGCGGCGCGGTGTTCTCTCGCGCCGCCATGGAGGGCGTCCGCGACCTCGCCGTCGAACACGATATCACCGTGATTTCCGACGAGATCTACCAGCACATCAACTACGGCGCGGAACACGTCTCCCTCGGCACCCTCGACGGCATGGAAGACCGGACGGTAACAGTGAACGGCTTCTCGAAGGCGTACTCGATGACGGGCTGGCGGCTCGGCTACCTCGCCGCCCCCGACGAGGTCATCTCGCAGGCGGGGAAGGTCCAGTCGCACTCCGTCTCCTCCGCGACGAACTTCGTCCAGCGCGCCGGCGTCGAAGCGCTCGAGAACACCGACGACGCGGTCGACGAGATGGTCGACGCCTTCGAGGACCGCCGCGACCTCCTCGTCGACCGCCTCGCCGACCACGGCGTCGACGTCGCCGTCCCCGACGGCGCGTTCTACCTCCTCCTCCCCACCGACGACGACGACCAGGCCTGGTGCACCGAGGCCTTAGAGGAGGCGCACGTCGCCACCGTCCCCGGCAGCGCCTTCGGCACGCCCGGCTACGCCCGCATCTCCTACGCGGCCAGCCAGGAACGCCTCAACGAAGCCGTCGACCGCCTCGCCGACGCCGGCTTCCTCGACTAACCCACCGCCCGCCCCGACTTTCTCCGCGCGCCCACGACATCGCCCGCGACGAGCGACGGGCTTGACGACCCGTTCGACGACGCTCGCTCACTCCCCCGAAAACCTTTATGAGTGAATTAGAATCGGCCGTGCGAACGCTTCTCCCGATTTCTCTTCGTTCCAGTAATATCTGAAACATATGCTGAATCCCTCAGAATGTGCGCACATTGTCGAATTCCCGGTGCTCACCGGGAACCCGTATAAATGCGTACCGGCTCCGGCCACCAGCTTCTTACGAGAGTACGAAGACGAATAGAACAGATGGATTCACACCGGAACGGGGGCGTGCCGGACGCCGACGGCCCCCTGACCATCACACCGTCACCGGCCGGGGTCACCGTGATAGACCCCGTCGAGCGACGCCGCTGCTCGCTGGCCCTCGCCGGCGACGGTGCCTCCCCCCACGCCACCCCCCACCCCCCCACTCCCGAAGCGACGGCTGAGAACTCGCTGTCTGCCAAACCCGAAAGTACCGACACCTCGCCGTCCGTCGAACCGGCGAGTATGGGCGACTTCGTCTTCCCGGTCGACACCGCCGTGACGGCGTCGACGACTTCGATTTCCTTCGACGACGGCGTCCCCGTCATCGTTCGCGACGCCGACGGTGAGACGGTCACGGAAGCCCGCCCGACGACGACGCGCTCCTTCGACGCCGGCACGTACAGCGTCGAGTTCTGCGCGGCGCTCAAACTCTACGTCCGCGTCGACGCCGGCTTCGACCTCGCCGTCGAACCCGGGCAGACGCGCCTCGACTTCGCGGACGAAACGACTGTTCGCATCGGCGCGCGCTCCCGGCACGAACACCCCGCGGGCACCATCACGACGACGACCGACCCCGCGGACGTGATGCGCGCCGTCTCCCTCCTCGGGAGCGCGCTGAAGACGACGACGCCCGAGCGCTCCTACCCGACGCTCCGCGGCCACCCGCCGCTCGTCGAGCTCGGCGACGAGTTCGACGCGCCCGACCACCTCGAACGCCCCGACACGGGCGTCCGCGTCGAAGTCCCCGCGGACTACGAATCGGTTTTCGTCGTCGCGCCGCTCGCCTACTACCTCGGCGCGGACGTCGTTCCGGGCGACGACCCGCGACTCGTCGCCGGCGACTTCACGCACTCCCTCGACCACCGCGACGGCCTCGCGGCGGGCGTCGAGGAAGCGCTCAAGCAGGTGTTCATCCTCGACTGCGCGACGCGGACCGAGGGGGTCTACGACGTCGACCTCCACGAGCGCGACGAACTCGACGCCGCCGTCGACCTCGACTTCCCCGCGCTCTACGACGCCGACGCGGAGGCGCGCCTCGCCGCGTACTTCGCCGTCCCCTTCGAGACGGTCGCCCCGCACGTGCCGGAGTGGAAGCAGACGACGCACGTCGCGCCGACGCCGGACAGCGTCGAACTCCTCCCGCACGTGGTGAACGACCTCGCGCTCGTCCGCCCGCCGCAGACGCGAGCGCTCGGCGACGCCGACGCGAAGACCGACGCCGTCCGCGACTTCATGCGGTCCACGGGCGCGTCGACGCCCGGGTCGGCCACGGCCGTTCCGCGCACCGTCCGCCCCGAACACACGCCGTCAATCGAGCAGTCGTGGATCGGCGAGGGCGCGCCGCTCGGCGCGAGCAAACCCACGCGGGACGCGTTCGAGAACGCGCTCGGCCGCACGCCCTCCGACGGCGACGTCGACGTCGCCGTCGTCTGCAACGACGACGCGATGAACGCCGAGGGCGACGTCGTCAACGACGCCTACGAACTCCGCGGCGACGTCGCGATGAACGTCACCGTCTACGAGCGCCTCCACACGGACGCCCTCCGCGACCTCCTCGCCTCCGACGTGGACTTCCTCCACTTCATCGGCCACATCGACGGCGAGGGCTTCAAATGCCCGGACGGCCTCCTCGACGCCCGCACCCTCGACGACGACGCGGTCGGCGTCGACGCCTTCCTCCTCAACGCCTGCCGGTCCTACGAGCAGGGCATGGCGCTCCTCGAACGCGGGAGCATCGCGGGCGTCGTCACCGTCCGCGACGTCGTGAACCGCGGCGCGACCGCCATCGGCCAGACGCTGGCGCGCCTCCTCAATCACGGCTTCCCCATCACCGCCGCGCTCGACGTCGCGGGCGAGGAGTCCTTCATGTCGAATCGATACGTCGTCGTCGGCGACGGCGGATTCTCCCTCGCCCCCACCCGCGGTCGCACCCCCGCGGTCTACGAGGTCGACGAGCACGCCGACGACACCTACACCGTCGGCATCGACGCCTACCCGACGAGCGACGCCGGCATGGGCAGCATGACCGTCCCCTACTTCGACGGGAACGACCAGTACTTCCTCAACTCCGGGCGCGTCAGCGAGTTCACGCTCGACCACGGCGACCTCATCGAGTTCCTCACCCTCCAGGACGTCCCGCTCCGCGTCGACGGCGACCTCACGTGGAGCACCGAGTTCGCCCTCGACGCGCTCTGAGAGGGTTTGACGCGCCTCCGTTCCGCTTCCCTCCGCGTGTTCTCCCCGTCTCGCGCGACGGAGTCGCTGCCGTGGCTCTCACCGTTCGGACTTCGCCGTCGAGGGTAGGAAGGAGATACGTACGTCCCGCGTGGCGCGGCGAGGCGGCGGAGAGAATGCGAAGAGAACGCCGACGGTCGGAACAGTCAGTGTGGGTCAGCCTTCGCGTTCGCGTTCGCGTTCAGGGACCGCTGATGGTGCCGAGGTTGCTGGCACCGAAGCGGGCGGCGCTGGAGAGGGCGAGACCGCAGGCGAAGAGCATGCCGATCGTCCGGGGGTGGGCTGCGAGATAATCAGTGTGCGTCGTCGCGCTCATCGTATATTCCTGTCCGCGAGGAACCCGTATAAACGAACTGGCCGTTCACCTCTGCGTATTCACCGACCCGCGGTATCGGGACCGGAGTTATCTGTTCTTGGTCGTTCGGTCAGTCCTTGCTCGGGGGTCGGAGGGCGAGCGCGGCGAACCCGGAGAGGAGCGCGAGGGTGCCGCCGAGGAGGAAGGTCGCGTCCCAGCCGAGGTCGGTGACGAGGAAGCCCGTTATCGTGCCGCCGAAGACGCCGCCCCACATCTTCCCGGAGTAGAGGAGGGCGTAGTTCGCGGAGGAGTTCTCGTCGCCGTAGTAGTCGCCGACGACGCTCGGGAAGAGCGTGTACTGCGGGCTCCAGAAGAACGTCGCGACGACGACGGCGACGATGAAGAGCGCGGCCATGCCGCGCACGCCGAAGTAGACGACGGCGTAGAGGCCGAGGCCGCAGAGCGCGAACGCGGCGGCCATGGCGTTCTCGCGGTCGACGCGGTCGGAGACGCCGCCGAGGACGAGGCGGCCGACGCCGCCGGCGAGCGGGAGGACGGTCGCGGCGAGCGTGCCGACGACGGGGAGGAGGCCGAGCTGGTCGTTGTACGCGACGATTTTCTCGGTGAGCATGAGGCCCGCGCCGGAGACGCAGACGAACATCGCGTACATCACCCAGAACTGCCAGGTGCGGAGCATCTCCCGCCACGTGAACTGGACCCGCCGAATCCCGCTGCTCTCGCCGTCATCGGTGTCGAGCCACCCGCTCGGCGGGTCGCGGAGGAAGTACGCGCCGACGAGGATGACGAGGAAGATACCGATTCCGAGGTTCCGGAGCACGCTGACGTAGGTGCCGGGCGGTGCGCCGGGGCCGAACTGCCAGCGGAGGTAGGGGACGAGCGCGGCGCTCCCGCCGGCGAACGCCATCGTCCCGACGCCGGACGTGAGGCCGCGGCGGTCGGGGAACCACTTGATCGCCGTATTTACGGCGACGGTGTAGACGATGCCGACGCCGACCGCGCCGAGGGAGTAGAAGAGGTAGACCTGCCAGACGCTCGTGGCGTAGGCGACGCCGAGGTAGCCGCCGCCGGCGAGGACGGCGGCGAGGTAGGTGATGGCGCGCGGGCCGTGTTCGTCGCGCCAGGAGCCGACGGGGAACTGGCTGCCGGCCTGGAAGATGACGAAGAGGGTGAAGACGGTGGAGAGCGCGGCTTCGTTGATTCCGATCTGTGCGGCGACGGGCTGGCGGATGACGGACCAGACGTACTGGTAGGGGCCGACGACGGCCATCATCGCGGCGGCGGCGAGGATGAGCCACCACCGGGAGTGCCCGAGCACCTCGCGGGCGCGGTCGGCGTGGTCGACGTTAGAACTCATACTATGCATCGTTCCAGTTCTCGGTCGGGGTAAAGCCCCGGCACGAATATATCGGGGTTGTCACTCATTAGCAAGGGGTGTCTGGTGTTCAGTGAGCGCACACGCCACGGCGGTCTGCCATCCACTACATGCCGTGCGACGTGATGTGCTCGCCCACCTCGTCCATCACTTTTCCTTCCGCGCGGACGAGGTGTTCCCACGCGGTCGTCGGCGCGATGCCGACGGCGTCGCCGATGTCCTTCACGGCGACGTCCGCGCCCGGCTCGTAGTAGCCGAGGTCGATGGCGACGGAGAGGACTTCCCGCTGGCGGTCCGTGAGGTCGTCGAGCATCCGGGAGAGCGCGAGGTGCTCGCGGCCCTCGACCTCCTCTAAGGAGACGTCGCGGAGGAGCTCGGCGGTGTTTCCGGCGTCCTCGATGGAGCCCACGATGTCGGAGAGCGAGTCGTCGTCGTCGAGGTAGAGCGTCCAGTGCTCCCAGCCGTCCTTGATGGTCGTCCCCATGCGGTAGTGGACGCCGAGGTCGGTGAGGCGCTGGGCGATGCTGTCCCACCGGTAGAAGTCGATAGTGACGCCGGCGAAGACGCGGTCGTTCGTCAGCGGGGAGAACGGCTCGACGTCGAGGACGGGTTCGGCGTTCCCGAACTCGTCGAGGAACGCCGCGACTTCCCCGGCGGGACCGGTGAGCTCGACGATGCGCTTCCGCTCGGCGGCGCTCCCGGTGAGCGAGGAGACCGACCGGAGCGTCACGTCCGGGTGGGCGCGGCTCACTTCGCTCTCCGGTTGGCCCTGGTGGCGGATGCGGAGGGTGACTTCGCGCATACGTGTAAGTGAGGTGCGTGTGAACTTACGCCGTTCGGTCGGACCCAAATATATCCGGCGACATGTGTATACAGTTCACATGGTAACGGGAGGGTGTAACACGCATGGCAGACGATAGCGAATTCACGGACGAGGCCCTCTCGGGCCCCGTCGTCGACCGTCGTACGACCGTCTCACTCCTCGGCGCTGCCGGTCTCGGCGCGCTCGCGGGGTGTTCCGGCGGCGGCGACTCCGGGGGGAGCGGGGAGACGACTACGAGCAGCGGTGGGGAGGAGACGACGACGACTGAGTCGTCCGGCGGCGCGCAGACCGGCGGCCGCCTGCAGGCCGGCTGGTTCACGGGCAGCATCGACGTGCTCGACCCGCCCTACATCAGCGTCGGCCAGTACTTCCAGGCCGCGGCGAACATCTTCAGCGGGCTCGTCACCCTGAAGGACGACCTCACGGTCCGCGGCGACCTCGCGAAGGACTGGGAGGTCACGAACGGCGGGAAGACCTTCACGTTCCAGCTCCGCGAGGGCGTGACGTTCCACAACGGCTCGGACTTCACCGCCGACGACGTCAAATACACGATTAACCGCACCATCGAGAAGGAAGCGCCGGCGGCGTCGAAGCTCTCGACCCTGAAACCCGTCGACGACGGCGGCGTCGTCGTGCAGGACGACTACACGGTGCAACTGAACTTCAAGCAGGCGATGGCCCCCGCGCTCATCTACCTCACGCGCGGCCCGGGTCGCGCGGCGACCATCGTCTGCCAGGACGCCATCGAGGAGATGGGCGAAGACCAGTACGCCATCACGCCCGTCGGCACCGGCCCGTTCGAGGTGGCCGAACACCAGGTCGGCAGCCAGCTCACCCTCGACGCCTACGACGACTACTTCGAGACGGACGAGGACGGGAACCAGCTCCCGTACCTCGACGGCGTCGACATCAAGCCGATTCCCGACCCGTCCACCATCGTCAACGCGCTCAAGTCCGGCGACATCGACATCGCGAACCTGATTCCGCTCCAGAACGTCGACAGCGTCGAATCCGCGTCCGGCGTCTCCGTCGACTCCGCGCCCGGCGTGAACTGGTACGGCCTCGCGATGAACCAGGAGCGCGAGCCCTTCGGCGACGTCGACGCCCGCATGGGCATCGCGAAGTCCATCAACAACGAGCAGTTCATCCAGGCCGCCTACTTCGGGAACGCCATCTCCGCGCAGGGCCCCATCAACAAGGCGACGAACTGGGTGTACCGCGAGGACAAACCCGACGACCAGGCCTACGACCCGGAGGCCGCCCAGCAGCTCCTAGAGGACTCCGGCGCGTCCGGCGCGTCCTTCAGCATCCTGACGACGAAGTCCAGCCTCCGCGGCGCGAAAGTCATGCGCCAGCAGCTGAACAGCGCCGGCTTCGACGTCGACATCGAGCAGGTCACGTCCTCGACGTACTGGGAGCGCTACGAGAACGGCGACTACGACGTCACCATCTCCGGGAGCGTCGGCGACCCCGACCCCGACCAGTCCCTCTGGAACTTCTACCGGAAGGGCGGCCCGTGGAACTGGACGAACTACGAGGACGACGAAGTCCACCAGCTCCTCGCCGACCAGCGCCGCGCGCTCGACCGCGAGGAACGGAAGTCCATCCTCCAGCAGCTCGAGGACAAACTCATCACGGACGTCCCGCACGCCTACCTCGTCCACCAGGACGACCTCGCCGGCGTCAGCGACTCCGTCCAGGGGTTCCAGCACATCCCCTTCCTCCGTAACTTCCACACGGTCTCGCTCTCCGAGTAACCACACCCCAAACCCTCTCTCTCTATGCGTCGATACATCGCTAAACGCGTCCTCCACGCGGTCTTTATCATGTGGCTGGTCGCGACGACGGTCTTCTTCGGCCTGCGCGCCATCCCGGGCGGTCCCGTCCGGACGATGCTCGGCCAGGAGGCCACGCCCGAGGCGGTTGCCGCGCTCCGCGAGCAACTCGGCTTGAACCAACCGCTCCCCGTCCAGTACGTCAACTGGATCACCGACATGGCGACGGGGCAGTTCGGACAGAGCCTCGTGAACGGGCAGGCGGTCAGCACCGTCATGTCGCAGGCCGCGCCGCGCACCGCGAGCATCGCCATCGTCGCTATCGTCGTCGGCCTCGCCGTCGCGATTCCGACGGGCATCGTCTCCGCGACGCGGAAACGCCAGCCCGTCGACTACCTCGCGACCATCGCCGCGTTCACCGGCGTGTCCGCGCCCGCGTTCTTCGTCGGCATCGTCCTCGCCATCATCTTCGGCGTCCAGCTGAACTGGCTGCCCATCGTCGGGTACACGCCGCTCTCCGCGGGCGTCGTCCCGTGGCTCAAGAGCATCATCCTCCCCGGTATCGCCGTCGGCCTGCCGTACGCCGCGGTCATCATGCGGATGATGCGCTCCAGCCTGCTGGAAGTCCTCGACAAACCCTACATGCGCACCGCACGCGCGAAAGGCCTCTCCGGGAACGTCCGCCTCTACAAGCACGCGTTCCAGAACGCCCTCATCCCCGTCATCACGGTCGCGGGCATCCAGCTCGCGCTCGTGCTCGTCGGGAGCGTGACGGTGGAGATCGTCTTCGGCATCAAGGGCCTCGGCCGGCTGCTCGTCGACTCGATGCTGGACCGCAACTACCCCGTGACGCAGGCCGTCATCCTCCTGGTGGCCGCCGTCATGGTGTTCACGAACCTCGCGGTGGACATCGCGTACACCGCAATCGACCCGCGTATCCGCTACGGTGATGAGCAATGACCGAAGAACACTCTCCCTCCGACGACCCGGGGACCGCGTCGAACAGCCCCGGCGTCGGCCCGAACACGCACGCAGAACCCGGCCCGCCGGACGTTCCGCCCGAGTACGAGACCGAGGAGTACATCGACGAACACGAGTCGCTCACCGAGCGCATCGTCGGCGGCCTCGTCTCCGACAAGATGGCGCTCTTCGGCGCAGTCGTCGTCATCGCGTTCCTCCTCGTCGCCGCGCTCGCGCCCATCGTCGCGCCGCACAACCCCGAAGCCACCTACGGCTTCATGCAGCCGCCGATGAGTCAGACGACCGGCGACTTCAACGGCGACGGCCAGATGGAGACCGTCACCCACTACCTCGGCACGGACTCCTTCGGCCACGACATCCTCTCCCGTCTCATCTTCGGGGCGCGCGTGAGCCTCCTCGTCGCGCTCGCGACGGTCGCCGTCGCGTTCACCGTCGGGACGACCATCGGCCTCGCCGCCGGCTTCTACGGCGGCCTCATCGACAGCCTCCTCATGCGCTACGTCGACTTCCAGTGGGCGTTCCCCGAGCTGATCCTCGGCGTCGGCATCATCGCCCTCTCCGGCGGGTTGGGGGTGACGAACGTCATCATCGCCATCGGCATCGCGTACATCGACGACTTCGCCCGCCTCATCCGCGGCGAAGTCCTCTCGATACGCGAAGAGGAGTATATCACCGCCGCGCGCGCGGTCGGCATGTCGAACTCCCGCATCATGTTCAAAGAGATTCTGCCGAACGCCGTCGCCCCACTCATCGTGCAGGCGACACTGATGATTCCGCTCGCCATCCTCGCCGAAGCGGGCCTGAGCTTCCTCGGCCTCGGCGTCAAACCGACGACGCCGACGTGGGGGCTCCTCCTCTCCGACGGCCGGCAGTTCATCAGCCAAGCGTGGTGGATCTCCATCATGCCCGGCATCGCCATCATGGTCGTCGTCCTCGCGTTCAACATGCTGGGCGACGGCCTCCGCGACATCTTCGACGTCAACGAAGGCGAGGTTGAAGACCGATGACTGCACAACATCTGCTCGAAGTCGACGGCCTCAGAACGGAGTTCTACACCGAGCGCGGCGTCGTCACGGCGAACGACGGCGTCGACCTCACCATCGACCGCGGCGAAATCGTCGGGCTCGTCGGCGAGTCCGGCAGCGGGAAGAGCGTCCTCGCGCAGGCCCTCATGGGCATCGTCGAGGACCCCGGCGTCATCCCGGACGGCGAAGTCAAGTTCCGGTCGACGGCGACCGTCCGCGAGCTCGCCGAGCGCTTCCCGAACGCGGTCGCGGACGCCGACGACCCGGACGCCGACGACCCGGACGCGTTCGTCGTCGTCGAAGAACGCGACGCGAGCGGCGAGATCGCTGCGGGATACGTCGACCTCGCGCACGCGTCCGACGCGGCGCTCCAGCACGTCCGCGGGAGCGACATCGCGATGGTCTTCCAAGACCCGATGAACAGCCTCAACCCCACTCTCACGGTGGGCGAACAGATCGCCGAGACCGTCCGTCTCCACCAGGACGTCGGCGAGTCGGTGAGTCTCGGCGCGGAGTTCAAGCGCAAGCTGTTCGGCGCGGCGAAGAACTCGCAGGCGTGGCGGCGCGCCGTCGAGATGCTCGAAGCCGTCTCCATCCCGGAGCCGGAGCGCCGCGCGGAGGAGTTCCCGCACGAGTTCTCGGGCGGGATGCGCCAGCGCGCGATGATCGCGATGGCGCTCTCCTGCGAACCCGACCTGCTCGTCGCCGACGAGCCGACGACGGCGCTCGACGTGACGATTCAAGCCCAGATTCTCGACGAGCTCGAAGACCTCAAGGACGTATTCGACACGGCCATCCTGATGATTACTCACGACCTCGCGGTCGTCGCGGAGACGTGCGACCGCGTGAACGTCATGTACGCCGGGGAGATCGTGGAGCGCGCGAGCGCCAGCGAGCTCTTCGGGAACCCGCAACACCCCTACACGCAGGGGCTCATCGCCTCGACGCCGCGGATGAGCGACCCCGACGCGGAGGTCGAACCCATCCCGGGGAACGTCCCCGACCTCGTCGACATCCCGTACGCGTGCCACTTCGCGCCGCGCTGCCCGGAAGCGACCCGGGAGTGCTACGAAATCGAACCGGACTTCCGCGACGTCGGCCGGACCGAGGGCCACGTGGCCGCCTGCCTCCGGCGCGGCGACGACGCGGACGCCCACCTCGAGGGAACGAGAGAAGTCGCCGAGACTGACGGCGGCCGTGTCATCGATGCGGACTTCGGAGGTGACGCGCAGTGAGCGCGGACAGCCCGATTCTCCGCGTGAACGACCTGAAGAAGTACTACGAGCGCAGCGGTGGCGTCCTCGATAGCGTCCTCGGCGGCCCCTCGGACGTTCGCGCCGTCGACGGCGTGGACCTCACGGTGCGCGACGGCGAGACGGTCGCCGTCGTCGGCGAGTCCGGCTGCGGGAAGTCGACGCTCGCGCGCACCGTCCTCAACCTCGAAACCGTCACCGGCGGGACCATCGAGTTCCGCGGCGACGACATCACGGGGCTCTCCGGGAGCGACATGCGGCCGTACCGCCGCGAGATGCAGATGGTCTTCCAGGACCCGCTCGCGTCCCTGAACCCCCGGAAGACCGTCAGGGATATCTTGACGACGCCGATGGCCGTTCACGACATCGGCGACTCGCAGGCGGACCGCGTGGAGCGCGCGAAAGACCTCTTAGAGCGCGTCGGCCTGAAGGACTCCCACATCGACCGCTACCCCCACCAGTTCTCCGGCGGGCAACAACAGCGCGTCGGCATCGCCCGCGCGCTCGCCGTCGAACCGGAGCTCATCGTCGCCGACGAGCCCGTGAGCGCGCTCGACGTGAGCGTGCAGGCACAGCTCCTCGGGCTGCTCGACGAGCTGAAGACGGAACTGGGGCTCTCCCTGCTCTTCATCAGTCACGACCTCTCGGTCGTCCAGCAGGTCGCCGACCGGGTCGCCGTGATGTACCTCGGTGAAATCGTGGAGGTCGCGCCGACGCGCGAACTCTTCGCGAACCCACAGCACCCCTACACGCAGGCGCTGCTGTCCGCGGTGCCGCGCATCGACCCGGACAACCGGGAGGACCGCGTCCTCCTCGAAGGGACGGTGCCGTCGCCGGCGAACCCGCCCGCGGGCTGCCGGTTCCACACGCGTTGCCCGCAGGTCATCCCCGGCGACGGCTGGCAGGGCAGCCAGGAAGCGTTCCGCGACGCGTTCCGCTTCCGCTCGCGCGTCGAAGCCGGCGAACTCGACGCCGAGGCGGCCCGCACCCGCCTCGAATCCGAAGGGCAGGACGCGAGCGACGACGCCGTCGCCGACTACCTCGTCGAATCGAGCCTCGACCACGAGGTCGACGCGCTCCCCGCCGACGCCGCGAACGCCGTCACCGAGGCGGCGCGCGCGCTCGTCGACGACGACGAGGAGCGAGCCGTCGACGTCGTGCAGGACGCGTTCCCGTCGCCCTGCGCCGGCGACCCGCCCGAAGCGTCCGTGATCGACACCGACCACACCGCCGCCTGCCACCGACTCACAGACGACTACCCCGACACCCCGGAGTAACCCTCACCGGACCCCCTCGCGCGGGGCGGTCGTTCCGCCCCGCCCGCACACCCACCCCCTATGCCATACGTACTCGAAGAGATGACGTGGCCCGACGTCGAGGACGCCCTCGACGACTCCCGCCTCGTCGTCGTTCCGACAGCCAGCATCGAACAGCACGGCCCGCACCTCCCGCTCGCCGTCGACACCATCCGCGCGAACGTCCTCGGCCGCCGCATCGCCGACCGGCTCGACTGCTTCGTCGCGCCGACCGTGCGACCCGGGCGCTCCGACCACCACATGGCGTTCCCCGGCACCATCACGCTCCGCCCCGAGACGTTCCGCGGCGTCCTCCGCGACTACGCCGCGAGCCTCGCCGACCACGGCTTCGAGCACGTCGCGTACTTCACGAGCCACGGCGGCAACACCGACCTCCTCGACGACGCCGTCCCCGACATCGCCGCGGACGTCGGCGTCAACGCCTTCGTCGCCGGCACCAGAGACGGCATCACCGGCACACGCGAACGCGCCATGGCGTCGTTCGACGTCCCGCCCGCCGAAGCCGGCGCGCACGCCGGCGCGGCCGAGACCGCCTTCATCATGCAGACCGACCCCGAACTCGTCCAGGACACCACCGACACCACCGGCTTCCTCGGCGAGTTCACCGGCAAAGACATCGCCGCCGGCATCGACACCCTCGCCCCCAACGGCGTCCTCGGCGACCCCGAACGAGCCAGCGTCGAACAAGGCGAAACCATCATCCGCGAAACCGCCGACTACCTCGCCGACGAAATCCGCGCCGAACTCGGCGTCACCGCCTAACCGACCGCAAAACCGGCTCGCATCCAGCTCTCGCCGTCTGGCGAACCGGCTCGTGCGTCTCAGTCGAAGATTCGGGATTTCGAGTCTTCGGAGAAGTCGCCGCTCCGTTCCTTGGTGCGTTCGTAGACGCCGCGGAGTTCCGCGATGGGCGCGTCGTGTTCGTCGACGCGGAGGTCGTGGTAGGCTTCGGTCTTCGGGGCCCAGACGACGACGGCGGCGGAGGAGTGGCCGCGTTTGTCGCCGCCCGCGTCCTTGCCCGCGGCGAGCGCGGCGAGCAGGCGGTCGACGTGGTCGTCGAAGTCACCGTCGAGAGCGTCGAGGGCGGCGTCGAGCGTCTCCGGGCCGGTGAGCATGTTCCCGGCGGCGGTCCGGTCGCCCTCGACGCGGTGGCCGAACCAGCCGTCGCACCCTTCGCCGGAGTAGGCGAAGGCGTCGCCGCGCGCGTCGAGGCCGTGGACCTGGCGGAGCTCCGCGTGGTCGTCCTGTGCGAGCAGGCCCTCGACGGCGTCGGAGACGGAGAGGTCGTCGAGGAGGTCGATGCCGCGGCGGCCGAGGCGGACGTTGACGAAGCTCTGCGTGCAGATAACGCCGCGCTCGGTCGCGTACGGGCAGAGCGCGCCGACGGCGGGCGCGTCGGTCGCCGCGCCGGCCGCGAACACAGGTCCGTCGGGCGTCTCCTCGCGGAAGCAGACTGAGAACGTCATGCGCACAGCTCGCACGCCGAGGGAAAAAGCCCTCCCCCGAACCGATCCGGCATTCGAAGAACTGACACGAGGCCGATAGACGTGAATCGGGCGTGGAGACGAACTACTCGATGGGATTTCGACCGCTGAAACGCGCCGTAGTAGGCGTTTGAGCGAGCCGAGCGAGTCGTCACTGAGAATAATACGCGTACGTTTTGTCGCAGGGTTGAAGCGTCTCCGGGCGCACGTCCGGAACGTGGCTGACGTCTACGAGCGGTCCACGGCCGACTCGCAGACGCATCGGAGCTTCGGAGACGACCCCCTGGACGCCCTCGTCGACCGGCTCGGGAACGCCGGGTTCTTCGAGAAGGCCGGCGCGGCGCTGCTCGTCACCGCCGCGCTCGGCCTCGCGGTCGGCTCGCTCGCCGGCGGACTACTCGCGTTCACGGGGTCGCTCGCGTTCGTCTTCGCGGTCACGGCGGCCGTCGCGGGCGTCGTCGTCGCCGCCGGCGTCTACGCCCGGCGCGCGCTCGGCGTCGCCGCCCGCGAAGCCCGCCGCCGAATCGCACACGACTAACTCGCCCGCCGGTGGTCGTCGCCTGCTCGGGCGACTCCACGCGCGACGTGTTTTCTCGACGCTCGGAGCGTCACCCGTATCCCCTTCCGCGCGCATTCTCCGCGTATGGCCGACCGCGTCACGAGCGACAACCCGAGCGTCACCACGGTCGACGCGACCCTCGAACGCTACGGCGGCACCCGCCGCCCGCAGGTCGTCGCCCCCGCCGACGCCCGCGACCGGTTCCCCGACGAAGGCGAGGTCGTCCGCCTCGTCGTCGACGGCCACGAATACCGCGCCCGCGTCGCCGAAACGTCCGACGGCCGCGCCGCCTTCCGCGGCGCATACGACACCCCGCGCCTCGCCCGCTCCCGCGACGGCACCAACCACCTCCGCGAGTGGCTCCAGTCCACCGACCTAGATATCGGCCGCACCGTCCACGTCGACGTCGTCGAACCCGACTTCAAATACGGCGTCCGCGCGCCCGGCGAAACCGCTCGATACACGGCCACCGAGAAACCCAAGAGCTCACTCGCCGACATCGCCCGCGACCTGGACGGCTGAGCGTTAGCTCCGGTAGCGGCGGACGCCGTAGACGACCGCGCCGACGGGGAGGAGGAAGACGACGAGGTAGGGGATGGCGTAGGCCGCGAGGAGCGCGAGCGTGTGGAGCGCGTCGACGACGCCGTAGACTGAGGAGACGAACGCGCCGACGATGCCGGGCCGCGATGCGACGGCGGAGCGGTCGGGGCGCTGTTCGTCGAGGTGGACGGTGACGGTCGAGTAGGCGACGCGGTGTTCGAGCACCTGGAGTTCGCCCTGCACCTGCTCGATCTCGGTCTGGACCTCGGAGAGGCGTTCTTGCACCGCGAGGGCTTCCTCGGTGGAGTCCGTCTCGTTGTACATCTCGCGCAGGCGGTCGCGCTGGGCTTTCAGGTTCTCCAGGCGCGCGCGGAGGTCGACGGCCCGCTTCGTCACGTCCCGCGTGTCGGTGGAGACGCGGTCGACGTCGCCGCTCGCGCGGACGGCGTCGAGGAGGACGGAGTAGTTCTCGGCGGGGACCCGGAGGACGACCGTGCCGGTGGTCCACGTCTGGTTGTCCGCGTGGTGTTGTTGCTGGCGGGAGGAGCCGAGGTAGCCGCCGAGCGACCGCGTCTCGGCGACGAGCGACCGGCGGGCGGTGCCGAAGTCGTCGACGGTCACGCTCGCTTCGGCGGTTCGAATCCGGAACCGGGCGTCCGCGGCCGCGCTCATCGACTGCTCGCCGGAGTTGCTCCCGGACTGGACGGTCGTTCCGGCGCTCGCATCACCCGCCGCCGGGGTCGCCTCGACCGCGTCGCCACCGCTCCCGCCGTCGAGGGGCCCGCCGCCCGCGCCCAAACAGCCGGCGAGGACGAGGAGGGCGGCGACCGCGACGACGACGAACGTGCGTCTCACTCTCACACTCCGTAGGTGTCACTCGGGCGTGATAAGTCGAGGGGGCGGGTGAAACCGCGATTTGACCGTTAGTCGTCGAAGGAGAGGTCGCGGAAGGTCGCGCGGTAGTCGTCGCGCTCGAACGCGGACGCGGTCGAGTCGACCTCGATGCGGAGCTCCGCGATGCGCGCCTGGAGGTCCTGGTACTTCTCGGAGGCCGCCAGCTCCTCCTCGTCCTTCGCGCGCTTCAGGACGGCGCGCTTCGAGCAGAGCGTGTAGAGTTCGCTCAGGGTCTCCGAGTACGTCGTCCGGGTGAGCAGGCGGTCGACGGTCGAGAGGAGCGTGTCCTTCGACACGGGTTTCGTCAGGTACGCGTCGAAGCCGAGGTCGATGATGTCGAAGTCGGGTTCGACGGCGGTGACCATCGCGACGCGGCAGTCCTCGTCGGCGTCGCGGATGCGTTCGAGGACGTCGTCGCCGGAGAGCCCCGGCATGCTCCGGTCGAGGAGGACGATGTCGACGGCGTCGTCGAGTGACTCCAGGGCTTCCTCCCCGTTCGCCGCCGTTCGGACGTCGTAGGCGTCACCGAGGCGCGCCTCGTAGAGTTTCAGGTACTCCGGCAGGTCGTCGACGGCCAGTACGGTCGGAGTCGCCACCTCGGCGCTCGCCCCTGCCGCGGCGGACCGGGCGTTCCCCTGTGCCGTCTGGCGGTCGCTACGGCCTCCCGCCTCGCCGTCCAGGTTTGTTTCATGCCCGCTACCCATTGGTATTGAGACTATTTAGGAAACTGGTGGGCAAAAGCCTTCCCCCGGGTTTTCCGAACCGCAACACTACCGAACAGTTATATCTTTCTCTCGCGGGCGGCCGCGAAACCGAGCCAACGGAGCGCCGTATTTTCGGGTGTAACCCGCCTCTCTAGCGTGTTACTAGCTCCCACCCACCAGTATATTTTGCGAAACATTTAAGTAGGTGTCGGTCTTATCAATGGTTAGGAAGCGCCCCCCGGAACGGATTTATACGTTTTCCCGGGCGGCTTCAGTGATACACCATGAGCGACACCAGCATCCGAACCTACAGCGGCGAGCAGACCAGTACGACAGAACGAGAAGAAGAGCAGGTCGACACCGACGTCTGCCCCGAGTGCGGCGGCGACGTCCGCCACGACGCCGAACACGGCGAGACCGTCTGCGCCGACTGCGGTCTCGTCGTCGAAGAGGACGGTATCGACCGCGGCCCCGAGTGGCGCGCCTTCGACTCCGCCGAGAAGGACAAGAAGAGCAGAGTGGGAGCGCCGACGACTAACATGATGCACGACAAGGGGCTGTCGACGAACATCGGCTGGCAGAACAAGGACGCCTACGGGAACTCCCTCTCCAGCCGCCAGCGCCAGAAGATGCAGCGCCTCCGCACGTGGAACGAGCGCTTCCGCACCCGCGACAGCAAGGAGCGCAACCTCAAGCAGGCGCTCGGCGAAATCGAACGCATGAGCTCGGCGCTCGGCCTCCCCAAGGAGGTCCGCGAGACCGCGTCCGTCATCTACCGCCGCGCGCTCAACGAGGACCTCCTCCCCGGCCGCAGCATCGAAGGCGTCGCCACCGCCGCCGTCTACGCCGCCGCCCGACAGATGCAGACCCCGCGCTCCATCGACGAAGTCGCCGTCGTCTCACGCATCGACGAGATGGAGTTCAAACGCACCTACCGCTACATCGTGCGCGAACTCTCCCTCGAAGTCGCCCCCGCTGACCCCGCGAGCTACGTCCCGCGCTTCGCCAGCGAACTCGACCTCTCCGAGGAAGTCGAACGCCAAGCCCGCGACCTCCTCACGACCGCCCAGGAGACCGGCGTCACCAGCGGGAAGAGCCCTGTCGGCCTCGCCGCCGCCGCCATCTACGCCGCCAGCCTCCTCACCAACCAGAAGGTCACCCAATCCGCCGTCTCCGACGTCACCGACGTCAGTGAGGTCACCATCCGCAACCGCTACCAGGAACTGCTGGAAGCGACTGCCTAAAAAGCCCAAAACCGTCGGCTTCGCCGACGGTTTTCCCCTTTTTATGTCCCACCCTTCCCGTCGGGGGACGCAAGCGGGCGGCCTAACGGCCGCCCCGCGGCATCACGCGGTGAACTAACCGCTCCGCTACTGCTCCGCTACAACTACCGCCCGCCTCCGCGACCACTCCGCCTCCGCTGCCGCACGCCGGTTTTCCGTCCTGTTTCCGCCCGCCGAATCCGCAATGTCTCTCGCTGGGTCTGTGACCTGATTCGCTCTCGCGCGTTCGGGGTCGTGGCCGCGGCGTCGCGCCCGCACGTCGACCGCTCATCTCACGCACCGAAGTATTTTCCCGCGTACTCCGACTGCTCGTGGTATGGTCGGCCTCGCGCGCGGGACCGTCGAACTCGAACCGTACGACGAGTCGTGGGTGGCGGTCTACGAGCGCGAAGCCGAGCGGCTCGACGCGCTCGTCGGCGAGGCCGTCGAGGCGTTCGCCCACGTCGGCAGCACGGCGATTCCCGGCCTCCCGGCGAAACCGATCATCGACCTGCTCGCCGTCGTTCCCGACCGAGAAGCCGGCGAGCGCGTCGCCAACACGCTGATCGAACACGGCTACGAGCGCCGGCCGAACGACGACGTCGACGGGCGGATCTTCCTCGCGCGCGGCCCGCCGTCGAACCGCACCCACTACCTCTCGGTCGTCACGCCCGACAGCGACTGCTACCGCGAACAGCTCGCCTTCCGAGACTCCCTCCGCGCACACCCCGACGTTCGAGACGCGTACGCCGACCTGAAACGCGACCTCGCGGCCGAGCACGGCGACGACCGGGCGACCTACACCGCGGCGAAGAGCGAATTCGTCGAATCCGTCCTCGACGACGCGCTTGACTAATCAGTCGAGTGTCCGCTCGCCGGCGTCGATGCGCGCGGGAACGTGGTTGTCGGTCGGCGGGAGGGGGCTGGCGTAGGCGTCGTCGTAGTGCGCGAACGGCGCGTACGCGAGGTTGAAGTCGAGCGCGACCTCGTCGCGGGCGTCGACGCCCTCGACGTCCACGTCGAGATACCGCCCCATCGCGGGCGTCGTATCGCCGGTCGTCTCGTCCGTGAACGGCACGAGCAGCGTCTCCTGCCCGGGCGTCCGGTAGCCGGTGAGCGTCGTGAACTCGCCGCCGACGGTGAACCCGAACGCCGCCGCGGCCTCGTACTCCGCCTCGGACGGCCCGTCGCCGCCATCGCTCCCTTTCGCCATCTCAAGCACGACTGTCTCCGGCGTCTGTCGCGGCTCGTAGCGCGCGACCACTCGATACTCGGGGTCCGGTTCGTAGTAGTCGAGCCCGTCGAATCCGTCTCGGCCGGCGAGCGGCGAGTCGTCGTCGCGTTCGAGGAACGCGTCCTTCCGCTCGCGGTAGTCTCGGACTCTGTCGCGCCACGCGTCGAGGTCGAGGTCGGATTCGGCCATACCACGGGCTTCGGGACCGCGCGCCGTAAGCGACGCGCTCCGCCGCGGGCTGTGCCGCGAACGGGAAGCGGCTAAGGGCCGCCGCGTCCACCACTCAACTATGCACGTTCGCCGCGCCGCGACCGGACTGCGCCCGAATCACGAGCCGATGCGGGGTGTCGCGCGGTGACGCTCGCACTCGACGGGAGCGCGGGCGGCGGGCAGCTCGTCCGCACGGCCGCGTCGCTCGCCGCGCTGACCGGCGAGGGCTTCGAGATGACGGGCGTCCGCGGGAATCGCGACCCGCCGGGCCTGCGCGCCCAGCACGCCACCGCCGTCCGCGCCGCCGCGACGCTCTGTGACGCCGACACCACCGGCGTCGACGTCGGCAGCGAACGCGTCGTCGTCGATCCTGGTACGCTTCGCGGCGGCGACTTCGCCTTCGACGTCGGCACCGCGGAGAGCCTCCCACTCGTCGTCGACGCGCTCCTCCCGCTCGCTGTCGGCCTCCCCGAACCCGTGACCGTCGAACTCGCGGGCGGAACCGACGTTCGGCACGCGCCCTCGCTCGACTACCTCCGTCACGTCAAACTCCCGGCCCTCCGCTCGCTCGGCCTCGACGCCGAACTAGAGATCGACCGCCGCGGATTCTACCCCGCGGGCGGCGGCGAACTCACCCTCACGCTCCGGCCGTCGACGCTCGACTCCGTCGAACTCTCGGAGCGCGGCCGGCTCGCGCAGGTCGCCGTCCACTCCGCCGCGTCGAACGACCTCGCGGACGCGGACGTCGCCGAACGCCAGATATCGGGCGTTCGCGAGGGAATCGACCTCGACGTCCCGGTCCGGGAGGCGGCCGAGTACGTGTCGACGCGCTCGACGGGGAGCGTTGTGACGGTCGTCGCGGACTACGGGACGCACCGCGCGGGCTTCACGGCGCTCGGCGAGCGCGGCCGTCCCGCGGAGGACGTCGGGCTCGCGGCCGCCGCGGGCTTCCGCCGATTCGCCGGCGAGCCGGGCGCGGTCGACCGCCACCTCGCCGACCAGCTCCTCCCGTACCTCGCGCTCGCCGGCGGGAGCGTCACGGCTCCGGAGCGCACGCGGCACGTCGAGACCTGCGCGCGCCTCCTCGACGCCTTCGGCGCTCCGGTCTCCATCGAGGAGTCGGACGCGCTCCGCCTCAGCGCCACAGGAGCGGAATTGACGCGGTGAGCGCGACGAGGACGAACCACGCCACGGCGTTCCACCACGGCACGCCCCGAAACCGAAGCCCCGAGAGCGGGTGGTCGGGGTAGGACCACGCTTCGGCGTCGACGCCGAGCGGGTCGAGGAAGGCGTCGACGGCGGTCGCGACGAGCGCGGCGACGAGGACCGCGCGGGCGTCCGCCGGGACGAACACGCGGGCGAACCGGTACGCGAGATAGCCGACAGCGGGCCACGCGGCGACGACGTGCAGGGGGACGCCCGCGACGCGCGGCCGCGTGTGGTGGCGGACGAGGCCGAGCGCGACGCCGACGGCCTCCGCGAGGAAGGCCAGCGCCATCCCGCCGGAGAAGAAGGCGACGACGAGGGCGGGCGGCCACGATAAACCGGCGTGGACGGCGACGAGTGCGGCGAAGAGGGCAGTGATGAGCGAGCGATGCGACGGGTGCGAGCGGTGCGAGCGCGCCATTCCGGTCAGTCGGTGAGGCCGTAGCCGCGGCGGAAGAGATAGACGTCGACGGCGAGGACGACGATTGTGAGGCCGGTGAGGACGACGAGCGCGGTCTCCGGGCGGAGGTCGGCGGAGCCGAGGAAGCCGTAGCGCACGCCGTTCACCATGTAGACCATCGGGTTGAGGAGGCTGACCTCGCGCCAGACGCCCGGGAGCTCGGAGAGCGAGTAGAAGACGCCGCCGAAGAAGACGAGCGGCCGGATGATGAACTGATTCAGGACTGTGAGGTGGTCGAAGTCCTCCGCCCAGAGGCCGCCCATGACGCCGAACCCGGCGAAGAGCACGGTGATGACGAGCATGAACGCGACGACGTAGCCGACGGCGGCGAAGGAAACGTCGGTGAAGAAGAGGCCGATGACGGTGATCATCACGCCGATGACGACGCCGCGTGCTGCGGACGCGATGACGTAGGCGGCGACCATCTCCCAGTACGCCATCGGGCTCGTCAGCGTCTCGTGGATGTACTCGTTCCAGCGGCCGTGGAAGATGCTGAAGGAGGCGTTCTCGAAGGCGTTCCCGATGGCACCGAGGACGACGAGACCGGGGAGGATGAACTGGATGTAGGGGACGCCTCCTTGTTGATCGATGCGGCCGCCGAGGATGACGCCGAAGACGGCGAAGTAGAGGACGTTCGTGATGAGCGGCGGGACGAACGTGTTCCGGGGGCGGCGGACGAAGCGGAGAATCTCGCGTTCGGTGAGCGTCTTGAAGCCGGCTGAGAGGACGCTCACGGCGACACCTCCAGTGCGGGTTCGTCGTCGGCTTCGTCTTTCTCGGGTCGCGTCATCTCGACGAAGACCTCTTCGAGGCTGGTGCGGGAGATGTCGATGTCGACGGCGCGCAGGCCTTGTGCGTCGAGCTGGCGGACGGCTTCGGGGGCGAGCGCGCTGGCGTTGCCGGTCTGGACGCGGAGGACGTTCCCGTCGAGTTCGAGGTCGTCGACGCGGTCGTCCTCGATGGCGGGAACGCTGTCGGGAGCGCGGTCGAGGTGGACGGCGAGGGTGTCGACGCCGCGCTCGGTGAGTTCGTCGGGCGTCGCGACGGTGACGTTCCGCCCGGAGTCGATGATGGCGACCTCGTCGCAGAGCCGTTCGGCCTCCTCGATGTAGTGCGTGGTGAGGAGGATGGTGGTCCCGCGGTCGTTGAGGTCGGTGATGAGGTCCCAGAGGTCGTGGCGGAGTTCGACGTCGACGCCGGCGGTGGGTTCGTCGAGGATGAGGAGGTCGGGGTCGGTGACCATCGCGCGGGCGAGCATGAACCGGCGTTTCATGCCGCCGGAGAGCCAGTCGAAGCGCGTGTCGCGCTTGTCGTAGATATCGACGGTCCGCAGGGCGTCGTCGGCGCGCCGGGTGGCTTCCTCGCCGGTGATTCCGTGGTAGCCGGCCTTGTGTTCGAGGACTTCGCGGATCGGGAAGAAGCGGTCGACGTTGAACTCCTGCGGGGCGAGGCCGATGGCGTCGCGCGCCGCCTGATAGTCGTCTTCGACGTCGTTCCCGAAGACTTCGGCGCTTCCGCCGGTCTTCCGGACGAGTCCAACGAGGATGTTGATGAAGGTCGTCTTCCCCGCGCCGTTCGGTCCGAGCAGGCCGAAGAAGGAGCCTTCGGGGACGTCGAGGTCGAGACCGTCGAGCGCTCGGACGTCGCCGTACTCCTTCTCGAGGTTCCGCGTGCGAATCGCCGGAGGCATCTACGCGAATCGACGGCGCTTCGACGGTTAAGGGTGGTGAACACGGCCGCGCGAACCGCCACTCGCACGCGCCGCCGGCCCGCGACACGCGCTACCACTGACCGATAGTTGACCGCTGGTTGCCAACTCGTACCGTGGTGTGAAACCGCAAGACGACGGCGATGTTTCGGTTCGAAGGAGAAGGGCTTTATCACGAGACGGGTAACTCTCCGTCGATGCGACGAAAGGTCCTCCTCACTGTAGCACTCGTCGCGGTGCTCGCGCTCGCCGGCTGTACCGGCGGCACGGGCCCCGCGGCGAACAACACGACGACCAGCGACGCGGCGAGCGCGACGTACGCGCCCGGCGTGAACGAGACGGGTGTGACGAGCGCCCCGGCGCTCTCCACGGCGTACGCGGACGCGCTCTCGAACACGTCCTACGCCGTCTCCCAGAACACGACGGTCGCCTTCGAGAACGGCACGACCGACGTGCAGACGACGCTCGACGGGAACGTCGCCTCGAAGACGCACTACAACCTCACCGACGCTCAGACGGGCGCGAGCGTCTCCGACTCCGCGACGACGTACTTCACGCCCGCGAACGACTCCGCGGTCTACACGCGCACGGTCGCTGACGGGAACGCGTCTGTCGGCGTCGACTCCGAACCGGCCGCGAGCCGCTTCGGCAAGCTCGGCGTCGTCGACGACGACTTCGTCTACCTCACCTTCGCCTCCGCCGACGAGACGAACGCCACCATCGAGGACGACGCGACGCACCTCACCGCCTCCGGCTTCACGGTGACGACCCACCACGGCCTCGCCAACGTCACCGACACGCAGGCCACCGCGGTCGTTCAGGCTGACGGCACGCTCACCAGCCTCTCCGTCACCTACACCGCCACCGCCGACGGCGAACCCGTCCACGTCACCCAGACGTGGAGCTACGACACCGACGCGTCCGTCGCCGCCCCGTCCTGGACCGACCAGGCCGAATAATCGACTCGGCTCCCGCCAGCCATCCGCGGGACCCGTTCTTCTGCCGGCCGGACGCCCCGCACTAGTGAACGCTCTCAGCCGGTCGTCCGCATCCCCGCCGCGATTCCCTTTACCGTCAGGCGGAGCGCGCGGTCGACCGCCGCCGGCGTCTCTCCGCTCTGCCGCGCTTCTTCCAGCAGTTCGACCTGCAGGTGGTTCAGCGGGTCGACGTAGGGGTTCCGGCGCGCGAGGTTCTCCGCGAACCACTCCCGCTCGACGAGCGCGTCCCGCCCCGTGATGGCGAGCACCGCCTCAACCGACCGCTCGTACTCGGCTTCGAGCCGCGGGAAGAACCGCTCGCGGAGGTCGTCGTCCGCGAGGTCGGCGTACTCGGCCGCGACGCCGAGCTCCGTCCGCGCGAGCGCGTGCGCCGCCCGGTCCACGACCGACCGGAAGAACGGCCACGACTCGTAGAGCTCGCCGAGCGCCTCCGTCTCGACGGGCGCGGCGTCGACGCCCGTCCCGAACCCGTACCAGCCCGGGACGATGCAGCGCGCCTGCGTCCACGAGAACACCCACGGAATCGCCCGCAGGTCCTCCACCGTTCGCTCCCCGGTCCGCGACGCCGGCCGCGACCCGAGATGCAGCGTCTCCACCACGTCGATGGGCGTCGCCTGCTCGTAGTACGCCACGAACCCCTCGGTTTCGAGGAGGTCGCGGTACTCGTCGCGGGCCGCGTCCGCCATCGCCGCCGCCCCCTCCACCCACGCATCTCTCGGGCGCACGGCGGCGTCGGACGCCGCCGCCCCGACCGCCTGCACCTGCGCGCCCACGACCTGCTCCAGCGTCCGCTCCGCCAGCCCCCGCGTCGCGTAATGCTCCGCGATGGTCTCCCCCTGCTGCGTGAACTTTACCGGGCCTGTCGCCGTCTCCGGCGGGAGCGCGCGCAGCGCGTCGTCCGTCGGCCCGCCGCCGCGGGAGACGGAGCCGCCGCGCCCGTGGAACAACCGCAGGTCCACGTCGTGTTCGTCGGTTATCTCGGCGAGCCGGCGCTGCGCGTCGTTCAACCGCCAGTTCGAGGCGAGGAAGCCGTTCTCCTTCGTCGAGTCCGAGTAGCCGAGCATCACCTCCTGAACCCCGTCCCGCGCGTCGAGGGCGGCGCGGTAGGCGTCGTTCTCGAAGAGCGCCGTGAGGAAGTCGCGCGCGCCGGAGAGCGCGGATTCGGTTTCGAGGAGCGGGACGACGTCGATACCCGAATGGTCGGGGAGCGCGACGACGCCCGCCTGGTCGGCGAGGAAGAGGACTTCGAGGACGTGACTCGGCTCCTCCGTCATGCTCACCGCGTAGGCGTCGATGGCGTCCTCGCCGTACTCCGCCTGCCAGTCCGCGAGCGCGGCGAACCGCCGGAGCACCCGCGTTGTCGTCTCGCCGTACGCGTCGCGCTCGACCTCGACGTCGACCACGGGGGCGTCTCGGTCGATGGCGTCCGTGAGCACGCGCTGGCGCTCCGCCTCCGTCATCCCCGCGTAGTCGACGCCCTGCGCGGCGAGCGCCTCGCTCACGGCCTCGGTGTGGTTGTCCGCGTGGTCGCGGAGGTCGAGCGCCGCGAGGTGGAACCCGAACGTCGCCGCCTGCCGGCGGAGCGGGACGACGTGCACGTCCGCGAGTCGGTCGAGCCCGTTCGCCCGCAGCGCGTCCTCGACCCGGCCGAGGTCCGCGCGGAACGCGTCCGCGTCACCGTACTCGCCGGCGCGGACGCCGCCCACCCGGTCGAGGCGCTCGCGCATCCCCGCGACAGCGCGCCGGAACGGCTCGTCCGGATGGCGGTCTCCCGCCGTGCTCCCCGGCGGCGGACTCGGCAGGTCGGCGTCCGCGACGCGCGCTCCGTCCACCGCCAGCGCGTCCTCGACGTCCGCGAGCGCCTCGTCGTACCGCTCGACGACGAGCGCGCGCTGGCGGGCGAGCACCTCGCTCGTCGTGTCCACCGTGACGTAGGGGTTGCCGTCGCGGTCGCTCCCCGCCCACGACCGGAAGGAGAGGAGCTCCGGGACGGCCGGCGGGTCGTCGTAGGCGTCGTCGAGCGCGCGCTCTACCGCGTCGTAGAGCGCCGGCACGCCGTCGAACACCGTGCCCGCGAGATAGTGGTGGACGTCGCGCGCCTCGTCCAGCGGCTCCGGCCGCCGCGTCCGCACGTGCCGCGCCGTCCACAGCGCCTCGACCGCCGCCGCGAGCCGGGCTTCCTCGCGCTCTCGCTCCGCCGCCGTCAGCTGCCGCTCGTCGACGTCTTCGAGCACGTCCGCCACCCGGCCGAGCAGGCTCTTCACCGTCTTCCGTCGCGCCTCCGTCGGGTGCGCCGTGAACGTCGGCGTCACCTCGACGCTTTCCAGCACGTCGGCGAGGTCGTCCGCGTCGAGCGCGTCGGCGAGCGCCCCGATTGCGTCCGCCACCCCGCCCGGCGCGGGGCCGTCTCGCGAGCGCTCGCGGAGCTGTCGGACGCGCTCTCGGTCCTCCGCGACGTTCACCAGCTCGAAGTACGCCGTGAACGCCCGCGCGAGCGACTCCCGCTCGCTCGGCGGCGTCTCCTCCACGGCGGCTCTCACGGCGGAGTGGTCGCCCGCGTCCCCGCGCCGGTAGTCGATGGCGGCCGTCCGCGCGTTCTCGACGGCCGCGAACGCCGCCGGCGGCTCGTGCGTCGACAGCACCTCGCCGAGCGTGTCGCCGAGTCGTCGCACGTCACTCGTCACTGACCGGTCGTCCCCTGCCATGGCGTGGCACTCGATAGCATGACGCTTCAATCCCCGGGATGGATTGAGTATTACCGTAGTAACTCCGTGTGGCAAACGGTTACAACCCCCCGGTGAGAAAGACGGGGCATGTACACCGTACTGGTCGCTATCGACGACGACCGCGAACGAGCGCTCGAACAGGCCGAAGCCATCGCCGACCTGCCCGGCCGCGACGAAGTCGAAGCCATCCTCTTCCACAACTTCGAGGACAACCCCGAAGGCGCGTCCGTCAACCAGGTCGCCGCCGTCCGCCGCGCCCGCGAGAAACTCGAAGACGCCGGCGTCACCGTCCAGCTCGCCGAAGGCAGCGGCGAATCCACCGAATCCATCCTCGACGCCGCCGACGACCACGACGTCGACGCCGTCTGCGTCGCCGCCCGCAAACGCACCCCCGCCGGCAAAGTCCTCTTCGGCAGCGTCACGCAGGGCGTCATCCTCTCTTCCTCCCGCCCCGTCATCGTCTGCGGCGAAGCCTGACACGACCGGGCCCAAACACTTTCCCGCCGAACCCCCGTCCGTTCCGTCGTGAGTCGTCTCGCCGAGCGCGTCCGCCCCTTCGTCGGGCCGGGCGCGCTCATCGCTCTCGGCGCTCTCCTCGTCGTCGTCCCCGTCTACGACGTCTTCACCGACGTCTACCTCCAGCGGAAGCTCCCGTTCTCCACGCTCCTCGAGAACGCGCTCCCCGTGCTCTGCGCCGCCCTCGTCGTCGCCGCCGGCGTCTGGCTCGCCGCGAGCGACCGCGACACCGACTACGCCGACACCGTCGCCGCCTGGGGCGTCGTCACCGTCGTCGCCGCCGTCGCCCTCCACGTCTGGGTCATCGGCATCCAACTCGTCGTCCAGGACGACCTGAAGCCCTTCGTCATCGCCGCCGACGCCATCGTCGCCGCCGCCGTCCTCGGCATCTTCATCGGCGTCTCCGACGCCCGCACCGAAGCGCGAACGGAACGCCTCGAAACCGAACGCGACCGGTTCGGCGCGCTCTTCGAGAACACCACCGACTGCGTCGCCGAACTCTCTTTCGCGGACGGCGACGCCGTCGTCACTCACGCGAACGGTCAGTTCCGCTCGACGTTCGCCGACGGGCGGGCCGCCGAAGGCCGCCGCCTCCGCGACGTCGTCGAACCCGCCAGCGGCGACGCGCTCGACCGCCGCGTCACACCCGACGACGTCCGCGAAGCCACCGAGTCCGAAGTCCACCGCGAGACCGCCGCCGGCGACCGCCTCTTCCTCCGCCGGTTCGTCCCGCTCGAATCCGACACCGGCGGCTACGTCGTGTACACCGACGTCACCGACCAGAAACGCCTCGCCGAAGAGCGCGCCGAACGCAACCGCGTCGAATACCTCCACGACGTCGCCTCGCAGCTCGGCGGCGCGACCGAACGCGAACGCGCACACGCCCTCGCCATGGACGCCGTCGCCGAAGCCTTCGACTTCGAAGGCGCGGTCCTCTCCCTCGACGGCGACGTCGTCACCGCCCGCAACGCCGCGGAGCCGATCTGTCCGAACGCCATCACCGAGGCCGCCGAGACCGGCGACCCCGTCTTCGGGACGACGACGCGCGACGGCCGTACGTACGCCGTCGTCACCGCCGGCGTCGGCGACCGCGGCGCGCTCCAGACCTGGGGGCCCGTCGACGTCTTCGACGAACGCGACGGCACCGCCGCCGAACTCCTCACCACCCACCTCACCGAGACGCTCCGCCGCCTCGACCGCGAAGCGCGCGTCCAACACGAGCGCGAACGACTCGAGTTCATCAACCGCATCCTCCGCCACAACCTCCTCAACGGCATGAACGTCGTCGACGCCCGCGTCGACCTCCTCAAGGGGAACGTCGACGAATCGCACGAAGACCACCTCGCCGTCGTCGACGACCGCGTCGACGACATGGTCTCCCTCATCGAGACCATCCGCGCCTTCATGCAGACTATCGTCGAGCGCGCCGACCACGAACTCGAACCCGTCGCGCTCGCCGACACCCTCGAACGCGAAGTCGCGAAACTCCGCGACGCCCACCCCGCCGCCGCCGTCCGCGTCGACGCCCTCCCCGCCGTCGACGTGCTCGCCGACGACCTCCTCCCCGAGCTCTTCGAGAACCTCCTCACGAACGCCGTCCAGCACAACGACAAACCCGACCCGCGGGTCGCTATCGAGGCCACCGCGGACGCGGACGCCGGCGTCGCCGTCGTCCACGTCGCTGACAACGGCCCCGGCGTCCCCGACGACGAGAAAGACGACGTCTTCGATAAGGGCGTCAAGGGCCTCTCCAGCCCCGGCAGCGGGTTCGGCCTCTACCTCGTCCGCGAGATCGTCGACACCTACGGCGGCCGCATCGCCGTCGCCGACAACGACCCCGAGGGCGCGGTCTTCACCGTCGAACTCCCGCTCGCCGACGCCGAGCGCGACGCCGTCGGTGGCGACCGCACTCCGGACTAATTCTCGGTCTGACTACGGCCGCAAGATTATACCGTGCGGGTTACCTCTAGCCCAGCTAGAAGGAGCCCACTCCCCCCTATGTCATCGAAATACCCTGATGGTGGTGGTCAGGCGTCTACCGAGAGCCCGGAGGCGACTGAACCCCGAGTCCTCGTCGTCGACGACGACACCGACTTAGCCGAGACCTTCCGGCTCTGGCTCACCAGCGAGTTCGACGTCGAAACCGCCTACGGCGGCGAAGAAGCGCTCGAAAAACTCGACGACGACATCGACGTCGTCCTCCTCGACCGCCGCATGCCCGAGATGTCCGGCGGCGACGTCCTCGACGAAATCCGCGACCGCGGCCTCGACTGCCGCGTCTCCATGGTCACCGCCGTCGAACCCAGCGAGGACATCGTCGAGATGGAGTTCGACGAATACCTCGTGAAACCCGTCGAGCGCGACGGCGTCATCGACGTCGTCGAAGAACTCCACGCCCGCCTCTCCTACGACGAGGACCTCCAGGAGTACTACGCCGTCTCCGCGAAAGTCGGCGCGCTCGAATCCCAACTCACCCCGACCGAGCAATCGCAGAGCGACGCGCTCGCCGAACTCCGCGAACGCCTCGAAGAACTCGAAACCGCCACCCGCGACGGCTTCGAGGACGTCGACGGCATGGAGAGCGCGTTCCGCGAGATCTAACCGCTCTCGAATCCGCCCCGACGGGGGCTCTCCGGGGCTCCAGTCGAAGCTCTCCCCCCTCTCGCCGCTCTTGCTCCCGATTCCGCTCCTCGCTCACTTCCACCGCGTCCCTCTCTCTCACCGAACCACTCGCTTTCGCCGGTCCACTCGAACGTTCGCCGCGCTCCCGTGTCTAAGCGGCACCGGGGCCCTCGACGACCGTGACGGGGTCGCCGTCCGAGTCCGTGAGCTGGGTGACGTTCGGCGTCCCGGTGACGTCGTCGACGTAGTAGAGCGACCCGTCCTGAACGAAGACGATCTCCATGCTGCCGTCGGTGTCGACGTCGAAAACGCCGAGCGGGGCTTTCGCGACGTTCCCGGAGACGACCGTCGTCGGGGTGCCGCCAGCGCCGATGAGCTTCAGGTTGTTCGACCCGTCGACGAACGGGACGCGGGCGGTGCCGTCGCCGTCGAAGTCGTAGGGCCGGCCGACGCCGGGACCGTAGTTCGCTCCCGTCCCGCCGTTCTCGATCTTCTGCTCCGTGACGCCGGCCGCCGTGACGTAGCGGAGCTGGCCGCTGCCGTCGACGTAGACGAGTTCGTCCGCGCCGCTCCCGTCGATGTCCGCCGCGCCGGCGACGGCCGAGATGCCGTTGCTCGACACGTCGTAGGCTTCCGCGGTCACGCTGCTCGTGGTCGCGTTGTGGATGAAGTCCCTGGAGTCGCCGGCGTACCAGACGGCGGTGCTCCCGCCGCGGAACGACCCCGTCCAGAGGAGCGCGTTCGAGCTCTGCGCGTTCGGCTCGACGGCGATCGTGTCGGTCTCTCCGGTCGATTCGTCCACGAGCGCGACCGACTTGTTATCGTAGACGACGGGGAACTCCGCGGCCTCGTCGCCGTCGAGGTTCGTCTCCGGCCCGATGCTCGTCGCGGTCACGCCCGCCGGCATCGCGTACCCGGTGTGCGTGCCGTTCGAGTAGAACGCGTTCAGCGTGTCGCCCGCGTCCGTAACGTAGTTCAGGATGCCCCGCGGCACTGCGACGGCGAACGGCTCGCCGCCGGGTTTCTCCTCCGGCCGGAGCGTCGGCGTGTTCGTGTACGCGACGCTCTCGCTGCGGTAGGTGAACGTCACGTCGGCGCTGTAGATGCCGCGAACGGCGTACGGCGACTCGCTCACGGTGTTCGAGTAGGGGTACTCGGGCTCGAAGAAGCCGCCGTACTGACTCCCGAAGTCGCTGTAGCGCTGGTCGACGACGAACGCGTAGCGGCCGGTCGCGTCGCCGCCGTTCGCGATTTTGATGGTGTACGGGCCGTTCTCCGGGAGGTCGATGGCCGAGAGGGCCGTACCGTTGAACGTTCCACCGGTCACGTCGAGGGTCACCCACTGCCCGGCGTCCGTCGCGGTGTAGGTCTCACCGCCGGTCGTCAGCGTGGGCGTGCCGGTGCTATCCGCGCTGAGCGTCCCCGTCCACGCGTCGCCGGGGTCGCTGCCGTCGACGGTGACTCCGAGGGCGTCGCCGCTGTCGAGCGAGTTCGCGGAGAGGTTCAGGCGGAACGCGCGAACGCCGTCGACGTTCCGCGCCGCGTCCCAGTTGGCGTCGCCGTCGGCGTTCGCCAGCGTCCGGTTCGACTCCTGGACGACGTGCGTGCCGTTCGTCGTGCCGTCGACCGAGACGTTCAACAGCGTGCCGTGGGTGGCGCGGTGTACCTGCTCGCTCTGTGTGAACGCCGCGACGCCGCGGTCGAACGCGCGGGCGAGCGCGCCGTAGGAGTCGTAGTCGTGGTAGTTCGCCTCGCTGATGAGGCCGTTCACGCCCGTTATCGCCGCGTCCTCGACCGTGATGGCGGCTTCGCCGTCGGCAGTGGAGCGCGTCGCGAGGTTCTCCGTGTAGATGACGGTGTTGAGGATGAGCGCGAGCGCGACGAACGTCACCGCGATACCGATTCCCGCGATGAGGACGAGTTGTGCGCGCTCGCGAGCCATACCCTTCGCTTCGCGGGGGGCGATGAAAAACGTGCTGTCGACGGACCCGCAGCGTCGGGCGGTCGGCCGCCGCGCTCGGGATGGAAAGAGGCAAGGCCGCCTCGGCGTGTGAGTCCCGGGTATGCAACCCCGCTTTGCGGGTCGCCTCGGGGCGGCGGACGCCGTCACCGCGGGGAACGCCGCGCTCGGCTTCTGCGCGGTCGCCGCGGCCGCGGTCTCCCCGCGCCTCGCCGCGCGCCTCGTCCTCCTCGCGGCCATCCTCGACGCCGTCGACGGCCTGCTCGCGCGCCGCTACGGCGGCACGGACGTCGGCCCCTACCTCGACTCGCTCGCCGACGTCGCCTCGTTCGGCGTCGCCCCCGCGGCCGTCGTCGTCGCCGTCGCTCGCTCCGCGTGGGGGAGCGCGTCGCTCGCCTTCGCCCTCGCCGTCATCGCCGGCGCGGTCTTCGTCGGAATGGCCGTCGTCCGCCTCGCCCTCTACACCGCCCACGACGTCGAGAACGCGCACACGGAGGGCGTTCCGTCGACGCTCGCCGGCACCATCATCGCCGTCGGCGTCCTCGCCGGCTTCACCAGTCCCGTCGGCCTCGTCGCCCTCACCGTCGCGCTCGCCGCCCTGATGGTGACGACGCGTCGCTACCCCGACCTCCGGCCCAGACACGCGCTCGTCATGGGGGCCGTTCAGGCCGTCGTCGTGCTCTTCCCCCGCCTCCTCGACGGGCTCTTCCCGCGCGTCCTCCTCGCGTTCGCCGTCGCCTACCTCGTCTTCGGCCCGCGGGTGTACGCGCGGCGCGAGTAGGGAAGGGAAACGCTGATAGGCGTCTCACGGGAAAATCGGAGTATGACTGACGGGGACGACGAACCCGAGGACGCCCCCTCCGAGCCCACGGAGTCCACCGAGGAAGCCGCCGAGTCCACCGAGGAACCCGTCGAATCCACCGAGGAGTCGACCGAGGCGGCAGCGGAACAGGAATCGCCGGAAGCCGACGAATCCACCGAGGAAACCGCCGAGTCCACCGAGGAGCCGACCGGCGAGGAACTCGTCGAGCAGTTCCGCGAACGCCTCCGCGAGGTCGCCGACGGCGTCGAGGCCGCCGAGACGGAAGCGGACCTCGACGAGCTCGACGCGACGCTCGAAGCCATCGAATCCGACCTCGAAGCCGCCGACATCCCCGAACCGGAGGAGCCCGAGGGCGAAGACGAGGAGGTCGAGGACCCCCGAGAGGAGCTCGGGAACACGATTCAGGACCTCCAGGACGACGTCGACGCCCAGCGCGGCCCGTACGGCGAGGACGTCGTCTCCGGCATCCAGGGGTCGACGTCGACGGTGGAGAACACGCGCTGGGTGGAGTCCGGACAGGACGACGCCCCGGCCGCCATCGAGGCCTTCCTCGACGCGCTCAACGACGCGCTCGGCACCTCACTCACGCGCGACGGCGAGGATGAAGGAGAGGACGTGGATTCGTCCGCGCTCGAAGCGGCCGTCGACGCGGTCGAGGACGCCGAACTGGACGCGGACGAGGACGCCGAGACGATTCAGACGCTCCTCGACGCGGTCGACGACCTCGACGCCGCGCTCGACGACGCGAAGGAGTTCGGCGACTTCAGCACGCGCGAGAAACTCCAGTACGAGGGGTTCTACGACGTGCTCGGCGAGAAGTTCAAGGACTTCCCGCCGGAGTGGTCGGCGCTGAAGGAGTGGACGAAGCGCGACAACGCAGAGATGGTGGCGCTCTACCTCGACCTGATGGGGGAGAGCCAGCACGTCGAACGCCACTCGAAGGAAGCGATGAAGCGCATGGGGAACCCCGCGGGGCTCGACGCGATGAAGCAGAAGGCGAAACGCCGCGACATCCCCGCTATCGAAGCCATCGGGAAGATGGGCGTCCCCGAGGGCCTCGACGCCGTCCGCGACTACCTCGACGCCGACTCGAACCCCGCGCTCCAGAAGACCGCGCTCAAGGCCGCCGGCGAAATCGGCGACACCGACGTCACGCAGGACGTCGCGAACGAACTCGACGCCGAGAACGACGGCGTCCGCGGACAGGCCGCGCGCGCCCTCGGACTCCTCGGCGACACGCGCGCCATCCGGCCGCTCGGCGACGTCCTCGCTGACGACGCCGAAGCCGACCCGGTGCGCGCCAGCGCGGCCTGGGCGCTCGTCCAGATCGGCACCGCCGACGCGCTCGAAACCGCCGCGGCGTACGCCGACGAACCGAACGTCATCGTCCAGCACGAAGCCCAGCGCGCGAAAGACCTCCTCGCCTGAGTTCGCCTGAACCCACCGACTGTTCTCCTCAGACGAGCGTCGAGATGCCGCCGGCGAACCGCAGCGCGAACCCGAGCGCGATGCAGAGCGCGCCGATACGACCGATCCACGTGTGTTCGGTGACGTCGAGCGGGCTGATGTCGAAGTTGTAGGAGTCGAACTCCGGTTCGTAGCTGAGGTACGACGGGAGCTGGAAGAACTCCACGAAGACGAGGAGGCCGCCGAAGACGCCGACGGCGTCGCCGGCGAGCGTCAACGCGAGCGAGAGCGAGACCATGTGGCAGTCGCCGACTGCCACGCACAAATACCCATCGGGGCGCGGCGAACCTTCAAATACGAAGCGGCGGCCATCCCGTGGCGTGCGCGCTCGCCTCGCCCGCTCGCTCCGCGTGTTCCTCGCGCTCGTCCTCCTCGCGGCCTGCCAGCCGCCGGTCGCGGCGACCGGGAGCGCGAACACGCCGACCATCGACGCGGTCTACCCGAACCCCACAGCCGACGACGACGTCGGCGAGTTCGTCGTCCTCGACGTCCCGCGGAACACCACGCTCAGCGGGTACGCGCTCACCGACGGCGAGGGCGTCGTCGACCTTCCGAACGCGAGCGCGAGCGGGCGAATCGCCGTGACCCCGACGCCGAACCGCACGCGGCGAATCACCGACGCGCGCGTCCTCGCCGTGCCGTCGATGCTCTCGCTCGCCAACGGCGGGGAGACCGTTCGACTCCGCCGGGGGAACGCGACCGTCGACGCGCTCACCTACCCGGACGCGCCCGAAGGCGACGTCTACGCGAACGCGTCGTGGGTGACGCCCGGCCGAACCGACCGGTCGCCGGTCACGGTCCGCGGCGTGAACGCGACGGCGTTCGCCCTCCCCGACGACCCCGAACGCGCCCGGGCGTTCGTCGCGTCCGCCAACGACACGCTCCTCCTCGCCGGCTACACCCTCACCTCCCGGCGGCTCGAACGCGCCCTCTACCGGCTCCGCGACCGCGGCGTCGCCGTTCACGTCCTCCTCGAAGGCCACCCCATCGGGGGGATTCCCGCCCGCGAAGCCCGCATCCTCTCCCGGCTCGCCCGCGCCGGCATCACGGTCTCCGTCCTCGCCGGCGACGGCGACCCCTACGCCTACCACCACGCCAAGTACGCCGTCGTCGACGGCGAGCGCGTCCTCGTCGCGACGGAGAACTGGGAGCCACAGAGCATCGGCGGCCGGGGCCACCGGGGCTGGGGCGTCACCGTCGATTCGCCCCGCCTCGCCCGCGAACTCACCGCGATATTCCGCTCAGACGCAGACTCGCTCGGCGCGCGCCCGTGGCGGGACGCCCGCTCGACGCTCACCGTCCAGAACGCCACGAAGAGCGACACCCACCGCTACCCGCGCTCGTTCGACCCGCAAACCGAACCGGTGAACGCCACGCTCCTCGTCACCCCCGACAACGCCGGCCCCCGCCTCACCGCCCTCCTCGACGGCGCGGAGTCCGACATCCGCCTCGAACAGATGTCCGTCTCCGACGGCACGCTCCTCCGGCGCGTCGTCGCCGCCGCCCGCCGCGGCGTCCGGGTCAGAATCCTCCTCTCCGACGCCTGGTACGCCCGCGAGAAGAACGCCGCCACCGTCGACCGCCTCAACCGCATCGCCGCCCGCGACGACCTCCCGCTCCGCGCGAAACTCGTCCGACCCAACGGCCGATTCGACGCCGTCCACGCCAAAGGCCTCGTCGTCGACGGCCGAACCGCCGTCGTCGGCAGCCTCAACTGGAACGAACAAGCCCGCACCGAGAACCGCGAAACCCTCCTCGCCCTCCACGACCCCGACGCCGCCCGCTACTACGCCCGCGTCTTCGACGCCGACTGGCGCGGCGGCAGCAACGAACTCCCGTGGCCGCTCGCCCTCGTCACGCTCCTCGCCGCCCTCACCACCACAGCGTGGCTCCGATGCGGCGTCGAGTTCGAGCGTACGACGAGACGGTGACCGCCTCACACGCCGCGAAAGCGCCGCTACCGGCAGCGAAGAGAGCGACGGAAAGCGCGACCGAGCGCGAAGTCGAGTGCGTCAGAGCGAGTGGGAGAGAACGTGAAGGAACGGCCGAGCGTGCGGTTATCGGGTAAGGGTCGAGTGGAGCTCTTCGTCGATTTCGGCGTCGGTCATCTTCTCGACGAGGAGGTCGAGGACGTCCTCGCGCATGCCGGGGACGAAGCGGATGGAGCCGACGACGAGGTGGCCGCCGCCGGAGACGCCGGCACCGGGGAGTTCCTCGTTGAGTTCGGTGACCATCTCGGGGATGTCGAGGCGCACACCATCGGAGCGGAGGACGGCGAAGTCGGGGCCGTAGCCGATGGTGATGACGGGTTCGCCGGTCTCGACGACTTTGCGGTCGTGGACCTCGCCGGTCGTCTTCCCCGGGGCGGGGTAGGTGAAGCGGTGGGCGTGGTCCTCGACGTTGAGCCGGTAGAGGTGTGCGCCGGAGTCGATGGCTTCGTGGGTGACGTGGGGCATCACGGCGTCGAGCTGGTGCTCGACGTCCTCGTCGGCGCGCGTCGAGAGGAAGTCGACGAGTTCGCGGTGGCGTTCCTCGCGCTCCTCCGGGGACTCCTCCTCGCTCGGAGCGTCGCCGACGTTGAGGATGTCGTTGACGAGTTCGCGGCCGGCGTCGTAGCGGAGGTGGAAGGCCTCGTAGTCGAGGGCCTCCGAGATGTCCTGGAGGAACGCCTCGTCGTAGCCGGCGTCGTCGGCGAGGTCGAGGTAGTCGGCGACGGTGTCGGCCTTCGAGCGGTCGGAGAGCGCGGCGACCGCGGGGACGTGCCGGAGGTCGTCGGTGAGGCCGGGGGAGAGCATGCGCGCGAGCTCGACGCACATCATCCCGGTGGTGACGCGGTAGTCCTCGTCGTGGAGGTAGGGGTTGACGTGCTCTTCGACGTAGGGCTCGACGGCCTCGGGGTCGGGGTGGTGGTGGTCGACGACGACGACGGGGATGTCGTAGTTCGAGACGGTCTTGTACGCGGGCGTGTCCTCCTCGGTGCTGCCGTTGTCGAGCATGAGGAGGAGCGGGAGCTTCTGGCCGTGCCGGGCCTGGTCGCCGAGCGCGAAGTTCAGGTCGCGGGTGGCGTCCTCCATCTCGTAGTAGGGAGCCTTGGACGGGAGGCGGCGGAGGAGGTGACGGGTCGCCTGCGTGTCGTGGTGGACGTCAGCGATGAACCGTTCGAGGGCGAGCTGGACGGGGACGCTCGCGCACATGCCGTCGCCGTCGGCGTGGTGGCGCATGCGGATGGGGCGGCCTTCGAGGACGGCGCGGCGGAGGATGCGCGCGACGTCCTGGAGGCCGGGGTAGAGTTTCTCCATCGCGGGCCACTCGACGAGCGGCTCCGTGTCGACGGGTTCGGCGCGCTCGACGAGCGCGGCTTCGAGGCGCTCGCGGACGTTCTCCGCGGCGGCGTCCTCGAGGGCGACGAGGTTCTCGACTTCGACCTGGAGGTCGCTGCCGGTCCCTTCGACGACGCCGGTGACGTGAACGACGTCGCCGACGTCGACGGTGGCGTAGGCGCGCACGCCGGCTTCGGCGAACGCGGCGCAGGGGACCGCGCCGTCCTCGTCGCGGACGCGGAAGATGGTCGGCCCGCCGGTCTGCTTAATCTGGACGACTTCGCCTTCGAGGTGGACGAGGTCGCCCGTGCGGCCGTCGAGGTCGCTCGTCGGCGTCGGGTCGTAGTCGTGGTCGCGGTCCTCGACGGCGTAGTCGTCGATGTCGCCCTCGGAGAACCCGAGGTCGCCGTTCTCTCGAACCTCGACGAGCTCGACGACGAACTCGTCGCCGACCTCGTGGTCGCCGTCCAGCTCGGACTCGTGGACGAGCCCGGAGATGTTCTCTGAGAGGTCGACGAAGACGCCGTAGTCGACGACGCCGTTCACCGTGCCGAGGTAGCGTTCGCCGACCTCGACGTCCTCCGCTGTGCAGTCCGGCGCGAGCCGATACACCGTCTCGCCCGAAGAAGAATCACTCATTATGTCGAAAGTCGGGACGACTCGGTTTAAAGTGTACGATGGGGAGCCACCGCGCGCTGAGTCGGCTTCCGCAACGGTTAGGGTCGCGGCGCGGCGAGTTCGAGTCATGTTGTTTGGTTCGCGACCAGCGGCCCTCGGCATCGCCGAGGACACGCTGGAGTTCGCGCTGTCCGCGGCCGCGGACACCCACCCGAACGAGTACATGGGCGTGATGCGGGGAACGCCCGCCCGTGAACTCGGCGTCGACGAAGACGGCGACATCGTCACCGACGTCGTGTTCGCGCCCGGCACGACCTCCAGTCCCGTGCAAGCGACGATGCGCTCCGACCTCCTGCCGAACGACTCCCACAACGTCGGCAGCGTCCACAGCCACCCGAACGGCGTCCTCCGCCCGAGCAACCAGGACGTCCAGACGTTCGGGAAGGGCCGCGCGCACATCATCATCGGCGCGCCCTACGAGCGCGACGACTGGGCGGCCTTCGACCGGAAGGGCGAACCCCGCGACTTCGACGTCTACGACGTCTCCCTCCCCGACCCCGAGGAGTTCTTCGACTTCGACCAGGCCGACATCGACGCGGAACTGGAGGACCGATGACGCGCGTCGTCGCACAGGGGACGTTCGACCTCGTCCACCCCGGCCACGTCCACTACCTCACCGAAGCCGCCGCGATGGGCGACGAGCTCCACGTCATCCTCGCGCGCCGCGAGAACGTCACCCACAAGGAGAAACCCATCCTCTCGAACCGCCAGCGCCGCGACGTCGTCGCCGCCCTCGACCCCGTCGACCACGCCCGCATCGGCCACGAGACCGACATCTTCGCCCCCATCGAGGACATCGACCCCGATATCATCGCGCTCGGCTACGACCAACACCACGACGCCGACGCCATCGTCGACGAACTCAGCCGTCGCGGCGTCGACTGCCGCGTCGAACGCGCCGGCCCCCGAGAGAGACAGTACGAGGGCGAACTCCTCTCCACGGGCACCATCATCGACCGCATCTGCGAGGAGCGCTGCTGACTACACTTCTGCGACGGCTCTGACGGGCGCGCCGTCGCCGTCCACCCGGAGCGGATACGCCCGGAACCGGAACGATTCGGGGAGCGCGCCGAGTCCCGTGAGGTTCTCGAAGACGAGTTTCTCACTCCCGAGGAGCGCGTGGTGGGCCGGAACGCCCTCGGGTTCGCGCTCGTCCTTCCTCCCCGTCGGGTCGGGGCTGAAGCAGTCCACGGCGAGGTGGCAGTCGAGCGCGACCACGCGCTCCGCCGCGGCCGCGGTGAGGTAGGGATGGTTCTCGTACTGCTCCGTGCCCCAGTGGGCGTCCCAGCCGGTGTGAATGACGAGGAGGTCGGCGTCGACGCGCTCGGGGAAGGCGTCGGGTTCGATTGGTTCGCGCGCGTCGGCGTCCACGGCGACGAGTCGCGCGTCGAGCGCGAACTCGTCGACGTCGTAGCTGTCGAGGGTCCGCCCGTCGGGTTCGGTGTGCGCCGGCGCGTCGACGTGCGTCCCCGCGTGACTGCCGAGTTCGAGGCGGGAGACGCGGTAGCCGTCGTCGGTCATCGTCGCGGCGTCGCCGACGCTAACGGGTGGATCGCCCGGATAGACCGTCATTCCGTCCGTGACGGGGTGGGTGAGGTCGTGGCGCGTCATCGCGCAAACCTGGCGCTACCGGCCGGTTCGGCCGACCTGGAGTCGTTCCGCGTCACTACCCCCGGCATCGTGCTCTGCCGCGCGGCCGGAGTCGGTCTCGTGGATGGCGGTGGGCGGGCCGTCACGATTAGACGGAGACGGGCGAGCGAAAAATACGTCTTCGGTTAGTCTCCCGCGAGCTCCGGGTTTCGCGCGGCGTGAAGACTCTCGCAGACGCCGCCCTGGCCGCCCATGTTCGTGCGGGCGAGCCGCGCCGCCTTTTGGGCCTCTTCGACCCCTTCGGGAGTGAGCGAGTCGCCGTCGCGGTCGGCGAACACGCGGTCTCCCGGTTCGACACCGACGCCGACGGCGGTCGCCTTCTCGAGGTAGCGTTCGAGCGGGTCGGCGTCGAGCGTGACGTAGAACCCGTCGAGAGCCACGGTCGCGCGGCCGTCCTCCAGGGTGAGGTCGTCGCGCTTCAGAGCCGCGACCTGGGCGTCGCTCAGGCCGGCGTCCCGGAGCGCGTCGACGGCGTCGCGTTGACGCGCGAGTCGGGCTTTGCGGTCGAGTTCCGCCCGCGTCCCGGCCACGTCGCCGTCGGCGGTGTCGAACGCCTCCGCGAACGACAGCCCCTCGTTCACGCCGGTGGTGACTTCCTCGGCGTGCATGTGGTCGCGGAGCTCGATCCGGACCGCGTCGGTCGCGGGGTGGTCGCGGAGAGCGTCCCGGGCGTCGGTCGCCATCATCCACGCGAACGCGGGTGAACACCACGCGGTCGGGAGGACGAGCGCGAGCGTTACGTCTCCGTCGTCGACGGCGACCTCCGCGAGGTAGTCGAGTTCGACGATGGACCGGTCGAGCTCGGGGTCGGTGACGCTACGCACGGCCTCGCGGACGGCCGCCGCGTCGGGCGTCTGGGTACTCATCTCAGTCGGCGGCCCCCGCGTACTGGTCGCCGGTGTCGAAGCGCTCGGAAATAGAGTCGCCCGCGAGCGCCTCTTTCTTCGCCTCGATGTCGATGTCGTAGAGGTCGGCGGCGTTCTCCCCCATGACTTTCTTCTTCGTCTCCATGTCGAACTCGACGCCGTACTCTGCCTTCTCCTCCTCCGTGAACTCGGTGTTGAGGACGGCCTCGATGACCCAGTCGGGCTCCCAGATCGCGTAGTCGCTGCCGAAGAGGACGCGGTCCTCGCCGAGCCAGTAGAGGAGTTCGCCGAGGATCTCTCGGAACTTCTGGGGGCGGTCGCGCGCCATTGGGGCGGCGACGGCGAGCCCGCCGTACACGTTGGGTTCCTGGGTGGCGATCCAACAGAAGTCGTCGAGTTGGGGGAGACCGACGTGTTCGACGACGAAGTTGAGTTCGGGGAAGCTGCTGGCGGCGTCGTCGACGTCGGCGACGTCGAAGGCGTCGCGGTTGAGCGGGCGGATGGTCGGGCCTTTGTGCGGATGGACGTTCTTGATGCCGAGGTCGGCGCACTTCTGGAGGAACTCGAAGGCGTCGTCGGAGTCGAGCCGCCAGCCCTTCGAGTCTCCCCGCCACTCAGCAGTGTACACTTTGACGCCGTCGATATCGTACTCACGCTTCTGCCGTTCGAGCTCCCGGAGGCCTTCTTCGCCCTCGCGCGGGTCGAATCGGCCGTTCGTGATGAGGCGCTCGCTGTACTCGTCGGCGAGCGCGCCGCAGTCGTCGATGGTGTTGAAGCCGTTCTCGTAGAACTCCTTGAGGTACGTCGGCTGGAAGATGCCCATGTCGACGCTGCCGGGGCCGAAGACGTCTTCGAGGAGTCGGTCGTCGGTGTAGGTGCGGAACTCGTCGAGCGTCCACTGTCGGTCCTCGGGCGTGAACCCGGTGTGGTAGTCGTAGAAACACCGAATGAACTGTTCGCCGCCGTCGTGGATGATGTTCTCCTCCGTAGCGTCCCAGGCGTGCAGGTGCTCGTCGACGACGAAGATGTCCTCGCCCTGATGGCGGTACATACTGGTAACAATCCGCACGGTGGATGTTAATTATTATTGTCTGTGTAATCTGTGCCGATAGTCAATTATAAACACATATCCTTTTGGCATCCGTTAACACCTTCCGGAAGAGGTAGCCTTAGCCGGGGTGTCCGAGAGGGTTCTCGTATGCGTGCCGCACGACTCCACGAGTACACCGACGACATGAGCGACGCCCTCACCGTCGAGGACGTCCCCCGTCCGACTATCGAGACGTCTGACCAGATTATCGTCGAAGTCGAGGGCGCGGGATGGTGTCAGACAGACAACCACATCATCGAGGGGATGTGGGAGCCGTACGCCCCGCAGACCCTCCCGATGACGCTCGGCCACGAGAACGCCGGCACCGTCGTCGAAGTCGGCGACGAGGTCACGACCGTCGAGGAGGGGGACGCCGTCATCTGTCACCCCGTGCGGACGTGCGGGAAGTGTCGCGCCTGCCGGCAGGGCGAGGACATGTACTGCGAGAACAGCGCGTTCTCCGGACTCACCCACGACGGCGGGTTCGCCGAGTACCTCCTCACCTCCGAACGCTCCGCAATCGTCCTCGACGACGTCGACCCCGTCGACATCGCGCCGCACGCCGACGCCGGTATCACCGCCTACCACGCCGCGAAGAAGGCCGTCGACGACCTCGTCCCCGGCGACTACTGCGTCCTCGTCGGCATCGGTGGCCTCGGCCACATCGGCCTGCAGGCCGTCGACGCGATGAGCGCCGCCCGAACTATCGCCGTCGACATCAAGGACGACGCCCTCTCGCTCGCCGACGACCTCGGCGCGGCCCACACCGTGAACTCCAGCGAGGAGGACGTCGCCGAAGCCGTCGACGCGATCACCGACGGTTCGGGTGCCACCCAGGTCCTCGACTTCGTCGGTGCCGACGCCACCACCGACCTGGCACCCGACATCGTCTCACCGGGCGGCGACCACCACATCGTCGGCTACGGCGGCCACGTCCACCGCCCCAGTCAGGACCTCGTGGACGGCGAGTTCAGCTACCGCGGCAACCTCGTCGGCACCTACACCGAACTCCAAGAGCTCGTCGCGCTCGTCGAGGGAGGCCAGATGCACCTCACCACCAGCCAGTACGACCTCGCGGACATCAACGACGTCGCGGAGAAACTCGAACACAACGAAATCGAAGGCCGTGCGGTCATCACGCCGTAACCGCCCACCGCGACACGCGAACCCGCTTCGCCTGCCTCCCCCGAACCCCGTTTACTCGGTGTCGTGGAGCGATTCGCCTGCTTGGAGTCGTTCGGCGATGCGGAAGGTCTGTTCGCGTTCGCGGCGCGTCGGCGTGTGGGCGGCGAGGTAGCGCGCGGCGGCGACGAGGAAGACCGTCTTGCGGTCCCCGTCGCTGTCGAGTGCGCCCTGGAAGGCGGCTTCGACCGCCTGGAACGTGTGGAAGCCGGCGTCCTCGCGGACGAGCGCGCCGCCGAGCGCCTCCCGGAGCGCGTCGGGGTCGCCGCCGCCGGCGAGGAAGTCGGCGGCGTGGCGGCTCGCGGCGTCCGCGCCGCCCTCGACGTCGAACGCGTCGAGCAGCCGACTCAGTGCGTCCTCGGGGTCCGCGTCCGCGTCGCCGTCGGGAATCCGCGCGGGCGGCGTGTTGAGGAAGCGGTCGAGATACACCGAGGCTGCGGCGTCGAAGACGCCGCGGTAGAGGAGCGGCGTGTCAGTCACCAGCGTCCCCTGATAGACGGCGTTCGCGTAGGTGAACGTGTGGAGGACGGTGTTCCAGTCGTTGAACTCGTTCGCCGTACCGAACTGCGCCACCCGCCGCGCGGCCGCGAACCGGACGACGCCGGCGAGCTGCGTCGTGCTCGCCCCCGCGTCGACGGCGTCGCTGAGGGCGTCCACGACGGCGTCCGGATCGTCGCCGAGGAGCGTCTCCACGAAGCCGTCCGGCTCGCGCCACTCGCCCGACCCGTTCTCCTCGGGGAGGTCCTCGAAGGCGTCGTCGAGGACGGCGGCGAGGTCGACCGGCTGTCGCCACTCCTGGTCTTCTTCTGCGCGCTCGGCGTTCGCGAGCCCGGAGACGACGGTCGGGAGCACGTCTTCTGCGGCGTCCCAGCCCGCGTGGTCGAGGGACTCGACGGCCTTCGTGACGAAGTCGAGCGCGTGCCCGGTGTCGAGGTAGCGGTGGTCCGTCGCGGCGGCGTACAGCATCCCGCACACCTGCGTCGGCGAGACGGACCGGATGGCGGTGTGGAGGACGCGTTCCGCGCCGTCGGCGTCCCGGAGTTCGACGCACTCGCGGAACCACTCGGTGAGGCGCTCCGGGGAGCGGTCCGCCGGCTCGAACGCCGGCTGTGCGAACCGCGGCGGCTCGCCCGCGCAGTCGCCCGCCACCTCGACTGCGCCCTGATAGAGCGCGCGCCGCCGCCCGTCCCGGTCGAGCGAGTCACGAATGTTCGCGAGCGCCGTGTGAATCGTGAGGCCCGGCCCCCACCCGCTCTCTCTGTACCGCGTTCCGAACTCCAGCGCGCTCACGTAGGGGTCGCGGTACGCGACGTTCGCGTCGTCCAACCCCACCGCCGATTTCGCGAGCACCAGCCGGAGGTTCTCCTCCAGACCGGTGTCGAGTCGGCGCGCCCAGTGAACCGCGGGCGGGTCGTCGCGCTCCCGGACGGGCTTCACCCAGACCTCGTTCCCTCGTACCTCCACCGGGTAGGTCGGGACGTCGTCCGCCCACGGGTCGAACGTGTCCCCGCAGGCGAGTTCGAAGCGCGCGTGGTGCCAGTGACAGGTGAGCACGCCGTCGTCTACCGTCCCCTGCGTGAGCGGGAACCCCATGTGCGGACAGCGGTTGTCGATTGCGCGGACCGCGCCGTCCTCGTAGAAGAGCGCGATGGCCTGCCCGTTCTCGTTCACGAGCCGTCGTCCCTCCGCACGGAGGTCGTCGAGGTCTGCGACGTGCACGTACTCCGTCGACATACCCGAGTCGTCGGCGGGCGAGGGTATAACGGTTCGCGGAAACCCAGTTCAGTAAGACGCCCTAGACGGCGTCGGGCGCGGTGCCGAACCGCGCCTGGAGGTCGTGCCAGACCACGAACACCGAGGGCGTGACGATGACCGCGGCGAGGAACGAGAAGAAGATGGAGAGCGCGGTCACCGTCCCGAACTGGCCGAGGATGGGCGTGATGGCGATGGCGAGCACGCCGATGCCGGACACGGTCGTGAACATGCTGCCGGCGAGCGCGCCGCCCGTCCCGCGGATGGACGTCTCGACGGCCGGGACGACGTCGCCGTCGTACTCGTCCGCGAACCGGTGGACGATGTGGCTGGAGTAGTCGACGCCGAGCCCGATGCTGATCGAGAGGATGGTCGCCGTCATCGCGTTGAACGGGATGTTCAGGAAGCGCATCGCGCCCGCGAGCCACGCGATGGTGACGAGGATGGGAACCATGTTCACGAGACCGAGCGACGGCCGGCGCTCGAAGCCCCAGAAGCAGATGACGAGGAAGACGAGCGCGGCGAGTATCGCGGTCACGAGACTCCGGAGCGCGGAGTTGAGGATGACGGACGTGAGCGCCTGGAAGATGACGGGCTGGCCGGTGCCGATGGAGTTCGAGTGGTAGCGGTCGGCGAGCGACTCGGCGGCCGCGGCGGCTTCGTCCTGACTCGCGGACGCCTCGATGGTGTAGTCGACCTTCATCGAGCGGTAGTCCTCCGCGAGATACTGGCTCGCCTGCCCGCTGTACGGGCTCTCCATGAGCTCGTCGTAGATGACTTCGAGGTTGTCGTCGGGGACGCCGTTGTCGTTCACGTCGTTCCGTTCGACGAGCCGGGCGAACGACGGCGAGGCGTCGGCGTACGACTGGATGACGCCGATGATGCTGCTCGCGTCCGCCGTCCGGTTCGCCGCCGCGACCGAACTCGGCGGGCTCGCGCTCGCGTGTCGTATCTGCTCCAAGGAGTCGTCTTGCCGCATCGGCCCGGTGACGTAGACGGTGACGGAACTCCCGCCGACCCGGCTGAAGTGGTCGGTGAGGAAGTTCGTCTGCGCGGTCGCCGTGTACTCACTCGGCGCGAACGGCTCGGGGAGCGAGTCGAGGTAGGCCGGCGTGTCCTCCGGCGGCAGGAAGTCGTCCTGATTGAACGAGGTGTTCACCCCCGTGCCGTAGTAGCCAGCGCCCGCCGTGAACAGGACGATGCAGATGAGGAAGACGTAGGGGGCCTTCTTCGCGACGACGACGCCGGCGGGGAGGACGCGCCCGAGGAGCGACCCTTCTCCGCCGATGGGGCGTAAGCCGAACGCGGGGATGTCGCGCTCCTCCCGGAAGGTGTCGATGAAGACCTTCCCCGCGGGGAGGAAGATGCCGAAGACGAGGAGGGTGAAGGTGATGCCGATGGCGGCGACGAGCCCGAAGTCCTTGATGGGGCCGAGCGAGCTCGTGAGGTTCGAGAGGAAGCCGAGCACGGTCGTGCCGGTGACGATGAAGAACGCGACGAGGAGCTGGTCGGTCGTCGTCTCCATCGACTCGACGACGCCGTGGCCGTCGACGCGCTCCTCGCGGTAGCGGTTCACCGCGTGGATACCGAAGTCGATGCCGACCGCGAGCAACAGCGGCGGCACCGCGATGAGCATCTGGCTGAACGCGATGCCGGCGAGCCCCATGAACCCGAACGTCCAGATGACCGCCATCACGAGGGAGACGATGCCGAGCAGGAGGTCGAACGGGTCGCGGTAGCTGTAGACGAGGAACGCGACGATGAGGAGCGCCGCGGCCGGCACGACGATGAGCAGGGAGTCGGCGATGACGTTACTGAAGTCCTGCGAGAGGATGCCGGCCCCGAAGACGGTGATGTCGCCGCCGACGGAGTCGACGACGTGTTGCGCTTCGAGCTGGATGTCCATCAGCGGACTCGACCCGGACGACCCGACGGAAGACGAGGTCCCGCCGGGGAGTTCGTGCGTGACGACGCCGACGGCCGCGGTCGCGGACGCCGACGGCGCGTTGAAGTCGTCGGACACCGACGACGTGAACGCCGGGTTGTCCGCGTTCTCACGGACCGCGGCGTCGATTTCGCTCGGCGTCGCGTCCTCGACGGCGTCGATCTTCTCCGAGAGCGAATCCGCGCTCGGGTCGAGCGTCACCGCGATGACGTCCGCGGGGCTGGACGTCGTGTCTACCCGGAGTTCTTCGCGCTCCTTCATCCGGTGTTCGGCCTTCAACATCCGGACGAGCGCGGGTTTCGCGAGGACGTTCTGTCCGCGCTGGATGAGCTGCGTGGAGCCGCCGCTCGAACTGAACGCGGGCGAGAACTCGTCCTGCACGGCGTCGTAGGCCTCCATCGCGTCGGACCCCTCCGTGAACTGGCTCGTCCCGGACTGCGTGCTGATGGAGCCGAGGCCGGCCCCCATCACGAGCGTCACGAGGAGGAACGCGACGATGACGGCCTTCGGCCGCTCGGCGACGAGGTAGTCGATCCGGTCGATGACGTCCTGATAGCTAGCCATCGAGCGTTCTAGTCCCGGTTCCAGTAGTAGTAGCCGCCCACGGCCGCGACGAGCAGGAGGATGACCGCGACGATGGGGACGACCGGCAGCCCGCCGCCCTCGGGGACGGTGACCTGCACCGGCACCTGGTAGGTGTCAGAGAGCGTCTGTTCGCCCTGTGCGTTCTCGTACTGGAAGTCCATCCGGAGCGGGTAGTTCTTCTCGATGGCGCTCCCGGACGCGCCGACGTCGAACGTCATCGTCGTCGACTCGTCGGGGTCGAGCGCCGTGGTGAACGCCGTGTCGTCGTTCGCGGACAGGGGACTGTTGGTGAAGATCTTCGCGTTCACGTTCGACACGGGCTCGTCCATGTTGTTCGTCACCTCGAGGGTTATTTCCGCGGAGCCGCCCGCGGTGACGTTGACGTCCTGCGGCTGGACGAGGAAGGCGTCGCGTTCACCGCTGATGGGGACTTCGGCGGGGAGGGAGTCGCTCTCTCGCGTGTCGCCCTCCGGGTTCTGGTAGGTGACGCTGAAGTCGAGTTGGTGCGGGCCGGATTCGGCGGCGCTGCTCACCTGAATGGGAAAGTCGACGGTGGTGGCCGCGCCGGCGTCGAGAGAGCCGACGGCGTACTCGCTGCTCTTCGGCACGACGCCGTCGGCGCTCGCGGCGACGTGGACGACGACGTGGTCGGCCGCGCGCGGCCCCGCGTTCGTCACCCTCGCGGTGACGTTTCCGTCCTCACCGACGCGGAGTTCGCTCTGCACGTTCGAGACGTCGAACGTCTGCTCGGGCTGCGGCGCGACGCCGACGATGGCGGGGTCGGCTTCGCGCGTCTGGCCGTCTTCGTTCTCGTAGGTGACCGCGGACCGGAACGTGTACGGCGCGGGGTTCGCGGTGCCCGCGGCGGACGCGCTCACGACGACCGTCCGGTTCTCGCCGGGCTGCCAGTCGCCCGTGAACTGAGAGACGGAGCCGCTGGTGCCGACGGCGAACGCGGAGGACGTCGACTGCACGGCGACGTGGGAGGCGTTCGCGGCCGCCGACCCGACGTTCCGGAGAGTGAGCGAGACGTCGCCGGTGTCACCGACGCTCACGTTCGTCTTCGAATCGACGACTTCGAAGCGGGGCGCGTCCTTCACTTCGACCTTGACGTACGCGGTCTCCGTGCGGCTGAGCTCGGAGATGATGTTCTCGGAGGCGTCGTACTGGTAGGTGTAGTCGTAGTGGAGCTTGACGGGGAGTTTGTACGTCCCGGGCTCCGCTCCCGGTTTCACGCTGATGTCGAACTGCGCGGTTTTGAGCCCGCCGTCGGGGACGCTCCCGACGGAGACGGTTCCCGAGTTCACCTCGATGGGCGCGTCGTCGCTCTTCAGGGAGGCGCGCACGGCCTTCGCGGTGGTGACAGTGCTGGTGGCTTCTGCGCTCCTGGCGTCGACGTAGTCGAGGGAAGCCCCGTTCGAAAGCTGGACGGTGAGTTGTGCGTCTTCGCCCGGAGCGACCTGACTGTTCGGGAGGGTCGCGTTGAGGTCTGGTTGCCCGCGGACGAGGCCGGTTGCCGCCCCCGAGGAGACGAGGAGGCAGGCGACGAGGACGAGTGTGATGAGTTTCTTGCGCATGTACGGATGTCCGTTGCTGAATGAACGTTCAGTCCGACGGTTCTTAAATCGGCCGGAAACGAGACGGAACCGCAGGAGAGTTTATCCGTGAGGGAGGTCGAGCGCGGCGAACGCGTCGTCGACGAGTCCCGGGTCGTAGGTCAACACCCCGTAGAACTGTCCGAGAACCCCCTCTTCTGCGAGGAGCGCCGACTTCTGCGGGCGCTCTCCGCCGCCGTCGTACAGCACGAACCACGGGTCGACGCGACGCGCCGCCGCCTCGTGAACCGTCACCTCGTCCACCGGGTCGTCGAGACCGCCCGGCACGAACACGTGGACGTCGAGGCCGCCGGACGCCAACACCTCGTACGTGTGCCGCTGCGCCTCGAACGCCGCCGGAAACTGAAACCCCGCCGCGAGCGTGCCGCGGTCGGCTCGCCACGCCCGGTCTTCGATTTCGCGGCTCGCGTGCAACATCGCGTCCACGTCGCACGCGGTGAACGTCGCGTCGTCGACGGCCTCCAGAATCTCGCGGTACGCCACGTCCTCGCCGACGCGCTTCAGCGGCGGGTCGTCCGCGACGAAATCCGAGACCGAGGACGCGTCGACGGTCGCGCGAACCCGCCCGCGCTCGCTCACCTCGACGCGCGGCACCCCCGATTCGAGGGGTTCGTGGCGGACGCGGACGTTCTGCGACGCGAAGTGCGCGCGAAGCGCGTCGGCGAGCGACGCGTCCGATGCGTACACTGTCAGCGTCCGCTCGCGCGCTCGGACCGCGTCGATGACGTCTCTGAGTCCCGGCCGCATCTCGGAGCGGCAGTTTCGGAAGTGGCAGTATATACCTTGTGGCTACGTCGAGGCCGTGGAACGACCCGACCGCACCGCAAGCGGCGCGCCACCGGCCGCTCAGCGGCGATTCGAGAGCCAGCCTGACCGGCGGTAGAACGCCGGGAACGCGGACTGTTCACGACCGTTCAACCGCGCTCAACAGTCCGAAACTCGCCGGTACTGTCGGCCCCTTATATGGAACCGGGGGCTCTATCAGCGGATGCGATGAACCGGACGACATCCGTGCGCCGCCCGCGCTGGTCGCAGCCGCGGTCGGGAGTTCTCTCCCAGCCGTGGCGGCACAGCCGAGGCCGCACGCGTCCGGACACTGACTCATCGCCGGTGAGCCCGCCGACAGCCGCCGCGGCCCCGACGCCACCACGCGTCGACGAGCCTCGGCCGCGCTCGCGCGGACGCCCGACGTCGACCACACTGCGCTCCGGGACGCGGTAGTTCCTCCCGACGTCGACGTCCGCGCGCGACGGGCTCGCCGAACCGAACCGAACCACGACGCGGCCCGCGACGACACGACCGGCGCGCGAACGATCGCTCGTTCGCCGCCGACCCAACGGCACAACGCAGAGGCACACGCCAGCAGAGCGCGACCCCATACTCGCCGGTTCGACGGCCGGCGGGGAACACGGGTACCCGCCGGTTCGACAGACGGCGGGAGACGGCGTTCACCGCAGTCGCGGCGCGCTCCGGACCCCCCGTCGACGCGGCCGCACCCGGTTCGAAGGCACAGCCACTCTCCCCCCGACACGGCTGAACGGCACGACGACCGCAGCGAGACTCGCCGACACCCTCGACGGCCGACGGTTCGGCGAGCGCGACCGTTCAGTCGCCCAATCGGGTCGCCCCGACCCGCCCCCGCTGACGAACCCGACCCGGCCAGTACAGCCTTAAGCCCCGTCACGTCAATTCTTACGTATGGCTTCCTCGCCGCTCGAGAACATGCTGGCCCAGATGGATCGGGCCAGAGACCACGTCGACATCAAGCCGGGCGTCTACGAACGCCTGAAACACCCCGAGCGGACGCAGAAAGTCGCCCTCCCCGTCGAACTCGACGACGGCAGCGTCGAAGTCTTCACCGGCTACCGCGCCCAGTTCGACTCCGCGCGCGGCCCCTACAAGGGCGGCATCCGCTATCACCCCGCCGTCAGCATGGACGAAGTCGAAGCGCTCGCCGGCTGGATGACGTGGAAGTGCGCCGTCGTCGGCCTCCCCTTCGGCGGCGCGAAAGGCGGCGTCGTCTGCAACCCCTCCGAACTCAGCCGGACCGAACTCCGCCGACTCACCCGCCGCTACACGCAGGGCGTCCGCCGCATGATCGGCCCGCAGACCGACATCCCCGCCCCCGACGTCAACACCGACCCCCAGACGATGGCGTGGGTCATGGACACCTACTCCACCTACCACGACCACGCCGTCCCCGAAGTCGTCACCGGCAAACCCCTCGAACTCGGCGGCACCGAGGGCCGCGTCGACGCCACCGGCCGCGGCGTCACCATCACTCTCGAAAACGCCTTCGACTACCTCGACCAGGACCTCCGCGGCGCTGACGTCGCCATCCAGGGCTTCGGGAACGTCGGCTCCGTCGCCGCCGGCTTCATCGCCGACCGCGGCGCGAACGTCGTCGCCATCTCCGACATCACCGGCGGCTACTACCACCCCGACGGCCTCGACATCGACGCCGCCACCGCCCACGTCGCCGAACACGGCCAACTCGCCGGCCTCCCCGGCGACCACGAGGAAATCGAGAACCGCGACCTCCTCACCCTCGACGTCGACGCCCTCGTCCCCGCCGCCATCGAAGACGCCATCACCCCCGAAATCGCCCGCGACACCCGAGCCGACGTCATCGTCGAAGCCGCCAACGGCCCCACCACCTTCGCCGCCCAAACCATCCTCACCGACCGCGACATCCCCGTCGTCCCCGACATCCTCGCCAACGCCGGCGGCGTCATCGTCTCCTACCTCGAATGGGTCCAGAACTCCCAACAGTACTCCTGGACCCTCGACGAAGTCAACCGCGACCTCGAAGACCGCATCACCACCGCCTTCGACAACGTCGTCCGCGTCTACGACCAACAGAACACCCCCGACCTCCGCACCGCCGCCTACGTCATCGCCCTCCAACGCGTCGCCGACGCCCACGACCTCAGAGGGCTCTTTCCCTGAAAGTCATCAAAAACGCGCAGCGTTTTTGAGAGACCGAAAGTCTCCGATTTTCGAGGACCCTCGCGGCGACGGCCCGCAAGCCGTCGCCGCTCGCCCCTTTCTATGTCCCGCCAGGCGCTCGCTGTCGCTCGCTTCGTGGTCTGTGTAGATTCTACGTGGGAGCGCTCGCGCCACGGGAGGCGCTCGCGCTCCGCGACTATTTGGTTTGGTTGGCTATCGCCGGTGGTTTGCTTGGTTGGCTGTTGCTAATTGGTCGTTTCGTCGACTGTTGTCGGTGGTTTGTTCGGTTGGCTGTCGCTGGTGGGTTGTTCAGTCGGTTCTCGGACGCGTGGGAGTTTGTGGCGTCTCGGGAGTCGCGGTAGCGAGCGGTTCGCGGGCTACCGTTGGCGGTCGCGGCCGCGGCGGTTCTCCTGTGGGGAGTTGCGGCCGCGCTGGGCGAGGATGACGGTGACGGCGACGAGCGCGCCGAATCCGCCGATGGCGAACCAGAGGCCGGCGAGCGTCGGGCTGGCCGCGATTCGCGGGACGTACAGCCAGACGACTGTCACGACGGCACCGATAGCGAGGAGCACGACGTACGCCTCCGTGAGCCGGTAGATGAGTCGCCCGCTATCCATACACCCCGGAATTGCATCCTGGCGACATAAACCCGGCGGAGCGCCGGACTCCCATCATCGACCGCGTCAACGCGCCTGTGTGTCCGCCCGCTCAGCGGTTCGGGGGCGTCGTGGCGTCGACGTCGCAGGCGGTGATTCCGTCGTCTGGGCGGGGTCGGGTCGAATCTGGAAGTATTTTAGTGGGCGGTCGGAATTGATGGGTATGAATCGAGTGGACGTCGCCATCGTCGGCGGGGGCCCCGCGGGGTCGTCGGCGGCGCGGGCGGCCGCGGAGCAGGGTGCGGACGTCGTCGCGTTCGAGAAGGGCGTGCCGCGGGCGGACCGAGAGCGCCTCGGGCCGGATTCGACTGACGCCGCGGGCTTCCTCGACTACTGGGTCGACATCGCGCAGCTCGACGTCGACGACCTCCCCGAGGACGTCGTCCAGTGCGAACTCGACCTCGCCGAGTTCGTCGGTCCCACGGAGTCCGTGAAGGTCGACACGACCGGGATGGACTCCTCCTACGACGGCTTCGGGTTCACGTTCCAGCGCGCGAAGCTCGACGACTACCTCCGCGAGCAGGCCGAGGAAGCCGGCGCGGAGTACAAGGTCGGGAAGTCCGTCACCGACGTCGAACACGACTTCGACGGCGAGCCGACGCACGAAGTCCACCTCGCCGGCGGCGACGTCTACGAGGCCGACTACCTCGTGCTCGCCGACGGCCCGCAGCGCCAGGTGACGATGCGCGTCCTCGACCGCTTCCTCCCCGACGCCTCGGAGCGCCTCAGCCCGCCCGAAGCGAACCACATCGCCTATCAGGAGTACAGAGAGTTCCCGGAGGGCGCGCTGGAGGAGAACAACATCAAGTTCTGGTGGGGGTGGATGCCGGGCGAGACCGCCTACCCGTGGGTCTTCCCGAACAAGGACAACGTCGCGCGCGTCGGCCTCACGATGCCCATCGGGATGGACATCGACGACTTCGATAAGTCGGAGTGGCGGCTCCTCCGCGAGGACGACGAGCGCATCCCGCAGGGGAAGACGTACATCCGCCGGCTCCTCGAAGACCTCTACGGCGACGAGTACGACGTCGACGAGGACTTCCCGCTCGTCGAAGAGGGCTACGGGAAGTCGAAGGGCACCGAGACGTACTCGATTTCCTCGACGCGCCCCATCGACTCGCCGACGGACGCGAACGTCGCCGTCGTCGGCGGCGCGATGGGGACGACGTCGGCGTTCCACGAGGGCGGCGACCACGTCGCGATGCGCACCGGGAAGCTCGCCGGCGAGCTCGCCGCGACGGGCGACCTCGACTTCTACAACGAGGCGTGGAAGGACGCCATCGGCGACGAGATCCTCCGGAACTGCGCGATGGCGGACGTCGTCAGCGACTACGGCCCGAAGGACTGGGACAAGACGTTCCGCGTCGCCCGACAGATGATCGAGTCCGCGGAATCCGGCCGCATCATCTCGCGGAAGAACGCCTCCGTGAGCCTCGACGGCCTCCGCCTCTACAAGGACTACAAGCAGGCGAAGTTCCGCTACCGGAACGGGAAGTACGCCCAGATCACCGAAGACGAGTACCGCGTCTAAAGCCGGGACGCGGGGAGCGCGGAAACCGCCAGGGCCTTCTCCTCGCTCTGCGATGCGTCGCGTATGCTCGACGTTGGCGACGACGCGCCGGAGTTCACGCTCGACAATCAGGACGGCGACGCGGTCTCCCTCTCGGATTTCGACGGCCGGCACGTCGTCGTCTACTTCTACCCCCGCGCGGACACGCCGGGCTGCACGACCGAGGCCTGCGGGTTCCGGGACGACTGGGACGAGTACGAAGAACGGGACGTCGCCGTGCTGGGAATCAGCGACGACCCCGTCGACGACCTCGCGGACTTCGCGGCCGACTACGACCTCCCCTTCGACCTGCTCTCCGACGAGGACGGCGCGGTCGCGAGCCAGTACGACTCCTACGGCGAGAAGCAGATGTTCGGCAACACTTTTGATGGAGTGTTCCGGAACACGTACCTCGTCGGGCCGGACGGCCGTATCGCGGCGGTCTTCCCCGACGTCGACCCCGAGGTCCACGCGGACGAAGTGCTCGCCGCGCTCGACGAGGACTGAGCGGCACCGAGGCGGCCGAACGGTTTTCTCTCCGCCGGGTGAATCCCGCGTATGGTTCGTGTTCTCTCCGACGCCGACGTCGCGGCCGTGCTCTCCCTCTCCGACCTCCTCCCGGTCGTCGAGGACGCCGTGCGCGCACAGGACGCCGGGCGCGTGGAGCGCCCGCCGCGACCGCACTTCCCCGTTGGAACTGACGCGAACGGGAGCGACCCGGCGGGCACGGCGCTCACGATGCCCGCGTACGTCCACGGCCGCGACGTCTACGCGACGAAGCTCGCGAGCGTCCACCCCGAGAACCCCGAGCGCGGCCGCGACACGGTGAACGCCCAGATAGCCGTCACGGACGCCGAGACCGGGGAGCCGCTCGCCTACCTCGCCGGGAACCGCATCACGAACGCGCGGACGGGCTGTGTCGGCGCGCTCGCCGTCCGCTCCCTCACCGAGGGGTCCGTGACGCTCGGCCTCATCGGCGCTGGCGCGCAGGCCCGCTGGCAGGCGCGCGCCGCCGACGCGGCCGTCGACCTCGACGCCGTCCGCGTCTACTCGCCGAGCGTCTCCCGGGAGCGCTGCGCGGCCGACCTCCGCGACGACCTCGACTGTTCTGTCACCGCCGTCGACACCCCCGAAACAGCCGTGCGCGACGCCGACGCCGTCGTCACCGCGACGACCGCCACCGAACCCGTCGTCGCCCACGACGCGCTCCCCGACGACGTCCTCGTCGTCGCCGTCGGCGCGTACACCTCGGAGATGCAGGAGCTCGACCCCGCGACGCTCCGCGCCGCCGCCGGCGTCTGGGCCGACGTCCCCGAGGAAGTCGCCGAAACCGGCGACGCCCTCGCCGCCGACCTCGACGCGGCCGACCTCCGACCCCTCACTGACGCGCTCGACCACCCCGTCCGCGACGGCGTCCGCGTCGCCCTCAGCGTCGGCTCCGCCGTCTTCGACGCCGCGACCGCCGAACGCGTCTACCGCGACGCCACCGAACGAGGTATCGGCGACGAAACCACCCTCTGACCGTCGACGCCGGAATTCTCACGTGCTGCAGTCGGCCCGAAGCCCTTTGCTGAGCCCACTCCACGCTTCCAGTGTAGATGGACTCACCCGCTCGCGGCGCGCTCGCCGCACTCCTCACTGTCACGGTCGTCGCCGGCGCGTTCACCGGCGCGGCCGCTGCCGCATCGAACGGTTCGATTACCGCCGGTCCCGCGACGCCCGGCGCGTCCTCGACGCACGCCACGACGGTCACAGTGGGCGACGACGCGACCGGCTCATGGAACGGATTCGCCGTCGACTACGGCGACGCCGGCGCGGACGTGAGTGACGTCGCCAAACCCGACATCCAGAAGATCGGTATCGACTACGGTGACGACGACACCGGCGAGACCGTCGACGTCACGGTCCGCGACGACCTCGACCAGGTCTCGGCGAGCAACAACGGGAACACGCTGACGCTCACGCTCGGCGGGTCGTACTCGCTGAACGCGACGGACGAAGTCGTCGTCGTCTATACGAACGTCACGAACCCCGAGGAAGCCGGTGAGTACGACGTTTCCCTCGACGTGAACCCGCAGTCGAGCGGCGGTGAGACGAACGCAACCCTCGCAATCGGCTCCTCCGACGGCGGAACGACCACGCAGTCGACGACCACCACGCAGTCCGGTGGGAGCGATACGACCACCGCCGGCGGGAGTGGCGGTGAGACCACGACGCAGACCTCCAGTCCCGGATTCGGCGTGACGGCCGCCGCGGTCGCCGCGCTCGGCGTCGCAGTCGTCGCTCTCCGCCGGCGCGAATAACGCGTCACTCGGTCGCGGCTCTTTCCCGACTCTCCGTCGGATTTTGACTCTCACTCGCTCGTCGCCGAAGGCGGGTCGCTTCACCGCGTTCGAGCATTGATGGTGTGCTAACTAGTTCCCTGCGAGAGGTGGGAGAAAACGCGCTCCCGAGCTGGTGTGGGTGCCGTTATCGCACGGCGCGCTACACCTCGGGCGACTTTCATTCCGGCCACCACACCTTTACGATATAACCGCCTCGTGATGATTGCAACAATGAGTGACACCAACAGTCGAGTCCTCGCCGTCCTCGCTGGCGCGGCAGTTCTGATGCTCGCCGTGTCGGGCGTCGCCGCCGCCGCGAGCGCGACGGGCTCCATCAGCGCGGACCCCGCAACCCCCGGTGCGACCTCCACGCACACCGCGACTGAAGTCATCGGGAACCAGACGACCGGCTCCTGGAACGGCTTCGCCGTCAGCTACGCCGACGGCAGTGCGAACGTGAGCGACGTCGCACAGGAAGACATCCAGAAGATCGGTATCGACCGCGGGAACGACGCCTCCGGGTCGACCATCGACGTTAACGTCTCCGACGACCTCGACCAGGTCTCGGCGAGCAACAACGGGAACACGCTGACGCTCACGCTCGGCGGGTCGTACTCGCTCAACGAGAGCGACCAGCTCGTCGTCGTCTACGACAACGTCCAGAACCCCAGCGAAGCGGGTTCGTACAACGTGACGGTCGACGCCAACCCGCAGTCCAGCGGTGGCGAAGCGATGGCGACGCTCGAAATCACGGAGTCGTCCAGCACGACCACGACGACGTCCACGACCACGACGACGGATTCGACGACGACGTCCACGACCACGACGACGGATTCGACGACGACGTCCACGACCACGACGACGGATTCGACGACGACGTCCACGACCACGACGACGGATTCGACGACGGCGTCCACGACCGAGTCCACTACGGCTGACTCGACCACGTCGTCCACGACGACCGCCAGCGGCAGCGACACGACGACGCAGTCCGGCGGTAGCGAGACCACGACGCAGGGCTCCTCGCCCGGCTTCGGTCTCGCCGCCGGTGTCGTCGCGGCCCTCGGCGCGGCGCTCGTCGTGCTCCGCCGGAAGGACTAACGGCCTTCCCACCAGCCGAGACGCCCGGTCTCGGAATCACCGCGACTGACCTGCGGACGCTTCGTTCCGGCTGCGGCCACCGCGGCCGCCCGCAATTCACGGTTCGCGATTCGCGATTCTTCCGTTTTTCCGCCGCGTAGCGACGGCTACGGTCGGTAAGCGCTGACCGCGAGACCCGAGCCAAGCGGGACGACGCTCGTCTCGAAGGCGTCGTCGTCGCGCACCGCCTCGACGTAGGCCGCGAGGCCGGCGGCGTGCTCGGACGCGGGTTCGTCGCCGGCGAGCGCGGCGCGAATCTCGTCGGCGCTCGCCGGGCCGCGGAGGACGTTGTCGGCGACGACGACCGCGCCGTCCGCGAGCGCGGGGCGCGCGAGTTCGAGGGCGTCCGCGTACCGCGTCTTGTCGTGGTCGATGAGCACGACGTCCCACGGGCCGTCGTGCGCGGCGAACGACTCCATCGCGTCCCCGACCTCGTAGTGGGCGGCTCCCGCGTAGTCGCTGCGGTCGAGGAACGCCTCGGCTGTCGCGAGGTTGTCGGCGTCGTAGTCGGTGAGGACGAGGTCGCCGTCCGCGGGGAGCGCGCCCGCGAACCAGGCGGCGGAGTAGCCGAACCCGGAGCCGAACTCGAAGACGCGGCGCGCGCCGGCGAGCGCGGCGAGCGTCCGCAGGAACCGCCCGCCGTCCGGGCCGACGATGGGGAAGTCGCGCTCGCGGCCGTACGCCGTCATCTCGGCGAGCAAGTCCGGGAGCGGTCCGTTCTCCGCCGCTATCGCCGCCGCCGCGTCGTCAGTGAGGATGCGACCCATACCGGAAGGGGCGACGCGGCCGGCATAACGTCACCGGTGATTTCGGCCGCGGCGGGGTCAGCGGTTCCGGCTGACCGGGAACGCGACGCGCTCCGGGTTGTCGTTGAGGCGGTCGAGGCAGCGCGCGTAGAGTTCGTTCTTCACCTTCTGCCCCTGCTTCGGCCGGGTGAGGTAGCGGAGGCGGAGCTCCACCCAGGACTCCTGCTGTTTGACGTTGACGCTCGGGTGCTTCGCGACCTCGAGCTCGACGGGCGTGTCCTCTAAGAGGTCTTGGTAGCGCTCGATGTTCGCCTCCATCTCCGCGCCGAGGAACTCCTCGGCGACCTCGCAGAGGAGTTCTTGAGTGAAGGCGAGGTCGGTCTCGAAGGCGACCTGGAAGGAGATTTCGTTCCAGACGTACGGGAACTCGTCGCGGCTGAAGTTCGTGACGGGCTGGGAGAGGACGACGCTGTTCGGGATGGTGATGTGCCGTCCCGACGGCTGGTTCGTGGAGACGAGTTCGCCGTTCACCTCCCAGAGCGTGGTCGCGAGGAAGTCGACGTCGATGATGTCGCCTTTCTGCCCCTCGATGGCGACGCGGTCGCCGACCTGGTAGGGTTCTTTCACCATGATGTAGATCCAGCCGAAGAGCGAGAGGAGCGGCTGCTGGAGGGCGAACGTGATGGCGAACCCGGCGACGCCGAGGGAGACGAGCGCCGGCACCCACTGGTCGGTGAGCGCGCCGAGGACGGCGACGACGCCGAGCGCGATGAAGACGAGCTGCACGACGGAGCGAACTTTGTGCCGCCGGCGTTTGCTCATCGGCTCGTGGACGAGCACGGAGAGCACGACGCCGTAGCCGCCGTAGACGGCGCTGATGACGGCGGCGACGAGGAGAACTTTCACCGCGATGTCGACGAGCGGGTACGCGTAGACGGTCGGCCCGACCCAGCCGGACCCGGCGAGGAGTCCGGCTGCGAGCGCCGACAGCGTCGCGAGCGCGAGCGTGAGGAGACCGCGGCGTTTCACACTCGACGTGGAGCGGCGAGCGCCAAAACGGTTCCCCACCGGACCGGAATTCCTTTCGGGCTCTCGTCTCGTCGTCCGGTATGGACCGCCCGTTTGCCCGCCGCGTCGCCGCGGTCGCTGCCCTCCTCCTCGTCGGCCTCGCGCTGTCGAGCGCGTTCTCCGCGAGCGTCACCGGCTTCCAGACCGAGTACGCCGCCGAACCCGTCGACCCCGTCGCAGACGCGCCGGACATCGCCACCCACACGCCCGCCGTCCTCGACCTCGACAGCCGCCTCGCCGAGTTCTCCGCGCGCGACCGCCGCGCCGTCGAGAACGCGACTGACGGTCCGCCCGTCCGGGTGCTAGAGCCGAACGCCGCCCTCTCCCAACTCCCCGACGACGACATCGAGTACGCCGTCCTCCACGACCGCTACTACCGCGCGAACGTCACCTACCTCCACGACCCCGACGGGGTCGGCCGGTCGAACTTCAGCCTCGCGATGAACTTCACGCGAGTCCCCACCGAGACGGCGATGAACGACCTCGCCGTCGACTACGCGAACGCCACTCCCGGCGTCCAGCACATCGTCGACACCGGCACGGGCACGAACGACGGGAACCTCACCACGACGACGCTCGTCGATACGGACGGGACGTACTACCTCGTTACCGTCGAGAACGGCGGCGAACTCTTCAGCACCATCTTCCTCGCCGCGGTCTCCATCCCGCTCGGAATGACGGGGCGCGCGTACCTCGCCGCCGGCGTCCCCCTCGGCGTCCTCCTCCTCCAGACCGGCGTCCCACGACCGCTCACGTACCGCCGCGCGTTCGGCGTCACCGCCGCCACGCTCCCCCTCGGTCTCCTCGCCGCCGCGACCCTCACCGCGCCCCTCACGCTCGGCCGCGTCCTCGTCTGGGGCGTCCTCGTCCTCCCGTTCACCTGCGCGCTCCCCGCCGGCACCGCGCTCGCCCACCGCAACTGGGGGCGCGCCGCCCTCGCCACGCTCGCCGCCGCCGGCGCACTCCTCGCCACCGCCGCCGTTCTCGCCGCGCTCTCATCGCCCTTCCTCGCCGCCGTCGTCCTCGCCCTCGGCGCGTTCACCGTCCCGCTCGGCGGCGTCACCCTCCTCGGCTTCGGCTACTGGCTCGCCGACTAACCGGAACGCAATCTCGCCGCGTCCGTCGAACCGCGGCGCACGGGAGTCTTCTCGCCGCGTCCGTCGAACCACGGCGCACCCATGCTGACGCGTCAGCCGGCACGGTCGAACGTACTTGCCGATGCGTCAGCCGGCAAGTTCCGCGAGGGCGTTCGCGAGGACGGTGACGGCGTCGGCGCAGTCGCTCCAGTCCGTCCACTCCTTCGGGCTGTGGCTGTAGCCGCCCTCGCTGGGCGCGAAGAGCATTCCTGCATCTGTTCGTTTCGCGACGTTCATCGCGTCGTGGGCCGCCGCCGAGTGGAGGCCGAGCGCGTCCACGCCGGCGTCGGCGGCCGCGGCGTGCGACGCGTCTCGAACGCGTTCGGTCATCGGCGTCGGCGGGAGGTCGAACGGGCGGCGGAACTCCGTGTCGACGCCGCGTTCCGCCTCGACTCGTTCGAGGCTCTCCTTCGCGGCGGCGACGACGCGCTCCATTCGATCGTACTCGACGTCGCGGACGTCGACGCCCATCTCGACGCGGCCGGGGACGACGTTCGTCGCGTTCGGCGAGACGTCGAGGCTCCCGACCGTTCCGACCGTCGTTCCCGCGTCCGCGGCCTGCGCGTTCGCCGCTTCCTCGACGTCGAGGACGAACTCGCTCGCCGCCGCGAGCGCGTCCGTGCGTTCGGCCATCGGCGTCGCGCCCGCGTGGTCCGCCTCGCCGCGCACCGTCACGTCGCAGTGCGTGATGCCCGTGATGGTCGAGACGACGCCGACGCCAGCGCCCGCGCGCTCCAGCCGCTCGCCCTGCTCGACGTGGAGTTCGAGGAACGCGTCCCACTCGTCCGCGCTCACCCGGCCGGTCCCGTCGAAGCCGATGTCGGCGAGCGCGGCCTCCAGCGTGTGGCCCTCGCCGTCGGTGAGCGCGAGCGCGTCGTCCACGGTGCGGTCGCCCGCCGCCACGCTCGACCCCAGCAGACCGTCCGCGAACGTCTGCCCCTCCTCCTCCGTGAACGACACCACCTCGACCGGGCGGGACGGCTCGAAGCCCGCGTCCTGCATCGCGCGCACCGCCTCCAGCGCGCCGTACGCGCCGAGCGGCCCGTCGAACAGCCCGCCCTCGGGGACGGAGTCGAGGTGGCTCCCCGACGCCACCGCTTTCGCGTCCGGGTCCGCGCTCGGCGGCCGCCACGTCCCGACGATGTTCCCCACCGCGTCCACGCGCACGTCCAGCCCCGCGTTCTCCAGCTCGCGGACGAACCGCTCGCGCGCCCGCTGGTTCGCCTCGCTCCCCGTGAGACACGTCCGCCCGCGCCCCGTCAGCGCGTCGACCGCGCCGAACTCGCCGTTCGCCTCGATATCACCGCGCAGTCGCTCCGCGTCAGCCTGCATACCGCACTCCTCTTCGCCCGGCACAGTGAGCGTACCGATGACGGCACCACACGCGGTTTCCTATCGCGCGATATCGTTTATGGGCGGTGCGGCGCGGGCGCTGCTGGCGGTCGTGGGCTGCGAGAACACGGAGAGGAGAGAGGAGGGTAGCGCGTTATTCGTCCGGCCACTTGATGGAGCAGCCGCGCGAGGGTTTGAACGCGTCTTCGGGTTCGTCGCCGGCGAGCACGGCGTCGATGGCGTCGCGGGCGTCGCCGCCTTCGCTCGTCGGCTCGTCGTCGGGGTTGAGCGCGTCGTCGAGGCGGCCGTGGTAGGCGAGCGTGAACTCCCCGTCCTCGTTCCGGAGGAGGAAGGGGTCGGGCGTGCAGACCGCGCCGTAGGCGCGTGCGACCTCCCCCGTCTCGTCACGGAGGTAGGCGTCGTACTGGATGGTGCCGTCCTCGACGAGTTCGCGCATCCGTTCGAGCGAGTCGTCGGGGTACGCTTCGGCGTCGTTCGGGTTCACGCCGACGACGGCGACGTCGTCGTAGTCGGCGGCGATGTCGTTCAGCGTGTCGAACTTCGCTTTCGCGTACGGACAGTGGTTACACGTGAAGACGAGGAGCACCGCGTCGGCGTCGGCGAAGTCGGCCAGTGCTACCTGGTCGTCGCGGACGTCGGGTAAAGAGAAGTCGGGCGCTCGGTCGCCGCGTTCGAGCTCGCTCTCGGATTCGGTCTGCACCATACCGGGTGCATCGAGCGCGCCGTGGAAGGCCGTTGCGGTCAACGGTCCCGCTGGTCACCGTGGGGTTCTGAAGGCCGTTCCGAAGGGTGGAGCGGCCTCAGAGGCACAACGCCTGCAGAGCAGGCACGTGGGTAGAACACACGTGTGTAGAAACCACTGTGGCTTGAATATTCACGGTCTTAAACAATCTATCGTGGGCAATGCGGGTCAGTCGGCGAGCCGATACCCGTCGGAAGTCGCGTCGAGCACGCCGTCGCGGGCGAGGTGGTCTAAGTGCGCGTACGCCTCGCCGGGCCCGTGGAGGATGTGGATGGAGTGGAGCTCGCCGAAGAGGTCGGCGCTCACCTCCCACGCCGTCGCCGTCCCGCGTGTTTCGACGGCGTCGAGGACGCGCTCGGTGCGTTCGTCGTGGTGTGTCGCGATGTCGCGCGCCCGCCCCGACGGGTCGATGATGGGGCCGCGGTGGCCGGGCCACGCCCGGTCGAGGTCGAGGTCGACGATGCGGTCGAGGCTCGCGAGGTAGGTGGCGAGCGGGCGGTCGACGCGGACGTCCGCGCCGCCGACGTTCGGCGTGTACTTCGGGAGAATCGCGTCGCCGACGAACGCCTCCCGCCGCCCCTCTCGCTCCAGGAAGAACGCGGAAAGCCCTTTGGCGTGCCCCGGCAGGTGGACGACTTCGACCTCGTGGTCGCCCGCCCGAACCGTGTCGCCGTCAGTGACGGCCGTCACGTCCGCTTCCTCGCCGCCGAGGTCGTCGTGCGCGCCGAAGGTCTGGGCGAGCTCCTCCTGTTTCGCCGCGGGCGTCCCCCACGCCGCGAGGAGGTCGCGGCGTTTCTCGTCCATCGCCGCGTACGCGGCCGTATCGCCGCTCACGAGGGGCGCGTCGGCTTCGTGCGCGACGACGTCACAGCCGCTCTCGGCCTGAATGCGCGCGACGAGTCCCGCGTGGTCCTCGTGCCAGTGCGTCACCAGCACGCGGTCGATGTCCGCGAACGTCGTGTCGTAGTCGCCGAGCGCGTCGCGGAGGTCCCGTTCCACGTCCGGTGTCGCGACGCCCGTGTCCACGAGCGTCGTCGGTCCGTCGCCGTCGAGGAGGTAGACGGAGTTCTGCCCCTCGAACGCCGTGTTCCGGAGGGAGATGTACTTCACGCTACACGCTTGCACACCGGGGGATAAGTGGCTTTCCGACCGTCGTGAACGTTTATGTGGAACCCGCCGAGTTGGTCAAGAGATGACAACGAACAATCTCGACGATTACGACGCCGCGCGGGAGACGTTCGACTGGGAGGACATCTACGACGAAGCCGACTGGAACGCCGGAGAGCGCTTCAACATCGCCCACGAGGTCTGCGACCGCCACGCCGACGGCTCCGGGAGCATCGCGCTCCGCTGGGCGGGCGCGAACGGCGAGCGCGAGACCCTGACGTTCGACGAGCTCGCCGAGCGGTCGAGTCGCTTCGCGAACGCCCTCCGCGCCGAGGGCGTCGAGGAGGGGAGTCGCGTGTTCTCCTACATGCCGCGGACGCCCGACCACTACGTCGCGCTCGTCGGCGCGCTCAAAGCCGGCTGCGTCTGGGGGAGCGTGAACGAACGCTACGGCCCGGACGGCATCGCCTACCGGCTGAACGACTGTCGCGCGTCCGCGCTCGTCACCACCGGCGACAACCGCGACACCGTCTCCGACGCACTCGACGACGTCGACTCCGTCGAGACCGTCTTCGTCTCCGACGCCCTCGCCGAGACCACGCGCCCGGGCGACGTCGACTTCGGCGACGCACTCGCCGACGCCAGCCCCGACTTCGACGCCGTCGAAACCGACCGCGAGGACGACGCCCTCCTCTACTACACTTCTGGGACGACGGGCCCCGCGAAAGGCGTCCAGCACCGCCACCGCTGGCTCGCCGGCGTCGCCGCCACCCAGCGCTACGCCGTCGACCTCCGGGAGGACGACACCTACTGGAGCACCGGCGACCTCGGCTGGCTCACCGGCTGCATCAACACCCTCGGTGCCTGGTTCTGGGGCACCGACCTCTTCGTCTACGAAGGCGAGTTCGACCCCGACGCCTGGGCCGACCTCCTCGACGAGTTCCCCGTCTCCGTGCTCTTCAGCGTCCCCACCGCCTACCGGATGCTCCGCGAGCACGAGGACACGCTCGACGACGTCGACCTCGACCTCCGGCACGCCCTCTCCATCGGCGAACCGCTCTCCGCGGGCGTCGTCGAGTGGGGCGAGGACGTCCTCGACGTCACCGTCCACGACACCTACGGGCAGACCGAGACCGGGAACATGATCATCAACAACTACCCGGCGATGGACATCCGGCCCGGCAGCATGGGGAAACCCCTCCCTGGTATTGAGGCCGCCGTCGTCGACCCCGAATCGGGCGAGGTTCTCCCGCCCGGCGAAACCGGCGAGATCGCCCAGCGCGGCGACTACCCCTGCTTCTTCGCCGGCTACTGGGAGCAGCCCGAGAAGACCGAGCGCTGCTTCGTCGACGGCCCGGACGGCGAGTGGTACTTATCGGGTGACCTCGGCCACCTCGACGACGACGGCTACTTCTGGTTCGAGGGCCGCGCGGACGACGTCATCCTCTCCTCGGGCTACCGCATCGGGCCGTTCGACGTCGAGAGCGCGCTCGGCGAACACCCCGCCATCGCCGAAGCCGCCGTCGTCCCCAAACCACACCCCGAACGCGGCAACATCGTGAAAGCCTACGTCGTCCGCTCCGACTCCTACAGCGGCGACGCCGACGACGCGCTCGTCGAGGACATCCAGAGCCACGTCAAGCAGGAGGTCGCCGCCCACGAGTACCCTCGGGAGGTCGAGTTCGTCGACGACCTCCCCAAGACGGTAACTGGAAAAATTCGGCGGACGGAACTCCGAGACGAGACGGGAGAGTAATCGATTCGTCGAGGGAGCGACGGGCGGACGGACAGTCACGGCAGCTCGCTCATCGGCGTCGTCACCGGACGGTGTACGTCTCGTCGCCGGGGAGGAATCGACCGAGGTCGCTCTCTCGACGGTAGTCCCACGACATGACGCGCTCGACGCCGTCGACGTAGTCGTCGAAGTCGCTGCCCGTCCAGTCCGCGGGGTCTTTCGCGGGGACGACGAGGAAGCCCGACCCGCTGAGTTCCTCGCCGTGAATCGCGTCGAGGTCGTCCGCGAGCGCCGCCGGGCGGGGCGTGTACTGTTCGAGGACGTGACGGGTCGCGCGCTCGCCGACGGGGAGGAGAACGTGGGCGGTGATGGCGCGGAGCTCCGAATCGAAGAACGCCTCGTGGCGGTCGTAGGACGCGCTCGTGGGCGCGCCGTCGGCGTCGGGGACGGCGGCGTGGAGGTAGGACGCAAAGCAGTTCGAGAGCGTCGGCTCCGGCTCCGCGGCCGCGAGGCCGACGGCGGCGAGCGCGTCCCAGAATCGCTCGACGGCCGCGGTCCCCGTGAACGGGATGCCGGTGTCGACGCCGCCGTGGACGCCGGGGTGGTCGCCGACGACGTGGAAGTCCGCGTTCGCGTCCCCGTAGCCGTGGACGACGCGGTCACCGGGCGGGCTCATGCCGAACGGGTTGCTCGTACGGTCGGTGACGTTCTGCACGGTCTCCGGTAGGCGACGCGGAGGTTTAGACCGCACGGTCGCGCGGGTCGCAGACCGTGTGGCGTCAGTGGCCGACGACGACCGCGCCCCGCATCCCCTTCTCGGCGTGCGCCTCGCAGACGTACCGGTGGACGCCCTGCTCGTCGAACTGATGCGTGAACGACGCGCCGGGCTGATGGTGGTAGTCGGACTCGAAGGAGCCGTCGACCGCCACGACGTCGTGACTGCCGCCCTTCCCCGTCCACACCCAGCGCACGACCGTGCGCGGCGAGACCTTTATCGCCGCCGGCCCGAACCCGAAGTGTCCGCCGTTCCCCGGCACGCCCACCTCGACTTCCACCTGCCCGCGGCCCGTGTAGTCGAGCGTGCCCGTGAAGTTCGACGTGTTCTCGAACCAGCCGTCGTAGCTCGGCCCGTCGGTGAGGAACTCCGGCGTCTCTGCCGCGTCCGTGATGCAGCCAGCGGTCGCCGCGAGCGCCGTCACGCCCGCCGCCCGCAGGAACGACCGCCGCGTCTCGACCATGCCTCTCCCTCGCCGCTCGCCGACTAAAACCTCTCGGGCCGCGGGCTACTCGACGCGGGTCTCCGTCGCGGCGATTGACGGAACTCTCGCGTCGCACCGTCGCCGCCGCCCTCGCCGCGCTCTTCGGTGCCTTCGGGATGCTCGCGCTCGGCACGCGCGTAGTCCTCCGCGCCACCAGCGCCGACCGGGACCCGCCGTGGTGCCGCCGCTCCTTCTGGCTCGCTAACGCCGGCCTCGCCGTCATGGTCCTCGCGAGCCCCCTCCCCGTCGGCTTCCTCCAGCTCGACGCCGTCTACACGCAGGGGTACGCCGCCGCCGACGCCGGCGTTCACCGTGACGGCGCTCAGGGGGACCGAGACGACGGCCGCGGCGACGAGGTAGCGCGCGACGAATCCGGCGTACCGCGGGTCGTCGACGGCGCGTCGCAGGCTCTCGACGAGGGCGCGCGGGAGGCCGACGTGGTATGCGAGGAGGTAGGGCGTCCCGCAGGTCAGGTAGCCGAGGACGGCGAGGAGGACGAACGCGGACGCGACGCCGACCGCACCCCGGCCGACGAGCAGGACGAGAAGCGCGTACCCGACGCCGGCGCGCAGGACGGTGAACCCGAGGACGTGCGGGAGGAGCCGTGCGCACTCGCGGGCGGCGAGCGGGTCGCCGCGAGCGCGCTGGCCGAGCGCGCCGAGATACCCCGCGCCGAGCGCGCCAGGGCCGCGCCGGCCGCGAGCACGAGGAGCGACGGCGGCGCGTTCACGGTGACTCCCTGACTCGGCGGGTCCACGAGCGTCCAGAGCGACCCGACGCCCGGCGGGAGCGCGAACTTCACGCCGACGTGGAAGCCGTCGTAGGCCGCGATTTCACCGATTTTGTCCGGCGACGCGACCGACAGGAGCGCGGGAACGACCGCGAGCCACGGCGCGTCCCCGGTGACGCGCTTCGCCTCCGCCAGTCGCGACGCCGACGCGGCCCGTCCGTCCCCCGGCGGGTCCGCGTCACCTGCGGCGTCGACGCCGTCTGCGTCCGCTCGGCCGTCCGGGTCGTCGCCTGGATGTGTGGAGGGCATCGCCGGGCGCGTCTCACTGAGGTCAGTTCAAACTTCCTCGTTAGCGGATACGCTGAAGAGTCGTCCGAGCGTCTCGTCGACTATGACGGTCCTCGTGCTCGGCGACCAGCTCGTGCGGCGCGCCGGTCCGCTCGCCGACGACCCGGAGCGCGTGCTCATGGTGGAGTCCCGCGAGTTCGCGGCTCGGAAACCCTACCACGCGAAGAAGCTCGTCCTCGTGTTCTCGGCGATGCGGCATCTCCGCGACGCCCTCCGCGACGACGGCGTCACCGTCCGCTACGAACAGGCGGACTCCTTCGCGGAGGGCTTCACCGCCTTCTTCGACGACCACCCGGAGGAGACGCTCACGTGTATGCGGCCGGCGGGCCGGAACGCCGCGGCGGCGCTCCGCGAGACCATCGCGGACGCGGGCGGCGACGTCGAGTTCGTCGGGAACGAGACGTTTCTCTCGACGCCCGCGGCGTTCGACGAGTGGTTCGACGAGATACCGAAACAGGAGGCGTTCTACCGGCGGATGCGCGAGCGAACGGGCGTGTTGATGGACGGCGGGGAGCCGGTTGGCGGCGAGTGGAACTACGACAGCGAGAACCGCGACACGCCCCCCGACGACTACGACTATCCCGAGCCGGTTCGCTTCGAGCCCGACGCCCTCACGCGGGACGTGATGGACGACGTCGAGGCGACCCACGAGACGTGGGGGAGCGTCGAGGGCTTCGACTGGCCGGTGACGCGCGGGGGCGCGCTGGACGCCCTCGACGACTTCGTCGAGAATCGGCTCGCGGACTTCGGCCCGTATCAGGACGCGATAGTCGAAGGCGAGTGGGCGGTGAACCACGCCCTCCTCGCCCCCGCGATCAACCTCGGACTGCTCGGACCGATGGAGGCCGTCGAGGCCGCCGAAGCCGCCTACGAGGAACGTGACGACGTCCCGCTCAACTCCGTGGAGGGGTTCGTCCGGCAGCTGCTCGGCTGGCGGGAGTTCGTGCGGCACGTCTACCGGCGCGAACCTCGCTTAGCGGACGAGAACCGGCTGGGCGCGACGCGCGACCTCCCCGACGTCTACTGGTCGGGGGAGACGGACATGGCGTGTCTCGGGGACGCCGTCGAGGGCGTGCGCGAGCGGGGGTACGCCCACCACATCGAGCGGCTGATGGTGCTCTCGAACTTCGCGCTGACGTACGGCGTGGACCCGGGCGCGCTGAACGACTGGTTCCACGCGGGCTTCGTCGACGCCTACCACTGGGTGACGACGCCGAACGTCGTCGCGATGGGCGTCTACGGGAGCGACGCGCTCGCGACGAAGCCGTACGCGGCGTCCGCGAACTACGTCGACCGGATGAGCGACCACTGCGCGGGCTGTGCGTTCGACCCCCACGCGACGACCGGCGAGGGCGCGTGCCCGTTCAACGGCCTCTACTGGGACTTCCTCGCGGAACACGAGGACGCGCTGCGGTCGAACCACCGGATGGGGCTCGTCTACGCGCACCTCGACGACAAACGCGAGACCGGCGACCTCGAGGCCATCCGCGACCGCGCCGACGTGGTCCGAGAGCGCGTCGGCGACGACGCCCCGTGGTAACGAACCCAGTGGTTACCTGGTTACGGAAGGTAAGTTTATGGCCGCGGGCGGCCTTCGACCCAGCATGAGCGACGACGCGCGACTCCCGACGTCTTGTCCCGGCGAGGAGTGGTGTCCGGTCACCGCCACCGCCTCCCTCGTCGGCAAGAAGTGGCATCCCGTCATCATCGCCCGCCTCCTCGAAGACGGCCCGCTCGGCTTCAGCGAACTCGAATCGGAAGTCGACGGCATCTCCAGTAAGGTGCTCTCGGAGAGCCTCGACGACCTCGGAGAGAAGGAACTCGTCGACCGGACGGTCGTGAACGAGAAACCCGTGCGCGTCCAGTACTCGCTGACCGAACACGGGGAGTCCCTCGAACCCGTCATCGTCGCGCTCGGCGAGTGGGGCGAGGAACACCTCGTTCAGGCGGAAGAAGGGAGCGCGTCCGTCGTCTGAACGAATCTACTTACTCGGCTTCGATGGTCGCCTTCGCGTCCTCGACCGTCAGCCGGTAGAGGTTCTGTCGAGCGTCGGGGATGTAGATGTCTTTCTCCACGACGTCCGCTTCTTGGAGGCGGTCGAGCGCGTCTCGAACCGTTCGCTGCGAGAGTCGGGATTTCTCCACGATCTCCTTCTGCGTGAGGCCGCCGTTGTACTCGAGTACCTTCAGGACGAGCTTCGCGCTGGGCGGCAGATCACGGACGGTTTCTTCGCTGAACATCTACCTGTAACCAGGACCGCCTCCCCCTTAGGTACTCGGTAACGACCGAGTCAGGGGGTTACGTGTCGGTAACCGCCTCGACCTCGACGTCGCTCTCCGCGAGGTACTCGCGCTCCCACTCCCGGCGCTCCCTGATGACGTCCTCGCCCGCCTCGGTGAGGTCGTAGTAGTTCGTCCGCGCGTCCTTCGCGCCCTTCTCGACGAGTGATTCGCCTTCGAGCGTGTCGAGGTTCTGATAGACGCGGGCGTGGATGACCGACGAGCCGTACGCGGATTCGAGCTCGCGCTGCACGGTGATACCCTTCGGCTCGTCGAGGCCGGCGACGACGTAGAAGAGGTCTCGCTGGAACCCGGTGAGGTCGTCCATTGCTGCCCGTCTATTCTCCCCGAAGTGAATAGTGCTCCGAACATATCGACAGTCGAACCGCGGGGCGAAGAAACTCGACCACGCGCGTTCGGACGACGGAGGAGCGGTCGCCGGGGAATCGCGGAGCGGCCGCTCGTCGGTCGAGCGTTCGAGAGAAAACCGGGGGGTGACGTCTTACTCCTCGTCGTCGGCGTCGCCCTCGTCGTCGGCGGCCTCGGCGTCAGCCTCCTCGTCGGCGTCGTCAGTTTCGTCGGCGGCCTCGTCGATTGACGCGTCGTAGCCGGCGAACTCGACTGCTTCGAGCAGGTCGTCGGCGTCGGCGTCGCCGTCGACCGAGACCGTCTTCGCGTCGAGGTCCGCGCTCGCGTCGTCGACGCCGCTGACTTCCTCGAGCGCGCCGGTGATGATGTCCGCACAGCCATCGCAGTTCATGCCGTCCACGGTGAGCGTCGTGCTCATACCCGGCTTTTGCGGGGGATACGTTAGGGCCTTACGCTACTCACGCGCCGCCGCTCAACCGCTCGTACGTCGACTCGAACCGGTCGAGGCAGGACGGACAGCAGAAGTGGTACCGCTCTCCGTCCACGCGGAGGGACTCCCCCTCGGCCGTGACGGTGTTTCCGCACTCCGCGCAGGTGAGCGCGAGCTCCGCCTCGCCGACGCGCGGCGTCCAGTCGCTCTCGCTCAGCAGGGAGACGTCGTACTCGCGGACCGCGTCGAACGGGACGTTCTCCGCGAGGAACGTCCGCACGCCGCCGTCGGGGACGTAGACCTGCGCGACGACGCGGGCGTCCGCCGTCACGAAGACGTGCTCGACGCGGTCGGACTCCGCGAGCGCCGCCCGCACGGATTCGACCTCCGCGGGCTTCACCTCGACGTCGAGGAGAATCGGCGTCCCGGTGTCGAGGAGGGAGCGGTCGATGTCCACCGTGAACCGGCGGACGACGCCGAGCTCCTGGAGGCGGTCGATGCGCTCCGAGACGGTCGGCGGGGAGCGGTCCACCGCCTCCGCGATCTCACTGTACGGCCGTCGCGCGTCGGCGGCGAGCAAGCGCAGAATCTCGCGGTCGATGTCGTCCAGCGTCCGCATGCCGTCAGCTTACGGCCCGAGGTATATAGCGCCCCCGCCCGAATTATTTTCAAGCAACCAAAACACTGAATTATTGGTGGGTCGTACGTCGGGATATGTCCCAGAAGTTCGACATCGAGGGGATGACCTGCGAAGGCTGTTCGCGCGTCGTGACGAGCGCGATCGACGGCGTCACCGGCACGCGGAACGTCGACGTCTCGCTCGCAGACGAAGAAGCGACCGTCGAGGGCGACGCCGACGCCGAGGACATCGAGGACGCTATCGCAGAAGTCGGCTACAAGGCGACGAAGAAAGAGTAGTCAGCGGCGTTCGTACCGCTCGCTCGGGTCGTAGTTCCGGAAGAGGAGGCTGTTCGTCAGGACGCTCATCGAGGAGAACGCCATCGCGGCCGCGGCGAGCGCGGGTTGGAGGAGACCGAGCGAGGCGAGCGGGATGGCGAGCGTGTTGTACCCGAGCGCCCAGAAGAGGTTCTGCTTCACTTTCTGCAGCGTCGCCTCGGAGATGTTGATGGCTTTCACGACGTCCGAGGGGTCGTCGCGCATCAGCGTGACGTCCGCCGCCTCGATGGCGACGTCCGTCCCGGAACCGACGGCGACGCCGACGTCCGCGGCGGCGAGCGCGGGCGCGTCGTTCACGCCGTCGCCGACCATCATCACGCGCGTCCCCGGCGTCCGCAGGGAGTCGATGACCTCGGCCTTCTCTTCCGGACGGACGTCCGCGCGGACGCACCCGCTGGGAATGTCGAGCTCGGCGGCGACCGCCGCGGCCGTCCGCTCGTTGTCGCCCGTGAGGAGGCGGACGCCCAGCCCGCGGTCGAGGAGTTCCTGTACCGTCTCCTTCGCCGTCTCGCGGACCGTGTCGCCGACGCCGAGCACGCCCGCGAAGTCGCCGTCGATGGCGACGAGCACCGGCGTCTTCCCCTGCGACGCGACGTCCTCGATGGTCGACTCGGCCGCGTCAACCGAAATCCCCTCGCGGTCGAAGAGCGCGCGGTTCCCGACGAGAACCCGGTGGCCGTCCACGGACGCGAGAATGCCGTGCCCGGGGACGCTCTCGAACGTCTCGGGATGCGTGAGGTCGATGCCTCGCTCCGCTGCGCCGTCGACGAGCGCCTCGCCGAGCGGGTGTTCGCTCCCGCGCTCCGCGCTCGCCGCCGCACGTAGCAGGCGGGTTTCCGCGGGCGTCGTCTCGGCGTCCGCGCCGCCGCCGCTCGCCACCGCCCCTCCGTCGGAGCGGAGCTCCGACGTCCCTCGCGAACCGTCCGTTCGCTCGCCGCCGTCCGCCGCGGTCCGGTCGAGCGCGACGACGTCGGTGAGCGTCATCTCGCCCGTCGTGAGCGTTCCCGTCTTGTCGAAGACGACCGTGTCGACGGACTGCACGCGTTCGAGGACGTCGCCGCCCTTGAACAGGACGCCGTTCTGCGCGCCGAGCGCCGTCCCGACCATCGTCGCCGCCGGCGTCGCGAGGCCGAGCGCGCACGGACACGCGATGAGGACCGCTGACGCGAAGACGAGCACGGAGAACTCGAACGCCGTCACCGCGCCGCCGACCACCGCCGGCCCGCCACCAGTGAGCCCCCAGAGCGGCAGCCACTCCACGAACCCCGCGAGCGCGCCCGGGCACGCGTACCAGAGCACTCCCCAGACGAGCGCGTTCACCACGACCGCGGGCACGAAGTACGCGCTGATGCGGTCCGCGACCCGCTGTACGTCCGGCTGTCGCGACTGCGCCTCTTTCACCGTTTGCACGATGCGCTGGAGCGCCGTGTCCGCGCCGACCGCCGTCGCCTCCACGACGAGCCGGCCGTTCTCGTTCACCGTCCCGCCCACCACGTCGTCGCCGACCGACTTCTCCACTGGCACGGACTCGCCCGTCACCATCGACTCGTCCACCGAGGACTGCCCCTCGACGACGACGCCGTCCGTCGGGACCTTCTCCCCCGGTCGGACGAGCAGGCGGTCGCCGACCGCGATGTCGTCGACGTCGACCGCCCGCTCCTCGCCGTCCTCCAGTACCGTCGCCTCGTCGGCTTCGAGTTCGAGGAGCTCCTGCAGCGCGTCGCCCGCGCGGTGTTTCGTCCGCGCCTCGAAGTAGTTTCCTACCGTTACGAAGAGCAGGACGAACGCCGCCGTGTCGAAGTAGAGCTCGCCCGGGAGCACGCCGGCGAGCACGAAGACGCTGTACGCGTACGCCGTCGTCGACCCGAGCGCCACGAGCACGTCCATGTTCGCCGACCGGTTCTTCCAGACCGCGTGGTAGGAGTTCTCGTAGAACTCGCGGCCGAGCAGGACCTGCACGGGCGTCGCGAGCGCGAACGGCACGAGACCGAACGGCAGCGCAGTCCCCGGAATCGTGTCGGGAACGGTGCCCGGTGAGAGCAGGTGGACGGCCATGAGCGCGAGGAGCGGCGCGGTGAACGCCGCGCCGAGGAGGCTGAGGCGTTTCTGCCGCGCGAGCTCCGCGGAACGCGCCTCGTCGACGGCACCCCCCTCCCCGCCGTCGGCTCCCGACTCCCGCACGGGCTCGTAGCCCGCGTCCTCGACGGCGTCGTAGAGGTCGTCGAGCGACACCATCGAAGGGTTGTAGGTCACGCGCGCTTCGTCCGTCGCGAAGTTCACGTCCGCCTCGATGACGCCGGGAACGCCCTCCAGCGCCGTCTCGTTCGTGCTCGCGCAGTTCGCACACGTCATCCCCGTGATGGCGACCGTGACCGTCTCGGAGACCGGGTCGTAGCCCGCCCCGCGGATGGCGTCGTAAATCTCCGCCATCGAGACGCGCTCCGGGTCGTACGTCACGGTCGCGCCGTCCGTCGCGAAGTTCGCGCTCGCCGACGACACCCCGTCGAGCGCGGCGACGGCGTCCCGCACGCTCCCCGAACAGCTCGCACAGGACATCCCCATCACGTCGATCGTTCCGGTCTGTTCGCTCATTACCCCACGCTACGTGGACCTCGTTTAATGCAGTTCCCGTTACGAAAATACGAATCCAGCGCGGCGAACCTCAGAAGATTCGGGAACTCGCCGATCAAACGCCGATTCTCCGAACACTGCACACTACTGAGGAGGTATCAGAACCCGGTATCTCGGCGGGAGGACGCGATTCGAGGCTCTTCGTACGTGGTTTGGTTTCGAAAGTCATTCTCGGAGCCCTGCCGGTGGTTCGACGGCCGGGTCAGCGGTCCCTCATCCGTGAGCCGAGGAGCCGGTGGTGATGCCGACGGCGCTCACCGTCGACGGGACGAGCTGTGGGCACCGCGGGCAGCGCGTCGAGGACGCCGGCTCCGAGCCGAGCGCGTAATCAGAACTGCGCGGCGAGCAGAGCGAGCGTGACGGCGAGTATCGCGACGCCGTTCAGCCCGACCGACTGCTTGTGATAGGTCGCGAACGCGTCGTCGCCCGCGGCCTCCATCTTCGGGACGAGCGCCCAGCGCGCGTAGGCGTGACAGAGCACGCCGACGAGCGCCATCGCCGGCACGCCGAGCGAGGGCGCTGCGCTCAGAGCGCCCAGCGCCGCCCACGCGACGACCGCGAGCGCGCCGAGCGCGACGCCGACGACGTAGTACGTCGGGAAGATGGCGTTCACGACGCGGCCCGCGTCGTCGTCGAGCACGCGGAACGTCGTCGGCGCGGCGACGAAGGAGAAGAAGGCCATCGCGCCGAGCCAACTCCCGAGCGACGCGTCCACGACGAACCCCGCGAGCGCAGTAGCGAGTGACACAGGGGACGTCGGTGCGCGAGCGGATTGAACGTTCGGGATTTATCTGTCGCCCGCGCGGACGCTCCCGGCATGGACCGCCAGCAGCGGCGCGTCGCCGGCTACCTCGCGCTCGTCGCCGCCGTCACCGTGGCCTGCACGCTCGCCTACGCCTACGGCATGGCGACCTTCGAAGGCCGCCCGCGCTCCCTCCTCTACTCCCTCCACGTCGTCGTCGAGACCTTCACGACGACGGGGTACGGCGAGGACGCCGGCTGGCAGAGCGCGCCGATGCTCGTCCTCATGGTCGTCATGCAGTTCACCGGCATCCTCCTCGTCTTCCTCGCCCTCCCGATCTTCGTCGTCCCGTGGATCGAACGCCGGCTCGAAGTCGAGCCGCCGACGCGCGTCGACGTCACCGACCACGTCGTCATCTGCGGGTTCACGCCGCGCGGCGACACGCTCGTCGACGAACTCGACGCGCAGGGCGTCGACCACGTCATCGTCCTCGACGACGAAGAACGCGCGCGAGAACTCCACGAAGCCGGCCGCACCGTCGTCGCCGGCGACCCCGAGGAGGAACGCACGCTCGAACGCGCCTGCGTCGACGACGCCCGCGCCGTCGTGCTCGACGGCGGCGACGAGGCGAACGCCATCGTCGCGCTCTCCGTCCGCGAAGTCGCGCCCGACGTCGAGCTCGTCGGGTTCGTCCAGGACCCCGCGGGCGGCCGCTACATCCGGCTCGCCGGCGCGGACCGCGTGCTCAGCCCGCACGTCATCCTCGGGCGCAGCCTCGCCGACAGAGTCACGTCCGCCATCACGCCCGACCTCGGAGAGACCGTCGAAATCGGCTCGGACTTCGAAATCGCGGAAATCCCCATCCAGTCCGACAGCGAGCTGGACGGCGCGACGCTCGCCGACGCCGGCATCCGCGAGCGGACCGGCGTGAACGTCATCGGGGCGTGGTTCGCCGGCGAGTTCGTCGCCGGCCCGCCGCCCGCCCGCGAACTCCACCGGAACACCATCCTCCTCGTCGCCGGCTCTCGCGAGGCCCTCGAATCTCTCAAGCGGTACACGCTCGCCGACCCGCGGTACGACCGCGACCACGGGCGCGTCGTCGTCGCCGGCGCGGGCGAAGTCGGCTCCATCGTCCACGAATCCCTCGAACGCACCGACATCGACGCCACGCTCGTCGACCGCGTCGACGGCGACGACGTCGACGTCGTCGGCGACGTCACCGAGACGGAGACGCTCGAAGCCGCCGACCTCGGCGACGCCGACGCCCTCATCCTCGCGCTCGGCGACGACTCCAGCACCGTCTTCTCCACGCTCGTCGCGCGCGAGTTCGCCGCCGACCTCGACATCATCTGCCGCGCGAACGAAGCCGAGGCCGCGAACCGCATCTACGCCGCCGGCGCGGACTACGTCCTCACGCTCTCCCGCGTCAGCGGCCGGATGCTCGCCGCCACCCTCCTCGGCGAGGACGTCATGACGCTCGACACCCAGGTCGATATCGTCCGCACCGACGCCCCCGGCTTCGAGGGACTGACGCTCGCCGAAGCCGACATCCGCTCGCGAACCGGCTGCACCGTCGTCGCCGTGGAGCGCGACGACGACGTCCACACCGACCTCGGCCCGGACTTCCGCATCCGGACCGGGGACGCGCTCGTCGTCGCCGGCACCGACACCGACATCGCGACGTTCAACGAACTCGCGGGCGTCACCCCCGCACCCGCGACAGACTGACCGTTCGTCCACTTCTGCACGCGACTGTCGGTCGGAGTCGTTCCCGCGCTATCCCGCACATACTTATGTGTCGTGAGCGTACGAACACCAACGGATAGTTGGGTTCGATGTCGGTGCATCCAGCAGCTAAACCATACACGCTCGACGGCGTACTCCCCCAGGAGTTGCTCGCGGAGGTCGAACCGGGGACGAACCTCCTCGTGAGCGGTCAGGCGATGACTGGGAAGCGACAGCTCCTGCTCCGCCTGCTCGCGCGCGGCACCGACGACGACGAAGGCGCGGTCGTCGTCACCTCCCGAACTCCCGCCTCGGACGTCGCCGAAGAGTACCGCCCGCTCGTCGACGACGGCACCTTCCTCCGCGTCATCGACTGCGTCAGCTCGCGCAGCGGCGGCGAGGAGAACCTCGACTTCGCGCACTTCGTCTCCTCGCCCGGCGACCTCACCGGCGTCGGCATCCAGTTCTCGGAGATCGCGCGCGAAGCCGAAGAACGCGGCGTCGACCGCCTCCGCATCGGCTTCGACTCCCTCTCCCCGCTCTTGATGTACGTCGACCTCCAGCGGCTCTTCCGCTTCCTCCACGTCTTCACGAGCCAGATTCAGAGCCGCGACTGGCTCGGCCTCTTCTCCATCGACCCCGACAGCCACGACGACCAGGTCGTCAACACCCTCAGCCAGCTCTTCGACGGCCGACTCGAAATCCGGCTCACCGACGACGGCGTCCGCGAAGCCCGCGTCACCGGCATCTCCGCCACTCCCACCGAGTGGGTGCCGCTCGAAGACGCGTAGCGTCGTCGCACCCCGTCCCACACCCTACGTCCCGCGTCGTCGACGCTCCGCGCTGCACGTCGACGACGCCACACGCACCTCGCCGACACCGACGCCGGCGGCACATCTCCGCGAGTCGACACCGATTTCCAGCCGCTCTCCCTTCTCCCGGTATGGACTATCTCAAGTGGGCGCTCGTCGCGCTCGCCGGTTACACCTTCGTCGCGCCGCTGATGAAGATCGCCACCGGCCCCGGCGGCATCCCCTCCACCGTCGCCGCCCTCGTCGCCAACGCCATCCTCGTCCTCGGTACCATCGGCGTCGTCCTCTACACCGGCCTCCCCGTCGTCGACTACCTCACACACCCGCGCATCCCCTACGTCGCCGCCGCCGGCGTCTGCCTCACCGTCGGCATCCTCGCCTACTACAAAGCCCTCTCCACCGGCCCCGTCAGCATCGTCGTCCCCGTCTTCGGGATGTTCCTCGTCACCAGCTCGCTCGCCGGCATCCTCTTCCTCGGCGACGACCTCACCCTCCGCAAGAGCGCCGGCGTCCTCTTCGCCATCGCCGCCGTCTACCTCACCGCCGGCCCGCGCGCCTGAGGAGACGACGCTTCCCGGCCAGCGAACACGACTACGGTATGCGCTCTCGCCCTTCTCGCCGCCGGCTCCTCACAGGAGTCGTGAGCGTCACCGCGACCGCGCTCGCCGGCTGTGTCGACGGGATGCCGCACGACGCCGTCGTCGCCACCGAACCCACTTCCGAACCCGACACTTCGACGGACGGCGTGACCGTCGTCCACTACGCCGACCTCCCCGCCGACGAACGCGCCATCGTCGACGACGCTCTCGAAGACGGCGTCCACCACACCTGCGGTATCCCACCCGCACTTCACGACTTCGCCGACCGCGTCTCCCAGAAGAGTTCCCTCGAACGGAACGGCGACTACTACGGACTCTGGGTCCGCATCAGCGACGTGATCCACGCACACACAGCAGCCCCTCCGAACGCACCCGACTGCTGGCTCTGACGCGCCTCAGACCGACGCGCGTACACGACTGTCTCCCGCTCCTCGCCGCCGGTTGCGAGACTCAAGAGTGAAAGAACTGGTCGAGGCAGAACCAGCATCCCGGACAGTCCAATAAGATATCTTTGAGGGCGCAAATTAATGTGGGCGCAAGGCGTAGCGGGAAGCGATGAGCGGGGACAACCCACCGGATATCGACCTTACCGGAGAATGGGATGCGGCCGTCGAAGGCCGGACGGTGAAGGACCGCGTCTACGAAGTCGCGACGACACTCACAGCGCCGACGTCGGTTGCGGACATCGCCGGGCGTGCGGACTGCACGAAAGAGGGTGCGCGTCCGCATCTCGAATGGTTCGTCGACCTCGGCGTCCTCGAGAAAGTCGCGGACAACCCCGCGCTCTTCGTGCGTAACGAGGCGTACTTCGAGTTCCGGCGCGTCACCGAGCTCGCGCGCGAGTTCGAGACGCCAGCAGCGGTCGCGGACGCGATCGAAGCGTATCGTGAACGGGAACGCGAGCTTTCCGGACACTTCGAGGCTGCGTCCCCCGGTTCGGTCGTCCTCGCCGACGTCGAGTACGACGATCTCGACGAGGCGTACGACCGACTGAGTGAGTGGCGCGCGGTCACTCGACGCCTGCGTGAGCTGCACGAGGCGAAGCTCCGGCTCGAATCCGGCTCCGAGCCAGCACCCGCGTCCTCGTTCCCCTGATGGAGCGCGGTGACGACCTGAACGAGGAACGGCTCCGAATCCTCGGCCGGTATCTCGCCGACCTCTCGCTCGTCGAGACGGTCCAGTATTTCCCCAGCGAAAAAGAAGACCGGGTCGTCGCGGCGTTCGACCACCGTTACTATCCGGACGTCGTCGACGCGTCCCGTCTCGAGTTGCGGCTTCGCTTGAACGGCGATTTCAACGTCCAGTATTTCGAAGAGTGGGCCGGTGAACAGTGGTCGTGTCGCTGGGACCGGCATCCGAACACGCACAACACGCGCGATCACTTCCACGTCCCACCTACGCCGTCCGAAGCGGCCGCCGTCGACGCCTCGTACCCGCCGGATCCAACGGCCGTCCTCCGATGCGTTCTGGAGACGGTCGAACGTCGAATCAACGACCTCTGGACGGCCACGACCGATCCGGTCTTTCCCAGTGAATACGCGTTTGCTGGCGAATACGGTGCGTCGTACCTCGACGGCGACCACGGCTCGTCGTGACCACTCGGTTCGCGGGACGGCCGATGGAACGATGCTGTTACACGTGCCCGGAGACGCGAACGGGCTCGTAGGGTTCCTCTAAGTACTCCATGTCGCTCTCGGAGAGTTTGAGCTCGGTGGCTTCGACGGCATCTTCGAGGTGTTCGACGCTGGTGGTGCCGACGATGGGGGTGGTGACCCAGTCCTTGTGGAGGAGCCAGGCGAGCGCGATCTGCGCCATCTTCACCCCTCTCTCGGCGGCGAGTTCGCGGACGCGCTCGTTGATTTCGGGGCCGCCGCCCTCGCGGTAGGGGTGTTCGTAGAGGTACTCCTCCGATTGGCCGCGGGTCGTCGCGCGGACGTCCTCGTGGGGGCGGGTGAGGTAGCCGCGGGCGAGCGGCGACCAGGGCATCACGGCGATTCCCTCCTTCTCGCAGAGCGGGAGCATCTCTCGCTCTTCTTCGCGGTAGACGGCGTTGTAGTGGTTCTGCATGGAGACGAAGGCCTCCAGGCCCTCGCGTTCCGACGCGGCGAGCGCGTCGGCGAACTGGTGCGCCCACATCGAGGACGCGCCGAGGTAGCGGACCTCGCCTCGCCGGACGGCGTCGTCGAGCGCCGAGAGGGTTTGCTCGATGGGCGTCTGGTCGTCCCAGCGGTGGATCTGGTAGAGGTCGACGGTGTCCATTCCTAACCTATCGAGGGAGTTCTCGAGCTCCTGCTCGATGCTCTTTCGACTCAGGCCGCTGGCGTTCGGGTCGTCGCCCATCGGGTGGTAGACCTTCGAGGCGACGACGTGCTCGTCGCGGTCGTAGTCGTCGAGGACGTTCCCGAGGACGCGCTCGGACTCGCCCTCGCTGTACATGTTCGCGGTGTCGAAGAAGTTGATGCCGAGGTCGATGGCGCGCTCGATGATCTCCCGGGACTCCTCCTCGTCGAGCACCCAGTCGCGCCACTCCGAGGTCCCGAAGCTCATGCAGCCGAGGCAGAGCTCGGAGACCTCCACGCCGGTCCGGCCGAACGTCGTGTACTCCATACGCGGTGGGTCTCGCGGCCGGCAGTAAAAACGTGGTGTGCCGGCGAACGACGACGTCAGGGTCCGTAGTCGCTCGTGGCGCGGCGGAAGCCGGCGTAGACGGCGGCGGCGACGGCGACGAGGCCGGCGAGCGTGAGCCACGTGACGAGCGTGGGGCTGCCGATGGCGAGTTTCGCGGCGACGTTCGCGGGCGACTCCGGGAGGAGGCTGGCCGCGCCGATGGCGGCGAGCGCGCCGAACGAGTAGAGGAGCTGGGCGTCTCTTCTATCTGGGACGCGGAGCGCGAGGGCTTCGCCCGCGCCGACGAGGACGGTGGCGGCGGCGGCGACGAAGCAGAGGAGGGCGAGCGGGTGGGCGACCTGAATGCCGTTGAGCGCGAGGAGGCCGAGCCAGACGGCCGCCTGCACGGGGGCGATGCCCGCGAAGGCGAGCGCTTTCCCGTCGACGATTTCGGGGAGGGAGAGCGGGGCGACGCGGAGGAGCTCTAACGTGCCGCGTTCGCGCTCCTCGGCGAGTGAGTCCGCGGCGATAGAGCCCGAGATGAACGCGGGGAGGACCATCAGGAGGGGGACGAGGACCGTGTAGGCGAACCCGAAGTAGGGGTTCGCGGGGACCTCGTCGGGGACGTCGAGCGGCTGGCGGTGGAGGCGGCCGTCGAGTTCGGCGCGGCGCTGGCGCTCGAACTCCTGGAGGGCGTCCTTGAGCTGGGTGACGATGAGCGTCGTCCGGAAGCTCCCCTCCGGGGCGATGGCCTGTACGGCGACGCGGCCGTTCGGGCGTTCGGTGGCGAGCATGAGCGCGTCGACGCGGCCGCGCTCGAAGGCGTCGCGGGCGGCCGTCTCGGTCTCGAAGGTGCTGACGCGGCGTTCGCTGGCGGCGTCGACGACGGGCGCGAGGTCGTCGGTGGCGTTCCCCGCGACGCCGACGTCGACGGTGTAGCCGCCGCCGGTCGCGCCGGGCTCGTAGAGGCTGACGAGGCCGACGACGAGGAACCCGGAGAACGCGGCGACGAAGAGCTGAATGGCGATAGCGAGCACGATGGTCTTCTCCGCGCGGAGGGAGGCGAGCTCGCGCTTCGCGACGACGAGGCGGGTCACAGCCGCACCCCCAGCACGGCGGCGTTGTAGGCGACGTGAATCACGACCGCGCCCCCGTACGCCGCGAGGTAGGTGGCGCGGGAGCGCCGCGCGCCGAGCGCGGACACCGTCGCCGTGACCGTGTGCAAGACGAGCGGCGCGGCGAGCAGGAGGAGCGGGTCGAGGCCGGCGCTCGCCGACGTGAAGGCCGCGCGCCCGACGTCGAGGGAGGGGAGGCCGACGAGCTGAACGAGGAGCGTGAGCTTCTCGCCGGCGAAGAACCCGACGCCGGCGAGGACGCCGACGACGAGCGCGCTCTTCGTGGTGTCGGGGAAGCGGGCGTGCGCGAAGCCCGCGCGGACGGGGAGGCTCTTCGCGGCTTCCTCGACGAGCGAGACGCCGACGAGGAGGCCGACGACGGCGAGCCCCGTGGGGAGGACGAACGCGATGGCGACGACGAAGAGCTCGGCGAGGAGGACGAACGGGATGAGGAGCGCCGTCCAGAGCGGCACGCGCGCGAGCGACGTGACCGGCGCGGCGAGGGCGTCCATCGCCTTCCCGGGAATCGGCTTCTGCGTGAAGAGGTCTTCCTCTCGGTAGATGCCCGCGCCGAGGACGAAGGAGACGAGCGCGGCGAGGGAGACGGGGAGGGTCGCGAGCACGAACTCGCCGACCCCGATGGGTTCGCCGAGGAGGTCTTTCACGACGAGGCTGAGCGGGCTGATAGCGGCGATTGGGTGGACGTCCGTGAAGACCGCCGGGACGAACGCGTACGCCGTGAGCGTCACGCTCACCGTCACCGTGACGAACGTGAGTTCCTTGTAGGAGCGCGCGAGAAGCGCGCCGAGGAACGTCGTCCCGAGGAAGAGGCCGGCGAGCGGTGCGACGGCGAGCACGGAGAGCGCGCCGCCGCCGACGGCCGCCGCGATGACCGCGCTCACCCCGATAGCGCCGAGGAGATAGGGGAGCGTCTTCCCGACGACGATATCCCCGCGGGAGACCGGTGAGACCAACAGAAGCTCACCCCGCCGGTTGATGCGCTCGTCGATGACGCTCGACCCGTACGCCTGGATGACGACGTTCAACGGGAGGAGGAACGCGAACGCGAGCACGAGCGACGTCAGCGGGAACGGCGAGGAGAGCTGGCCGGGCGTCCCGGACTGCGCGCCGCCGAGCGACCCGCCGAGGCCCGGCAGCCCGCCGCCGCCCACGCCACCGCTCCCCGAACCTGACCCCGCACCGCCGCCGCTACTGCCTCCGCCCGCGGTTCCGCCGCCGTCCGTCGCCCCGCCACCGGAGCCGGAGCCGCCGCCCGCGGTTCCACCGCCGCCACCTGCGGTTCCGCCGCCGCTCCCGCCAGCGCCGGCGGTGACGCCGGTGTCCTGTTCGGCGTAGGTGAGGGTGACGGAGACGGGGAACGCGGCGGCCCGGTCGTCCTCTTCCGCCATCAGGCGGTCGTTGTAGGCGGTGACGGCGCGTCGGAAGGCCGCCGCGGCCGCTCGCCCCTTCTCGGTGTCCGCGTAGGTGACGCGGCCGTCGTCGGCTTGGAGTTCGGCCCCGCTCCCGACCGGCGTGCCGGGGGGGACCGCGCGGAGGGACGCGCTCTCCTCGACGACCGGTCGGTACGCGTCGTCGTCGGTCACGGCGACGCGGTAGACGCCCTGTTCGGGCGACGGCTGCGTCGCGGCGAGCGCCGCCGTGACGCCCGCGAGGACGACGAGGAGGACGACGAGCGCGACGGCCGTCCGCCGCCCCATCGACCCCGCGCCCTTCGCGACCTCCCACCGCGAGATGCGGAGCGTCTTCCGGAGGTTCATCTCCCCGCGACCGCGAGGAAGACGTCTTCGAGGTCGGACTCCCGCGTGCGGATGTCGCGCACCTCCCCACCCGCCGCGTGCGCTTCTGTCCGAATTTCCTCGACGGCGTCCATGTCGGGGAGGACGACGACGTGCGCGCCGTCTCGCTCCTCGCTCCCCGTCACCGGTACGGAGGTAGTGACGCGGTACTCGACCTCGCCGAACTCGCCGCGGATCTCGTCCATCGTCCCGCGCGCGGCAATCTCGCCGTCCACGAGGATGCCGATGCGGTCGCAGACCGCCTCGACTCGGTGGAGGTCGTGCGCGCTGAACAACACCGTCTTCCCGTCCGCCGCCAGCTCGCGCGTGAACTCCTCCAGCGTGTGCTGCGTCACGGGGTCGAGCCCCGACGCCGGCTCGTCGTACACGAGCACGGACGGGTCGTTCACGAGCGACCGCGCGATGGCGACCTTCCGCTTCATCCCCTTCGAGAAATCCCCGACCGGCCGGTCCCGCACGTCGAGGTCGAGGCGGTCGAGCACGTCCGCCATCCGCTCGTCCGCCACGTCCCGCGGCACGTCGTAGAGGTCCGCGAAGAACCGGAGGTAGGACGTCGGCGTCATCTCCTCGTAGAGCGGCGACTCCTCGGGGAGAAAGCCGAGCTCCGTCCGCATCTCCGCGTCCTGCGAGTCGTAGCCCGCGACCGTCGCCTCCCCAGCAGACAGTTCGACCAGGCCCGACAGCATCTTCAGGGTCGACGTCTTCCCCGCTCCGTTCGGCCCGACGAGCCCGAACACCTCGCCCTCGTCCACGTCGAGGTCGATGCCGCGCACGGCCCGCACGGACCCGTAGGTCTTCTCCAGCCCGCGTGCCCGAATCATATGCTGGAACGCGTCCCCCACCCGGTAAGTAGTGTCGGTGGGGTCACCGGTCGATACCTAGCGTTCGGGCGGTTCGACGAACTCGCTCCCGGGTTCGGCTTCGTCGACGGCGAAGCCGGGGCCGTTCGTGGCGAGCTCGATGGTGAGGCCGTCGGGGTCGGCGAAGTAGATGCTCTCGAAGTAGGTTCGGTCGCGGACGTCGGAGACTCTGACTCCCTCGTCGCGGAGGTAGTCGCGCCACTCGCGGAGGGCCTCTTCGTCCTCGACGCCGAGCGCGAAGTGGTGGCTCGCGCCGGGGCCGGGGTCGCCGTCGTCGTCGGGGTACTCGAAGTACGTGACGTTCGTGCCGGGTTCGCCCTCGGGCGTGCTGGAGAAGTAGTAGTGCGGGGTGCCGGGGTCGTCGTAGTTCCCCGTCCGCTTCACGGTGTGGAAGCCGAGGACGTCCTCGTAGAACGCCTTCGTCTCCGCCATGTCGGTGCAGATGTTCGTGACGTGGTGGATGCCGGTCGTCTCGGGGGGACTGCTCACACGTCGAGTGTGGCCGTCCACGGGTAAAGGCGTGGCAGTTACGTCGGCGTCACGGGGCGGCGTCGACGGGGGTTGCGCCGGCGCGAACGCTCTCGAAGAGGCCGTCGAGCCAGGAGACGGCGTCGGGGTGGTCGTTCTCGACGGCGGCGACGTAGCCGTGGTCGCCGGCGGTGACGACGCCGACGCGGTCGTCGCCGGGGCAGCACGCGATGAAGAAGCCGTAGGGGACGCACTGCTCGCGGGAGAGGAGCGTGAGGCGACCGGAGTCGAGCGTCGCGCGGAGGGCGTCGGAGTGCTCGGCGACGAGCGTGTCGAGGACGGCGTCGGTGACGACCATCTCCACGTCGAGGCGGCCGTCGAAGATGCCGTCCGTGAACGCGTCGATGAGGCCGGGGACGACCGTCGTGGCGTACGACCGGACGGTGTCGGCTTCCCGGATGATCTCCTCCATCGTCGTGACGGGCCGGTAGGGAGAGGTCTCGTCGGCGTTGACGACGTTCGCGCCGGCGAAGAACTCGGGGTCGAACGGCGCGTCCGCGGGGAGGTGGGTGAGCAGGCCGTTCGCGCGCTCCACGCCGTCGACGGCGTCGCGCAGGCCGTGGTAGGCGTCGAGGACGAGGCGGCCGGCGAGCGTCAACTGCACGCGGCCGTGCCGGCGCGTCACGACGTCCACGGACTCCAGTTCGCGGACGGCGCGGTCGATGGTCGACCGGGACGCGTCGAGGGACGCGACGAGGTCGGCTTTCGTCGTCTCGCCCGCTCGCAGCTCGTCGAGGAGGGGGCGTCGCTGGCTCACCAATCGCACGAGTTCGTCGACCGTACCCCCAGTCATCTATCACGTCTGGACTCCGCGTCATCATAAACCCCACCGTCACCGCCGTATAAACCACCGAAAATTCCATGCCCTAGTACCGTGGGTTGCGTCATCCGCCGGTGGGTGGATTAATGAGTGTGAGTTCCCTACCCACACACGCTGGTGGTTCGCCACCGGCTGTGCCTCTGTGGGCGTTCCGGCCGCCTCGTCAGCGATCACCGGACGCCCGTCTTCGTTGGTTCTTCTTAGCGCGGTGATTCCGTCCCCCACTCGGCGAGCGCCGCGGCGAGCTCAGGGTGGTCGTCCGCGTACTCGCCGACGGGCACGCCCGCGACGTACGCGTCAATCGACTGGCGGAACGCCTTCGCGCCGGCGCGCGTGCCGTCGGGGTGGCCGTGGATGCCGCCGCCGGCCTGCACCATCACGTCCGTGCCCGTGGTGTCGAGGAGCGGTTCGACGATGCCGGGGTGGAGGCCGCCGGACGCAACCGGAAGAACAGGCGAGACGCCGTGGAAGTCGCTCGCGAGCCACGCGTTAATCCCCACGGTATCCTCGTTCTCCAGCTTCCCGAACCCGGCGGTTCCGGTGTGGATGTGGTCGACGCCGACGATGCGCGCGACCTGCGCGAGGACGCGCATCGACACGCCGTGCTCGGGGAGGCGGTCGAACGCCGCGTGCATCGCGCGGTGCGCGTGAATCGCCAGGCCCTGCTCCTCGCAGCGTTCGCGCACCGACTGCACGGCCGACCAGCCCGCCGTGACGACGTCGACCATGACGAACCCGCCGCCCTGCGCGGCGACCTCGTCGACGCGCTCCAGCATGACGTTCGTCTCGTCCGTGATGTTCACGAGGTAGTCCTTCGCTTCGCCCGTCGCTTCCTGTGCTTCGTCGCGGCGTTCGAGCGACCGCTTCAGGCGCGCGTCGAAGCGGTTGAACGACTGGTCCGTGAGGTTCTCGTCGTCCTTCAGGAGGTCGACGCCGCCCATCCACGCCTCGTAGCCCACGTCGGCGTGCTCCTCCGTGTTCAATCCGACTTTCGGCTTCGGCACCGTCGCCGTCGGCGGCCGACCCTCCGCGTCCAGAATCTCCGTCTTCACGTCGGGGCCGTACTGCGGGCCGAGGAAGGACGTCGCGAGCGACGCCGGCCACTCGCAGTCCAGCAGGCGAATCGTGTCGACGGCCTTCATCCCGAGGATGTTCCCCGCGATACAGGAGAGAATCTGCGGCATATTGCCCGGGTCGAAGAGCGCGTCCGGGTACGCCACCTGAACCTCCCCGCCGTCGGCGTCGCCCGCCAGGTCGAAGGCAATCGCGGAGAGTTCGCGGACGCGTTCGGGGGCGTCGAGCGCCGCCCACGTCCCGTTCGAGGACTCGGAGGCGACGCGGCCCGCGGCCTCCGCCAACGTGAGGCCCTCGCCGGGGACGAGGCGGAACGTGCAGACGAGGTCCTCGGCGGTCGGTTCGTAGGACTCGTCGACGAAGTCGGCGTACTTGATGCTCATACCGTGCGACTTCGACGCCGCGACGCTTGAACCTACGGGACGAGACCGGCCGGGCGACACGGCCAAGTAGTCACCCGACGACCACCCGCTATGAACTCCGGCACGTTCGAGTGGGGCGGGCAGGACGTCCCCGCGGGCGAGACCCACCACGCGTACTATCCGGTGCACGAGTCCTTCCTCGGCGACCCCATCGAGATTCCCGTCACCGTCGTGAACGGCGACGGCGACGGCCCCGTCGTCTTCCTCACCGCCGCCGTCCACGGCGACGAGCTCAACGGCGTCAAAGTCGCCCACGAAGCCGTCGAGCGGTTCGCGCCCGCGGACCTCGACGGCGTCCTCGTCGTCGTCCACGTCGTGAACGTCCCCGCGTACGGCTCACAGCAGCGCTACCTCCCGCTCTACGACCAAGACCTCAACCGGTTCTTCCCCGGGAAGGAGGCCGGCCAGCCGGCGAGCCGCATCGCGAACGCCGTCTACCGCGGCGTGCTCTCGCACTGCGACTACGGCCTCGACTTCCACACGTCGACGCGCGGCCGCACCACCATGTTCCACACGCGCGCCTCCCTCACGGACAACGACGACGTCGCGCGGCTCAACGAGGCGTTCGGCGCGAACGTCACGCTCGTCGGCACGGGCGACGAGGGGCACTCCATCCGCGCGGCCTGCACCGCGCGCGGCGTCCCGACGCTCACCGTCGAGATGGGGGAAGCCCACCGCTTCGAAGACCGCTACGTGTCGCGCGCGCTCGCCGGCATCGAATCCGTCCTCACCGACCTCGGGATGTACGACGGCGAGCGCGTCGAGCCGACGTGGACGCGCGTCGTCGACGCGAACCGCGAGAAGACGTGGGTGCGCTCGAACGCCGGCGGCCTCGTCGACCTCGCCGTCGACACCGGCGACGTCGTCGCCGCCGGCGAAACCATCTGTACTGTCACCGACCACTTCGCCTCGAAGGAAGAAGACGTCGTCGCGCCCTTCCAGGGCATCGTCGCCGGCCTCCTCCAGAACCCCGTCGCCCAGCCCGGCCACCCCGTCTGCCACCTCATCGGCGTCGACGACGACATCGCCGAGAGCATCCAGGACGGCGGCGGGAGCGACTAAACGCCCTCGACGAGCCCCGGGTGGTCCGTCGTCGGGTCGTTCACGGCCGTGGAGACCTCGCGCGCAACGAGGCCGGGGTCGGACGGCTCGAACAGCTCCCGCGGGTCGTCGCCGTGCAGCCACGCGTCCTCGTTCTCCGGCTCGACGACGACGGCCTGCCGGTGGTGGAGGTCCGCGACGACGCCCGCCGGCTCCGTCGTCACCACCGCGAACGAGTGCCGGGGTTCCGCCTCACCGGAGGGCCCGCCCGAGCCGAACTCCCCGAGCCCCGTCTGTTTCGTCTCCGGCGTCCACGTCGCCCAGACGCCCGCGAGCCCCAGCGGCTCGCCGTCCGCGCGTTCGAGGTAGTACGGCGTGCCGTCCGCCCACTCGTAGAACCCGGAGACGGGCACGATACACCGCCTCTCGCGATACGATTCTTCGAACGTCGGCTTCTCCGCGATGGTCTCCGCTCGCGCGTTGATCGGCGGGTTCGTGTCGTCGTCCGCCCACGGCGGCACGAGCCCCCACTGGAACCCCGAAAACGCGTCTGAGTGCTCGTTCGTCTTCACCGGGAGCGTCTCCGACGGCGCGGCGTTGTACGTCGCGTCGAAGTCGCCCGCGTTCGACACTCCGAACCGCTCGTTCAGCGTCTCCGCGTCGTGATACAGCGCGTACCGGCCACACATAGAGGCATAACGGACCGCCGGCCGGAAGGCCGTTCCTATGTCTCCCCTATTCTGCCGACGCCTCCGGGTCGTATTCGTCGAACCACGCGTCGATTGCCTCCAACCTGTGGATGGCGCGGTCCGGGCTCCCGATGGCGTGATGTTCGTCCTGGTAGACGACGAGCTTCGCGGGCACGTCGCGTTTCTTCAAGGAGACGTAGAGCTGTTCGGACTGCGTCGGCGGACACCGCCAGTCGCTCTCCCCTGCCGTGATGAGGAGCGGCGTCTCCATCTGGTCGACGTCGCGGATGCTCGACGACGCGTCGTACTGTTCTTCTTCGTCCCACGGCAGGCCGAAGTCGGCCTCCCACCAGTTCTGACAGTCGTCCGTGCCGAACGCCGAGCGGTAGTCGTAGAGGCCGTGTTCGGCCGCGCCCGCCGCGAACATGTCGGTTTCGGCGACGAGGTAGCCGGTCGTGATGCCGCCGTAGGAGAAGCCGGTGGCGAAGAGGCGGTCGGCGTCGGCGACGCCCGACTCGACGAGGCGCTCGACGCCCGCGATGACGTCGTGCGTCTCCTTCGGCCCCCACTCGCCCGCGATGGCCGCGGAGAACTCGTAGCCGTAGGAGGAGCTCCCCCGGTAGTTCGGCCGGAAGACCGCGTACCCCTGCGTCGTCCAGTGGAGCGTGTCGAAGCTGAACGCCGGGTCGTCGTACGCGATGGGGCCGCCGTGAATCGACGTGACGAGCGGGAGTTCCTCGTCGCCGTCGTAGTCTCGCGGGAGGTAGAGGTAGCCGTGGAGTTCGTCGCCGTCCTCGTTCTCCCAGCGGACGTCCTCGCAGGTCGGCGTCGGCGTCTCCCGCGTGAGCGGCCGATTCAGATGCGTGAGCCGCTCCGGCTCGCCGTCGTCGAGTGCGGACGCAGAGAGCGCGTAGGCGTCGTGGCCCGCGCTCGGGTCCGTGACGGAGAGCGCGACCGTTTTCCCGCCCGTGCCGAGGTGGCGGACGCTCTCGAAGTCGCCCTGCGCGCCGAACGTCCAGCTCGGCTCGTCTTCGCCGTCGGCGTCGAGGAGCGCGAGCCGCGTCCGCCCCTCGTCGCCGAACGCGGTGAGGAGCGTTTCGTCATCTACCCAAGAGAGCCCGGCGTACCGCGCCACCGGCCGGTCGAGACCGCCGGAGACGCTCGCGTACCCGCGCTCCCCAGTGACGTAGACTTCGGGCGGTTCGTACCAGTCCGTGGGGTTCCCGCCGACGAACGCGAGGCGCGCGCCGTCCGGCCCCCACGCCGGCGCGCTCGCCGACACCTCGTCCCCGGTGACGCGGTCGAGCCCCGTTCCGTCCGGCTGAATCGTGTAGAGGCCGACGGCCTTCTGGTCGTCGGGGCGGCGCTCGCGCTTCGAGAGAAAGGCGATACCCGACTCGCCCCACGCCGGGCTGAGCGACGTGCCGTCCGTCCCCGCCGCCGTCCCGTACGCCTCGTCCAGCCGCGTCTCCTCGCGCGTCTCGACGTCGACCACGAAGAGATAGGTCCGCACGTCGTCCAGCCACCCCATCCCGTCCTGCTTGTGCTGGAGGCGCTCCACCTCGATGGGCTCGCCGTCCTCGACGCCGTCGAGATACGCTTCTTGGTCCTCGGTCGGGTCGCGCGCCGCGACGACGAGGCGCTCGCCGTCCGGACTCCAGTCGAACTCGGCGACGCCGCGGTCGCGCTCCGTCACCTGCCGCGCGTCCCCGCCGCGCGCGAGGTCGAACACCCACACCTGCGACGACGGCTCGTCGTCCCCGTTCTCGCCCTCCTCCTCGTCTCCGTCGCGCTCGATGCGGATGCCGGTGTCTCGGTCGCGCGTCGCCGTGAACGCCAGCCGCTCGCCGTCCGGGCTCCACGCCGGCGACCCCGCGCCGGACGCGCGCGTCAGCCGATGCGGCTCCCCGCTCCCGTCCGCCGGCGCGACGAACAGCCCCGACACCCGCTCGTCCTCGACTTCGTCGTACTCCGTCGTCGTGAACGCCACCCGCTCGCCGTCCGGCGACACCGCGAGACCCGACAGCGTTCGGAGGTCGTAGTAGTTCGAGAGGTCCATGCACGCACCTCATCCGCCGCCGACAAGGAGGTTTGGCTGGCGGAACCCCCGACCGGCACAACGCCTTTCACCGTGCCGCGCGCGCCACCGAGTATGAGCGACGCCGACGAAGACCCCGCGATGACCGCGTTTCCCGTACCTGACCGCGACGACCTCCCCGACGACCTCCGCGAGCGCATCGCCGAGGAGACCGAGCGCGCGGGCTTCACGCCGAACGTCTTCGACGCCTTCGCCTACAAGCCGAGTCACTTCCGCCCCTTCTTCGCCTACTACGACGCCCTCTGCGAGGACACCGACCTCACGCGCGCGGAAGTCGAGATGATCATCGTCGCGACTTCGGGGGCGAACGACTGCCTCTACTGCGTCGTCGCCCACGGCGCGCTCCTCCGCGTCTACGCCGACGACCCGCAGCTCGCCGACCAGCTCGCCACCAACTACCGGAGCGCCGACCTCAGCGAGCGCGAGGAGGCGATGGTCGCGTTCGCCGTCAAACTCACGAACGACGTCGAGCGAATCGACGACGCCGACCGCCAGGCCCTCCGCGAAGCCGGACTGAGCGACGAAGAAATCTGGGACGTCGCCGCCGTCTGCGCCTTCTTCAACCTCTCCAACCGCATGGCGACCGTCGCCGGAATGCGACCGAACGACGAGTTCTACGCGCTCGGCCGCGACTGACCCCGCGACCCGTCGTGATTCGACGGCCATCGCTCCGCTCCGTTCACTTTCCGCTCGACGCCGAGCGCGATTGGCGTGGTGTTCCGGTTGAGTGTCCCGAGCGGACGTGAACCTATTTGGGGGCGTGCGGGCGAGATGTCGGGGTGTACTCGCGAGACCACGCGGTCGTCTCCGCGGCGGTGGGTGTGCCGCTGGCGGTCGCCGCGCCGGCGCACCCGCTGTTCGTCTGGGCGTGGGCGGTCGCGCTCGGCGTGGGAATCGACGTCGACCACTTCCTCGTCGCGCGGCTGAACCGGGGTGACTGGCGGAACGCGCGGCGGGTGCTCCGCGACCCCACGCTGATCGTCCGGGATCCGGCGTCCATCTTCGGCCGCGGCGACCTCTGGCGCGACCAGCGACTGCTCAGTCACCACCTGCTCGGCGGCGTCCTCGTCGCCCTCTGCTGGGCGGTGGACGCGTACTGGGCGGTGGCGACGGCGGTGACGCTCTACGCGCACGTGCTCGCAGACCTCTACGCGGATATGCGGACGCGGGACGACTACCTCCGCGGGGAGCCCTGAGGGGCTACCGGCGGAGGGCTTCGACGGGGTTGAGGTTCGCGGCCTTCCACGCGGGGTAGAAGCCGGATGCGACCGCGGTGCCGAAGCCGAAGGCGAAGGCGAGGGCGAAGTAGGCGAGGTTCGCGGGGGCGAACGTGTAGAGGGGGTCGCCGAGGGCGAACTGGTTGATGGCGAGGCCCGCGCCGACGGAGAGGACGACGCCGCCGAGGCCGCCGGCGACGCCGAGGAGCGCGGCCTCCGCCAGGATGATCTTGAGGACGTCGCGTTTCTGGTAGCCGACGGCTCTGAGCACGCCGATCTCCTCGCGGCGCTCTACGGTGCTCATGAGCATGACGTTGAGGATGCTGACGCCGGCGACGACGAGGCTGATCGAGCCGATTCCGAGCAGGAAGGCGTTGAGGATGCCGAAGAAGGAGCCGATCTGCTCGGTGATGGAGCCGAACTCGAAGACGGTGATCTTCTCCTCGCGGCCGTTGACGGCGTCTTTGACCGCCATGGCGGATTCGTTGGCCTGCTGGCCGGAGGACGCGGTGACGAGGACTTGGTCGTAGCCGCGGCCGTCGACCTCGCCGACCGGGAGGATGACGGCGTTCCCGGGGCTGATGACGGAGAGGCCGCTGCCGGATTCGAGGATGGCGTTCACGCGGTAGGAGCGGTTGCCGACGTTGAGGGTGTTGCCGACGCGGAGGCCGAGGTTCTCGGCGGCGTTCGTGCCGACGAGCGCGCCGCCCCTGAACCGATCCGGTATCCGCCCGGATTCGGCGGCGAAGGCGGCGCTCGGGTTGTTCATCCCGTAGACGGTGACGACCGTCCGCTCGCGGCCGTAGGAGACGACGGCTTGGTCCTGGCGGAGCGGGACGACCGCGCCGTCGGTGACGACGCGCTCCATCCGGCGGACGTCCCGGTCGCTGATGGAGGTGAAGCCTTCGGCTTGATTCGGTTGGACGAGGATGTCGCTCCCGAAGTCGCCGAGCGTGTTCGTCGCGGAGTACTGGAGGGTCGCGCCGAAGACGCCGAGGCTGGCGATGGCGACGACCCCGATGACGATTCCCAGGACCGCGAGCGCGGAGCGGAGGGGCGTACGGCGGATGTTCCGGCGCGCCATGAGGAGCGCTGGGAAGCGGGTCTTCGACATTCAGGCGAGCTCCCCGTCGACGATTTCGACCGTGCGGTCGACGTAATCGTTCACTTTCTCGTCGTGCGTGACGGCGATGACGGCGACGCCTTCCTCGGTGACGCGCGTGAACTCTTCGAGGATGGTCTCGCCCGTCTTCCGGTCGAGGTTCCCCGTCGGCTCGTCGGCGAGGACGACGCCCGGGTTGTTGATGAGGGAGCGCGCGATGGCGACGCGCTGTTTCTGGCCGCCGGAGAGCTCGCTCGGCAGGTGCGTGCGGCGGTTCGCGAGGCCGACGCGCCCGAGGAGGTCGGCGGCGCGCTCTGCCGTCTGTGGGTCGTCGTCGAAGAGCCGGGGGACTTCGACGTTCTCCTGCGCGGTGAGCGTCCCGATGAGGTAGAACTGCTGGAAGACGAACCCGATGGTGCGCTTTCGCACGGTCGTCTGCTCGCGGTCCGTGAGGTGACTGACGTCCTCCCCGTTCAGGAGGACCTCCCCCGAGGTCGGCTCGTCGAGGAGGCCGAGCATGTTGAGGAACGTCGACTTCCCCGACCCCGAGGGGCCGATGATGGAGACGAACTCGCCGCGCTCGATTCGGAAGTCGATGCCCTTCAGCGCGTCCACGGTCTCGCCGCGGCTCTCGTAGCGCCGACCGAGGTCGCGCGTCTCGAGGACGGGCGGGCTACTCGCTCCCACGGCTGTTCCTCCACGCGAGAGCGACGGCCGCGCCGACGAGCGCCACGACCACGAGGCCGACGAGCGCGGGGACGAGCCACCCGCCGCCCTCGCTGTCGGTCGACTCGTCCGGCGGCGTCGACGCCGTCGCGCCCTCGATGGGTGCTTCGACGGTCTCCGTGCGCTCGTGGCCGTCCGCGAGGTAGGTCACGCGGAGCGGAATCGACGTCGCGTTCGCGTCGACGCGCGCGTAGACGTCGAAGGTGACGAAGTCGCTCGCCGGCACGGTCCCGACGAAGTACTCCCGGCCGGGGTAGGCGGGCTCGACGCCCTTCGCGGGGATGACGCTGACGACGACGCTGTTCGCGGCCGCGAGCCCGAGGTTGCTCGCGCTCCCCGTCACGTGGAGCTTCCCGTCCTCTTCCTCGACGTTCAGGCCGGTGAGAGTGAGCGTCGCGGGGTTCGCGCTCACGTCCGCGGTCGTCTCCGAGGCCGCGCTGCGCTCGCCGATGTCGTAGCTCGCCCGGACGGTCGCGGTCGCGTCGCCCTCGATGGTCGTGGCGTTCACGACGACGGTCTTCGTGGAGCGCGGCGCGACGGTCTCGACGAACGCGGTGCTGAACGCCGCGTCGGGCGCGAGGGCGGACACGGTGACGTTCGTCACGGGCGCGTTCCCGCGGTTCGTGACGTGTACGGCGATTGATTTCCCGGCGTTCGTCGCGTCCGCGGCGACGACGACGTCGTCGCGGAGCGACTCGAACTCGACGGTCGCTTGCCGGTCGACGCTCCGCCGCGTTCCGTCCGCCGTCGTGTAGGTGAGCGTCGCGTTCAGCGTGTGGTCGCCGGGCGCGGCGGCGTTGACGGTGAAGTCGAAGTCCGTGGTCTGTCCCGACGCGAGGGCGGCGCGGACCTTCCGCGGTTCCTCGACCGTCACGCCGCCGGCGTCGAGCGTCACTTCGAGGTTCCGGACGTCCTCGGGGAGGCCGTTCGAGACGGTGACGGTCGCGGTCGTGTCCGCGTTCGCGACCGCGTTCGGTGCCGTGATGTCGAGCTGCGGGTCGTCGTCGGTGACCTGGACGACGACGGGGTAGTTGACGCGGACGTTCTCGCCGTTCTCGTCCTCGCCGTAGACGTTCACGCGCAGGCGCTTCGTCCCCGGGTTCCCGAACGAGGTCGTGAGCGGGACCTCGATAGTCGCGCCCGGCGAGAGCGTTCCGAGGTCCTTCTCGCTCGCCACGTCGATGCCGTTCGTGCGTTCGAGCACGACTTTCTCGACGGTGAGCGGGCTACTGCTCGACCCGAGGTTCTGGACGGTCGCGCGCACCGTGACGAGGTCGTTCGGCGCGGGCTGCTCCGGCGTCACGGTGACGCCGGAGACCGAGACGTACGCGGACGCGCCGGCGACGACGCCGCCCGCCGGAACGACGAGGAGCGCCGCGAAGAAGAGCGCCAGGAGGCGCTTCCGCGTCCTCATGGCGTCCCTCCGAATCCGATGAACTGGAGGGCGAATCCGGCGACGGAGACGAGGAGGTAGAGGCCGACCGGCACCCAGACCGAGATGGCGGCGTCGCGGAACGAGACCGAGCGCGCGTGTTTCACGGCGTACGTCGTCAGGAAGCCCTGCCAGACGAGGAACACCCAGCCGAGTACCGTCGAGAGCTTCGTGTACGGGCTCGCCGCGATGGCCGCCGCGTACGTCTGATAGTTGCCGGTCGGCGGCACGGTCTGGTAGAGGACGACGGTGAGCGCGAGCGCGACGACCGCGCCGAACACCCGCGGCAGATAGCCGTACCCCGCTAGGGCGAGCGTGTCACGGTACGACCCTTCGCCGCCGAAGAAGCCGGAAATCAAGTAGTAGAAGAGCGAGAAGACCAGCCAGCCGATGAAGGGGCCGAGCAGCGAGCCGGCGACGCCGACGCCGAGGATTATCGTGACGAGCCCCTGCGCCTCCGCCGGGAGCTGTGCGCGCATCACCGAGAGACTGTACGCCGCGGAGATCGTTCCGATAACCGCGACGGTCGCGACGACGAGCGCCGGCCGCCGCAACGAGGGGTCCCCGGCGCGCTCCCCGAAGAACGCGTTCGGGTCCACGAGTGCCCTGAACATACTCCCTCTCGGCCCCCCGGCTACTTCTAAGTAAGCCAACCTGACTCCCGTTCTCCCCCGTTCATCCGCCATACCGCTCCGTCGGGCTGCTCCGGCGGAGCGCGTCGAGTCGCGCCCCGCGGCCGGTGGAGCAGTACGGCTTTAGCCCGTCCGCGCCTACGCGAGGCCGTGCAGGTCATCGGGTACGAGACGGCCGCGGTGGAGGGGCAGGCGTGCCTCGTCGTCGACGACGACGGCGTGCGGATGATTTCGCTCGCGCCCGGCGCGGAACTCGACTACGGCCTCGGCGAGCGCCGCTGCGCCGGGACGATGCAGGGCGGCCACCACGTCGCCTGCGACGCCGAGCGCGCGCCCTACTGCCTCGATCACGCCTCGACGTGGGTCTGCGCGAAATGCACCGGCGACTGCCTGAAGGACGAGATGGACTGCTACGAGGAGCACGCCGTGTATCTCGCGGGGTTCGCGCCCGACACGTGGAAGGTCGGCGTCACCCGGTCGTGGCGGCTGGAGACGCGGTTGCGGGAGCAGGGCGCGGACCGCGCGGCGCACATTCGCACCGTCGACACGGGCAAACGCGCCCGCGAGATCGAGGCGGGCATCGCGGAGACGGTCCGCGACCGCGTGCGCGTCCCCCGGAAGATTCGGGGGTTCGGCGCGCCCTTCGACGACGCGGCGTGGGCGGACTTCGTCGCGCCCTACGACCCCATCGAGACGTTCGACTTCGACTACGGCCTCGACCTCGCGAGCGCGCCCGTCCCCGAGACGCTCGCGTCCGGCACAGTCCGCGGCACGAAGGGGCGCGTCCTCCTTGTTGACGACGCCGGGACGACGTACGCCGTCGACATGCGCGACCTCGTCGGCTACGACCTCGACGCGGGCGGCGCGACCGCCGACCGCCAGTCGAGTCTCGCCGCGTTCGACTGACCGGTCCTGCAGAAGACACTTACCGAGTGCTTTCGATTTTCCGATATGAATCGGGATGTTGTCCTCGCCGGCGTCGCCGTCGGCATCGTCCTCCTCGCCGCCGCCGGCGCGCTCGCCCTCCCCGGTGCCGTCAGCGGCCCCGACCGGAGCGAACCGCCCGGCCGAATCGGCCTCGCCGAAGTCACCGTCACGCCCGACGGAACCGCCGGCGCGAACGCCACGCTCGCCGTCACCACCTACCTCCAACACCGCGGCGGTCCGACGGAGAACGTCACCGTCCGCTACCGCGCCGTCGACACCGACACCGGGTTCGTCGCCGCGACCGCCAGCCGCGACCTCGGCACCGTCGCCGGCGACCGCGAAGTGAACGCCACCGGCCACCTCACCGTCGAACGCGCCGGCGGCTACCGCCTCGAAACCCTCCTCTACCGGAACGGCTCGCGCGTCGCGTCCGGCGCGAAGACCGTCGAAGGCATGGGGTCGCTCACGCCCACCTACGCCCGGACGCCCGTCGAGTTCCACCGCTTCGACCCCGCCGGAAATCTCCCGGCTGTTTCCTTCGCCGTCGAGGAGGCCGGAGAGGACCGGACGACGCTGAACGTCTCCGCCTACCTCACCAACACCGGTGGGAACGCCGGCGACGTCCGCGTGACCTTCGTCGCGCGCCAGGCGGACTCGAACATCGTCGCCGACCGCGGGAGCGTCCGCGTCGGCCAGATCCCGCCCGGTCACACCGTGACGCCGTCGACGACGCTCACCGTCCCCTCCGAGTACAACTACTACCTCGACGCCGTGCTCTGGAAGGACGGCGTCATCGTCGGCAGCACGCGCACCGCGGCGAACCTCGACCCCACGGAGACGATCTCAGTGAACGAAACCCAACGCGACGTCGGCCTGCAGGTATCGGACTTCGAGACCACCGAGAAGTCGGGCGGCGCGAGCGCCGGTGACGGCTACCAGACGACGACCTCGACGTCCACGCCCGGCTTCGGCGCACTCGCCGCGCTCGCCGGCGTCCTCGGCGCGCTCCTCGCCGTCCGGAGGTGGTCCGCATGAGCGACCAGACCGGGAACGGAAACGAGACCGAGACCGCTGACCGCGACCCCGAGGCGGCCGTCGAGCGCGCCGAGAGCGACGAAGACGAGGCGTCGGACGCGGGGTCGATGGGGACCCGTGCGCGTCGCGTGCTCCTCTGGGTCGGCGTCGGCGTCTGCGCGCTCGTCGCGCTCTTCGCCGTCGTCGGCGCGTACCAGAGCATCCACGACGCCGTCTACATCTGGATCGCCGACGAGTACCAGCCGCTCTTCAACGCGGCGTTCGACCTCGTCGTCCTCTGCATCGCCGGCCTCGTCGCCTCCCGGCTCGTGGACCGCGCGGACGCGCTCAGGTAGTCGTCGCCGCTTCGAGGTCGACGGCGATGTCGCGGCCGACCTCCCGGACGAGGTCGAGGACGTCGGCGACGTCGTCGAGCGTCGTCCGCGGGTTCATCAGCGTGAGCTTGAGCGCTTCGACGCCGCCGACTTCGGTGCGTGCGAGGACGGCGCGGCCGTCGCGGAAGAGCGCTTCTCGCGTCGCCGTGTTCAGTTCGTCGAGCGCGTCGTCAGAGAGCGCGCCGGGGTCGTATCGGAAGAGCACGGTGTTGATGGAGGGCTCGGCGAGGAGCGTGAAGTCGTCGGCGGCGTCGAGGAGCGTCGCGGCGCGGTTCGCGGTCTGCCGGACCGCGTCGACGAGGCCGCCGAGGCCGTCGCGGCCGAGCGCACGGAACGCGAGGTAGGGTTTGAGCGCGTCGAACCGCCGCGTCGTCTGCGTCGACTTCGACACGAGGTTCGGGAGCGCGGAGTCCGCGGGGTTGAGGTAGTCGTCGTTCCGCGCGGCGTGCGCGAAGTCGGCAGCGTCCCCGAGGAGGAGTGCGCCCGCGCTGATGGGCTGGAAGAAGAGCTTGTGGAAGTCCGCGGACACTGAGTCCGCGCGCTCTACGCCCGCGAGGCGGTCGGCGTCCTCGGTGAGGGCGAGCGCGCCGCCGAACGCGGCGTCCACGTGGAACCACGCGCCCGCGGCCGCGGCGCGCTCCGCCACCGCGTCCAGCGGGTCGACCGCGCCGAAGTCCGTCGTCCCCGCCGTCCCCACGACGGCGAAGACCGACTTCCCGTCGGCTTCGAGGCGGTCGATGGCGGCGTCGAGCGCGTCCACGTCCATCCGGTGGTTCTCGTCGGTGTCGACCGTGACGACGGCGTCGTGGCCGAGGCCGAGGTGGTGGGCGGACTGCTCAGTGGTAAAGTGGGCTTCCGCCGAGCAGAGTACACGAAGATCGCTCGCCGCCGGGGGGAGGCCGGATTTCTGGACGTCGTGGTCGAACGCTTCGGCGAGGTGGCGGTCGCGCGCGAGCAGGAGCGCTTGGAAGTTCGACTGCGTCCCGCCGCTCGTCACCACGCCGTCGCCGGACTCGGGGAGGTCGTAGAGGTCGAGGAGTGATTCGACGAGGCGCTGTTCGACGACGGTCGCCGCGCCGCTCTGGTCGTAGGAGTCGAGCGACTGATTCGTGGCCGCCACCAGGGTCTCCGCCGCCAGTCCCGGTACCGAGGGCGGCGTGTGGAGGTGTGCGGCCGTCCGCGGGTGCGAGACGTTCACCGTGTGCGCGAGCACGTCCTCGGCGACCTCGTCGAGCGCCGCGTCCAGCCCGACGCCGGACTCCGGGAGCACGTCCTCGGGGAGCGCGTCCCGGATGGCCGCCGGCTCCGCGCCCGAGAACGGCTTTTCACTGTTTGCCGCGTCGAGCGCGAGCTCGCGCGCTCGCTCCACGGCCTCCCGGTACGCCGCGTCGCCCGCGGGCGTCCCCAGGAACTGCCGGTCGTGCTCGCGGGTCACGCCGACCCCTCCGCGTTCACCGCGGCCTCGACCGCCTCCGTGAATATCTGCCCGATGTCCGTCGTCTGCTCGCGGTCGACGACGAGCGGCGGGAGAAAGCGCGCCGTCGACCCGCCGCGCCCGCCGAGCTCGACGACGAGCCCGCGCTCGAACGCCTCGGTCCGCACTCGGTCGGCGAGGTCGTCGTCCGCCGGGCGCGCGCCAGCGCTATCCGCGTCCGCGTCCGCGTCCACGAACTCGACGCCGAGCATCAGGCCGCGCCCGCGGACGTCACCGACCGCGTCGAAGCGCTCCGCGAGCGGCTCTAAGTACTCCTCGCGGAGGAGCGCGCCCATCGCGTCGGCGTGCTCGTCGAGGTCGTTTTCGAGGACGTAGTCGATGGTCGCCTCGCCGGCCGCCATCGCGAGCTGGTTCCCCCGGAACGTCCCGGCGTGCGCGCCCGGCTCCCAGACGTCGAGGGACTCGTCGTAGACGACGACGGCGAGCGGCAGCCCGCCGCCCACCGCCTTCGAGAGCGTCACCGCGTCCGGCGTGACGTCCGCGTGCTCGAACGCGTACGTTTCGCCCGTTCGCCCGAGCCCGGTCTGAATCTCGTCGACGACCATCGGGATGTCGCGCTCTCGCGTGATGCGCCGAATCTCCCGCGTCCACGCGTCCGGCGCGGGCACCGCGCCGCCCTCGCCCTGCACGAGCTCCACGAAGAGCCCCGCCGGGTCCGTGAAGCCGCGCCCGGGGTCGTCGAGGAGGCGCTCGACGTACTCTGCAGCGAGCGCGCCGTCGGCGTCGCCCGCGCTCCCGAACGGGCTCCGGTACTCGTAGGGGTAGGGGAGGTGCTGGACGCCCGGCATCAGGTTCGAGAGCCCCTCCTTCGCGTGCGTATCCCCCATCATGGAGAGCGCGCCGTTCGTCATCCCGTGGTAGGCCCCGCGGAACGCGAGCACGTCGTCGTTCCCCGTCGCGGTCTTCACGAGCTTCAACGCGGCCTCGATGGCGTCCGTCCCCGCCGGCCCGCAGAACTGGACCTTCGCGGTCTCCGAGAAGTCGTCCGGGAGGCTCTCCAGCAGCGAGTCGACGAACGCCTCCTTCGTGGGCGTCGTGATGTCGAGCGTGTGAATCGGCCGGTCCTGCTCCAGCGCCGACTCCATCGCCTCGACGACGACGGGGTGGTTGTGGCCGAGCGCGAGCGTTCCCGCGCCCGCGAGGCAGTCGTAGTAGGTGTCCCCGTCCATGTCCGTCACTTCGACGCCCCGCGCCTCGTCGATGGCGAACGGCAGGTGCCGGGGGTAGGTGCGCGCGTTCGACTCGCGCGCCGCCTGCTGGTCGAGGAGCTCGGCGTTCCCGACGCCCTCGTACGTCATCGCTCGCCCTCCCGCGTTCGCTGTCGCTGGTGCGTGGTCATACCCCGGATACCGCCCTATCGGGGTAAGGGCTGTCGCCACTCGAAGGAATTGCCGGCTGTGGTACGCTCACACGCCGCTCTCCGCGGGTTCGCGCTCCCCGCCGCCCACGCTCTGCCGGACACCCAATCCTTTTGACGTATCACCGTGAGGTCGAGATATGCGTCACAGCGTTCTCGGGACGATTCGAGGGATGGGCGTCCGTGCGAACCCCGCGTTCGCCGTCGGCGTCGTCGCCGTCCCCGTCGCCGCGCTCCTCGCGGCCGCCCTCGCCGGCACGCTCCAGCAACTCACCTACGTGCACGTCATGGCGGGCGTGCTCTGGACGGGCATCGACCTCTTCATGGCGCTCGTCCTCGGCCCCGTCCTCGGCGGGCTCGACGGCCGCGCCCGCGCCGCCGTCTTCGAGCGATTCACCCCGAAACTCTTCTTCCTCATGCCGACGCTCGCCGTCGTCACCACGTTCGGCGGCATCACGCTCGCCCTCGACCTCGGCGTCTTCCCGCACGCCATGCCGTGGCTCGCCCTCTTCACCGCCGCCGCCACCACCCTCCCCCTCCTCTCCATCGGCTACCAGTTCGACGCGTTTACTGATCGGCGCTGGCTCGCCTTCTTCGCCATCGCCGTCCTCGGCAGCGGCTCCTTCCTCTACACCACGCTCGGCGCGTTCGCGTGGACGAGCCCGCTCATGCTCATCATCCTCGCCGACATCGCCCTCCTCACCATCCTCGGCAACGGCACCCTCATGCCCGGCGAAGTCCGCATCTACTACCAGATCACCTCCGACGACCCCGACACCGACCTCATCGGCCGGATCGGCCTCCGCAACGCCAAACTATCAGGCGTGCAGGGCGTCCTCCAGCTCGTCATCATCGCCGCCATGGTCTACCTCCGCTGGGGCGGCCTCCCGCTCTGAATCGGGCGCGCCTCTTCTGGGGAATCCACCGATTCTCCGGCCGCACTTCTACCCGCAGCTGAGAGTCACGTCGGTGTCGGCGTCTCCGAAAGCCCCCGTGCTCTCGCGGTCTGCGGCTCGCTGCCGCTCGTTCGTGCCGTCGGCACCCACGAGAACCCCGTTCGATTTCCCACTCCGTCGGTCGGGCCGCCCGCGGTAACTCGTGGACCGCCTCGCCGGCTGTCCCCACTGCCCGTGTCACCTCTTCCGCGACCACACGCGACTTGTCGCAGCCGTTCGAACGCCTGAGTGTGAGCGAGTGGAACGCGGGCTACGAGCGTGTGTTCGGCGGCGACGACCTGACCGTCGGCGTCGGCGCGCCCTTCGGCGAACTCGACGAGAGCGTCCCCGATATGCCGCGCGAGGTCGAACTCGCCCAGCGAGCGGAAGCCCTCGGCTACGCGGCGGTGTGGGCGCGCGACGTCCCCACCGTCTGGCCGAAGTTCAACGACCTCGGACAGGGAATCGACCCGTGGCTCTACCTCGACCGTGTGGCGCGAGAAACGGACGACCTCGCGCTGGCGACGGGAAGCCTCGTCCTCGCGCTCCGCCACCCGCTCCACGCGGCGAAGGCGGCGGCGTCCCTCGACCGACTCTCCGGGGGACGCGTCGTCCTCGGCGTCGCGTCCGGCGACCGCCCGCCCGAGTACGAGGCGTTCGGCGTCGACGAGGACTCGCGAGGCGAGCGGTTCCGCGACGCCGCCACCGTGATTCGCGCCGCCTGGACCGCTGATTTCCCCGAGCTCGAAACCTCGTGGGGGACGATGGACGGCACGCTCGACACCCGACCGAAACCCGAAAAGCGAATCCCGATAGTCCCCACCGGGCGCGCCCGCCAATCGGTGGACTGGCTCGGCGCGCACGGCGACGCCTGGCTCTTCTACCACCTCCCCCCTGATACGCTCCAGTCCTTCCTCGACGACTGGCGGGCGGCGAGCGGCGGCGCGCCCTTCGCGATGGCGCTCGGCGTCGACCTCGCCGCCGACGAGACCGAGGGAATGACGCGCGTCAATCAGGGCTACCGCGCCGGCGCGCGCTGGCTCCGCGACTACTTCGACGACCTCGACGCGTGGGGCGTCGACCACGTCGTCGTCTCCCTCGGCGGCGACCCCGAACGCGAACTCGAACGGTTCGCGCGCGACGTGCTCGCGGAGCGGTGACGGAGTGGCGGGCGCTGCCTACGCGACGCTCGCGAGGTAGGCGTAGGTCGCGTTCTCGTAGCCGAACTCGTCGGTGACGTCGAAGCCGGCGTCGGCGAGCCACCCGTCGATGGTTCCGGCGGCGATACGGTAGTGGGTCGGGGGGCCGACCTCGCTGTCGGCGTCGGGGGCGTACTCGGCGACGAAGACCCGCGAGCCCGAGGGGAGAGCACCGGCGAGTTCGGCGAGAACGCGCGCGGGGCGGTCAGCGTGGTGGAGGACGTACGCGACGAGCGCCGTCACCGGCTCGCAGGGAGCGATGGGGAGCGATTCGGCGTCGCCGAGCACGAGCGAGACGTTCTCCGGGACGTCGCCGGTGAAGGACGCGAGCGCGCCGAGCTGGCGGTCGAACGCCACCACCCGGCCGTCCTCGCCGACGCGCTCCGCGAGGCGTTCCGTGACGTAGCCGGGCCCGCAGCCGACTTCGAGGACGTCGTCGCCGGCGTCGATACCGGCGTCGTCGAACCAGGTCTCGACGTGCTCGCCGCGCGCGACCTGGCGCTCTCGCACCCGACCCCAGTCGACGTCGTGCATCTCCTCGTCGAAACCGTCGCCGTCCCCGCCGTGGTCGTGGCTGTGCTCGTGGTCACCGTGGTCGTGCATACCGAGAGAAGGGCGGGCGCGCAGTTAGGTCGCGGGGTGGCGACGATTCGCCGAGTGGAGTCCGTGCGGGCCCCAGAAGGCGACGATGCCGAGGATGGTGGCGACGGAGCGCGGAGTTGGACGGGGAGCCGCCGACGCGGACGCGGTCGCTGAAGCGGTAGCCGCCGCGGGCTTTACCGGCCCGAATCGTCGAGGAAACGCTCTACGCGCTCCGGCGTCGGTATCGCGCCCATCGCGCCTGTCGCCGTCGTCGCTAACGCCGCCACCGCGTTCGCGTACCGCACCACCTCCCGCAGGGCCGACGCGCCCGCGCCCGGCTCGTACCGCGTCAACGCCGCCGCCGTGAACGCGTCCCCCGCACCCGTCGTATCCACCGCGTCCACCGCGAACGCCGGCTCCGACACCACTACTGACCCACTGCCATCGCTCGAACGGCCGCCGTCGCCCGCGTTCCCTTCGTTCGCCGTGCGCGTCGCCGCCGTCGCGCCCTCGCTCCCGCGCGTCAGGAAGACCGTCTCCGGGCCGCGTTCGAGGAGGCCTCGCGCCGTGCGCGCCGGGCGTTCGCGCGCCGCGTCCGTGTCGACGCCCAGCAGCGCGAGGTCGTCCGCGCTACAGAACACCACGTCCGCCGCCGCGACCGCCTCCCCGAGCACGCGCTCCGCCGTCGCGGCGTCCCGCCACAGCTCCGCGCGGGCGTTCGGGTCGAACGACACCACACACCCCGCGTCTCGCGCGCGCTCCACGACCGCGAGCGTCGCCGCGCGACTCGCCTCGTCCGCCAGCGCCACCCCGCCGACGTGCACCCACTCCCGCTCCTCGAACGCACTCACTGGGAGCGCTGCCGCGTCGAAATCGAACGTCGCCGTCCCCTCCGCGTAGAAGGAGAACGACCGCTCCGCGTCCGCCTCCCGCGTCACCACCGCCAACGCCGTCTTCCCCTCGGTTCGCTCCACGAACTCGCCCGGGACTCCGTGGTCGTCGAGCGTCGACGACAGAAACGCCGCGAACGCGTCGTCCCCCAACACCGTCCAGAATCCCGGCGCGTCGTCGAGCGCCGCCACCCCCACCGCGACGTTCGCCGGCGCACCGCCCGGCCGGTGCTCGAACCCCGACACCGACGTCAGCGGCCCCGACGCCGACGGGAACAGATCGATCAACGTCTCACCAGCCACGAACCCCGACGCGCCATCCATCACTCCCACACAGGACGAAGCCGTACTTAGCACCCCGTGCACTCGCCGCGCTCGCGCCCCACAGCGGACGCTCCAACTCGCCCCGTCAGGCGCGTCGACGACGCCAAAAGAATCGGCGAAACCGCGCCGCACCGTCCCGCACCGCAACGACCGAACCGCAACAGCCCGTATCGCAGCGGCCGAACCGCAACAGTCCGCGTCGCAACACACCGCATCGCGTCGTACGCTCCGTCGAGTCACACGTCCCGTCGAGTCGCACGTCCCGTTCCGTTTCGCGTCCCGTTCGTTCAGATCGACACCGAGCGGTGCCAGCCCGGGTCGTGGCCGGTTCGCTCGATGGTGTCCGCGCGGCACGCCGGGCAGTACTCCGGCGTCACCGACTCCCCGCGCGGCACGTACACCGCACCGCCGCACTCCACGCACGCATCCGCCACGACCGTTACGCAGTCCGCACAGACGTTGAAGTCGTCGACCGTTAAATCCCGCAGCGGTTCGAGTTCTTTGTCCAAGATGTACTCGTCGATGACCGCCCGACAGTTCTGACACGGTTTCATAGCGATGCACCTAGACAATTGTGACCACGGCACAAATACTTGTCTTCCGAGGAAACCGCCACACGGAACCCGCTCTCGAACCACCGAATACGCCTCGTCGACGTCGAATCGGGTCACCATCACGGTCTGATTCCGGTCGTCGCGAGACGGGTAAACGTTCAATACGCACACCTGTCTCGACTAGTGCATGTATCGGTTCGAGCCAGACGAAATCGACGCCGAACGCGCACACCACCAAGCACTGCTGCAAGGCTGTGAGGGCGACGAGCTCGACCGGAAACGCATCGGGAACCTCGGCGAAATCGCCTTCGAGCGGTTCTGCCGCGAATACCTCCCCGCCGAGATGTGGACGTGGATGAACGAGGCGGCGATCCGTCGATGCAACCCGGAGAGCTTCTCCGCGTACGACTTCGAAATCTTCGACTACGACGTCGACGTCAAGACGTCGAGGGACATCTCCGCGTTCACTCCGCATGCCCTCGTCGAGAACGACTCCGACGACGACATCATCGTCATGGTGTGGCACCGGGACAACGAGGACGCGTTAATCCTCCTCGGCTGGGAGTGGGTCCAGAGCCTCACCACGAAGGTCGAGATGGAAGGAAAATACACCGGCGAGACGCCGGCGAAGCTCGAACCGATCGCCGCGAGCCCGATGAACGAACTCATCGACCTCGGACCCAACACCGCCCACCTGAACCAGATGCCGGAGAATCCCTTCTCACCGGGCGACCGCGTCGAGAAGAAAGAAGACCACCGCGGCGACCCCGCCGTCGTCGTCGAAGTCCTCCCACCCGAGACGGAAGCCAGCATCTACGGGAACACGATGGAAGAAGAAGCAGTCAACGTCGCGTTCCCCGGTCACTTGGAGGAGGGACCTGGGAACTGGGAAACCATTCACTCCGCGAAACTCGCGTCGTACTGCGACGACCAAGACATCAAACTCTACACGTACAAACACTCGAACTTGGAGTTCGCAGCGTAAGCGGCGACGTTCTCGACCTGGCAGCGTACTCGCGCGAAGCGCGAGTTTCGCCGCACGAACGAAGTGAGCGCGGAACGTCTTCACCGTAGCTTTTTGCGAGGAGCGGTGCGCGAAGCGTCTTCGAAAGGCGCGTCGCGCCTTTCGTGATGTCGTCGGATTCCTGCGGAATCCGACTGCAAGCGGGAAGCAAAGCTTCCCGCAATGACGAGAGAGTTTTGCTCTCTCGAACCACACCCGACGAAGTAAAACGGTACACGGGCGCTGCAGGATTTGAACCACGGTCGCTAGCGCTCCCGACTTGACGCTCGCTCTCGCTCGCGTCAACCACGGTCGCAACGCTGCGCGTTGCTCCCTGATTCAAATCCTTCGCGCCGCTCCGCACGTTTTCGCTCCGCGAAAACGGCTACGGGCGCTGCAGGTCTCTGAAACCGGCGGTTTCGCGGAGCCGGCCGCGCGAAGTTTCTACGGTCATCCGAGGAACTCCCACCGGCGGTCAGCCTTTTCGCGTTTGCTCGCTCGGTCGTAGTGCTTGTCCAGCATGTCCTCGGAGGTGTCGAGGCGATCAGACACGACGCCGCGGGGGACGCCATCGTTTCTGTACTTGGTCACACGGGCCTTCCGAACGTCGTGCGTCGACCGCGAACTCGGGCACTTCGTCATCCCGTCGTCGCGCGCCCACTCGCAGGTGGACGGCTCCCTGTCGTGGGGACAGACTATGCCGACCTTGCACGGCCTCGACCAGCGATAGAACGCGTTTCGGATGGTGGTGTGTGAGACGCGGCCGTACTTCGTCGTCACCAGCGGGGTACGTCCGGTGTCGTCGACGACGTCGTTTCGAGGGCCGTCGATGTAGTCCTGGAGCGTCGTCCGGACGCGGTCGCTAATCCTGTTGAACCGCTCTCCTTCTTCGTCGTTCTTGAGGGGTGTACCCGTTCCGGGTCGGTGTACGAAGTTGAGGCCCGGCTTGTTCTCGTCCAGCTCCACGTCGTGGAGGTCGAGCGCCCGGACCGCGCCGAGCCGCGCCCCGGTGTGCCAGACGAGCGACCAGATCACGTGGTCCCGCGACGCGTACTCGTACCGAGCCAGGTACTCGACGATTGCCGGCACCCTGTCCGGCGAGATCGTTCGGTCGCTCACTTCCTCGGCCGTCGAGAGGTTCGGCAGCGGGACCTTCTCGTACAGGTCTTCGGGGACCGCCTCGATTTGCGCGCAGAATCGGAGGAACGAGCGCACCGTGGTCAGGGCGGAGTGAATCGTTTTCGGCGCGATCTCCTCGTCTTGCCCCTTGGAATAGCCGCCGTTCCGCCTCCAGATTCTGAACTCGTAGAGGTCGCGCCCGTCGAGGTCGGTCATGTCGTCGACGCCGCCGTGCTCGCGGCACCACTCCGTAAACGCACGCAGGTGGCTCTCGTGCGAGGTCCGCGTCCACTCCGCACTGTCCTGCTTCATCGCCTCCAGATGCAGTTCCACCGCTTTCTCCGGAGCGAGCGAGGTTAGGTTGTCAGCCATACTTCCCACTGATGAGAAGCTTGACCATAAATGCGTTGCACAGTTTTCAGTGGTAACAATACCTGTAAGCAGTCATAGAAACTTCCAGTGGGTTATTCAACAGTCTATTGAGAACGCTACTCACAAGAGAGAATGATGCGCTACAGCGGCGAATGGATGCAGAAGTGGGACGACCGAATCCTCGAAGTCCTCGAGGAAGAAGGACCCCGCGGTGTCGGGTACATCGACGAGCATCCAGCTATCCGTTCGTCGCACTCGACTGTCTCGCGCCGCCTCAAGGACCTTGCCGCACACGGTCTGGTGAGCGAGAGGGGAAACGGTGTTTATATGATTACTGAGAAAGGGAAAGCCTACCTCAACGAGGAATACGACGCAGAGCATGAGGTATACCTTGACTCAGAGTCCGAGATTGGCTCGGATTCAGGAGATACGAACACTGTGTCATGAGATGGGAAGGTGACTGGCAGAAGTTCGACGACGAGCGGGTTATGGAGTACCTACGTGACCACGACACGGGGAACGTGAGCGAGATTCAGAAGGCACTCTCGCGAACAGTACCACACTACTTACTCCGGGAGCGGCTCCGGCTGCTTGCGCAGGCCGGGTACGTTGAGCCGGGACCAGATTACCGGAACTACGAGCTGACGAACTGGGGTCTACGATGGCTGGAGGGTCGAGTGCGCGCAGATCTCCTTCATCCAGCGCCGAGCGCGGCGCGGCCGGGGTACGTTCTTCGGTAGAAAGGGCGCGACCTCCCCCCGTTCAGGGGGTCGGTCGCTCGTTCGTTCGTTCGAGTACGTCACGAGTAGGCCGACATCACAGGCATCATCACTTTCGCAACTATCGGGATATTCACAACAGAGTACTTCAGTCGCCTCCAGTCAGAGAAACGCTTAGAACGCCATCAAAACGAGATAATCAGGAAGATAAGCTAAATTCTTGTTTTTCGTCAGGGTTGTAGGTAGCGGAAACCTCAGGAACCGGATCAACGGAGAACGCGTGATCGACGAGTTCGCCGCCGTCGACGCCACCGTAGAAGTGAGCACGGTACACGTCGTCGGCGAGGTCGTGCGCTTCGCGCTCCATTCGGACGACGTGGGTGCAGTGGGTGTGAATCGCGGGGGCGATGTCCTTGACGTCTTCGCGATGGCCGATGTTGATGATACGAAGGCCGAGCTTCGCCTTCGCGGTGATCAGCGGGTAGAGTTCCTCGTTCACCTCGTAGTTGTTCGTCTGTGCGTTCGCCTCCGAACTCATCTCGTCGAGCACGGCAATCACGTTCTCGTGCGCTTCAGCGACCGAACGGATACCCTCCGTCGTGTCGGCGAAGTGAGTCCGCTCGTTCAGTGAGTCCTCCTGCCAGTCGAGTTCACCGAGGTTCGCCACCAGGTGGGCGTCCGGGTCGTCGCGGAGGTAAAGCGCAGCGAGCAGGAGCGCCCAGTTCGTCTTCCCAGCGTTCGTCTGTCCACAGATGGTTTGCATATAGCCGTCGCGGCGCAGGTGGTGGACGATACGAGAGAACTCCTCGACCACGCTAAAGTCCGTCTCACGGTGGATGACGCCAGACATGAACGACAGCACGGAGAGCGAGCCTTGGGCGACGGCCTTCCGCGCGACGCGGGAGCCGTGTCCACCCACGAGGTTCTCGCAGTACTTCGTCAACTCGAACCGCGGCGGGAGGTCGCCCGAGTCGTCGAGCGCAAGCACGTGCGGGTACCGACGCTTCATCGTGATGTACCGCTTCAACGCGCGGCCTTCGAGGAACGGCGCGAGCGGGTACGTCCGCCTGTTGTCGGTCAGCCGGTCTTCGGAGACCTCGCGGAACTCGGCCGAGGCGATCCCGGCGCGATCACTCGGCATCGTTCTCACCTCCGTCGGGCTGCGCGTCAGCTGACGCTGGGTCCGGTTCGTCCTCGGTGGCGAGGTCCTCGTCGTAGAGATCGCCGAACTCGCGGTCTTCCTCACCGAGGTCGAGGTCGAACGGATTCGCCGACTCGTCGATAAACTGGTCATGCTCCGCACCGCGGAGGACGCCGAGCATGGCCTGGTCCGTCGCGTCGATCCGCGCAGTGTCCACCGACGCGCGTGCCTTCCGGGCAGCTTGGAGGCGTGGAACGACTTTCTCCAGCAGCGAGGAGTACGCTTCCCAGCGTTCGGCCACCTTGAGAGGCGGAACAATTCCTTCCCACGGGACGCGGATGACACGCTGGCGATACGTCTCCGTCTCCCCGTTCTCGTTCACTCTCTCGCGCTGCTCGAACTCGTGACCGAGCGAGATGTACACCGTCGAGTTCGAGAACAGCCCTTGCCGTGACGGCAGGCGCTTTCCGTCCACTTCGGCCGTTCGATGCTTCTCCGGGGAGAGCATCGTGAGGCCGATGGGGCCGTGGTCCTCGTCGATAACGAGATGTGGTCGCTCCGAGGAGCGCTTCCAAAGGTAGACCCACATCCCGATATATAGCACAAGCCACGGCCCGACGAGCAGCACCGTGAACACCGCGTATTTGAACTCGGGAACGGGAAAGCCGAAGACGAGCAGCATCGTCACGCCGCAGATGCAGACGAGAGCGAGCAGCAGGAACGGCAGCGTCCTCCAGAACGACGCCATGAACTTCTCCGTCCCGGTCTGACGCCGGGGTAGGTTCTGCGGGTTCTCAGAAGACAACGCGTTCACCTCCACGGTAGCGGTCGAGCGCCCAGGAGGCGAGCGGGAGCGTCACTACGACAAGCAGCACGACGACACCAACGGACGCGACGACGTCCGAGACTTCGGGGTTCCGAAGCCAGGACCCCGACGTGTCCTCTCCGACGTCCACCGTCGGGCACGACCGCGCCTGCTTACAGCCGTTCGTGACGATAGACGCGACAGCCTGCCCATCGTCTTTCGGCGCTCGCACCGAGACGTTCGTGGTTCCCTTATAGAACTGGACGTCGTGGATATCGAACCGCCCCGTGTCTGGGTCGCGGTTCCCGGAGATCGTCGCCGACCGATACGTATCGGAAACGATCACCATGTACATCACGCCGTCCTCCCAGTGCGCCGACTTCACGTAGCCGTGCGAGTCGATCTGCGTCACCATCTGGCTCGGGCTCGTCGCGTTCGGCGAGGCCGAGGTCGAGTTATTCGCGGCCGCGGCGACACCAGGCAATACCAGTGTCACCACGACCAGCAGCAGCCCGAGTTGACGGACAGATACCATAGACTCAGCCGCGGAGTCGAACCGCGGCCGCCGAGCACGGCGGGACCGTCCAGAGCGATTTCAGCGGCGTGTTCCGAGCCGTTAGAGCGACAGACCCGGAACGGACGGTAACAGCGCGTCACGGATTGGGTCGAGCGCCATGCCGACTACGTCGATGCCGGCGAGCGACGCCGCACCGAGTGCACCCACGGCGAGCATCGCGAGCCCGACGATGAACAGCACCAGGCGGACCTGCGGCGGCATCATCATTTGGCTGCCTCCGTGGCCGGGTCGTCCTGGACGGACGCCGCGGAGCGCGACACCGACACCCGGACACCGTGGTCGCGGGCGACACACGCGGCGAGCACGAGCGCCGGAACGAGTGTTGCGACGAGTGCCACAGCACCGAGGTCGAGGACGCGTGCGCTGACGAACAGCACGACGCTCGTGGTGATCCAGCGATAGGCCGAGGTCATCGCATACTCACCAGTATGATCGTCGAACCGATGACGAGCAGCGCCGCAACGCCTGCGACGAGCATCGTGTTGTTCGACCAGTTAAATCCGTCATCGTCCGACACCGGTTGCGACCCGCCGCCGGCGGTCGGTTCGCGCGCCTCGTACTGCGCGCTCAGATTCCGGATCTGCTCTTGAAGCGCGACGTAGTCGCTGTTGTTGATAGTCTGGTACTTGATCTGTACCGTCCGCGTGCTGTTGACCTGCGAGCCGTCGGTCGCCTCGATGGAGTCAACGGTAAACGAGCCCTGCATCTGCATCGTCCCGTTGTTCTTGGTGACCAGTAGCTCGCTACCGTTCAGAGACGCCGTGTAGTATGTTTCGCCAGTCTCCCAGCCCTGGTCAGGTGTCCGGGTTGAGGCCACGAAGCCCTCGTACGTCGAGCCGTTGAACGAGATCGTCATCATGCCGGTCGTGTCCATGTCAGGAGTCGACCAGCCGACGCCGCTCAAGGCCGCGAGCGACTGCGAGTAATGGCCGCCAGCAGAGCCGTTAACGCCGTACTCCTTCGCAAGCGCAAGCGGGCTCAGATAGCTACTTGCGGTCCCGTTACCGCTCACCACGTTGTCGTAGACAGTCGCTCCGTAGGCAGCGCCGCTATCGGAGACCTGCGAGGACTGGGCGGAAACGTCATTCCACGTGCTGTTCCACTCCTTATAGGTCGTCACGGTTTTTGACGGGTTAGTGCCGACATTATCAGCTTTCCACCCAACGACCTTGTACCCGTAAAATTCGTCAAGAACGCCGGGAGAACGCAATGTTAGTGTAACAGTCATACTGGGGTTCGACGTGCCACTCCCGGTATCCTTATCGTCAACGTACATACTCCCCTGATACTGAACACCTTTTTGCGAGACGGTGCTTCCATTGACCAAGACAGCATCAGACTGGACGACGGAATACGTACCTGAGCCGCTGTAAGTGTAGTTCTCGGACTTTGGCGTGGTTTTTATAATGGACAGAGTCGACCACGGACCTGCGCCGTGATTAGCCGACATATTTCGGATCGTCCACATTTTCTCGACAGCACTATTCCAGCGCTTGACGAGGTTTATCTGCTTTTTCGCGTAGTAGTCGTTAACAGCCTGACGAGCCGCAGCTTTGGTTTCAGAGCGGTTAGCTCCGTTTTCGATAGCCTCAACAGCGGCGCTCTCGGCTTTCGCCATCGCCGCCGTGCGGGTGTCCTGCAGATAGTTATCCTGCAGGGTAAGGTAGTCGTCTATTGACTTCCGTTGATCCGTGAGACGGTTGTAAGTCGTGACGTTGTTCGTGGCGTTCTGGTTCTGGTTGATGTCCTCGATGGTCTTACCGGCCTGATAGACCGGGTTACACGGGTTGTCCGCCGCTCCCTGTGGGTTGTTCGCTCCGACCATGTAGACTGAGTACATGAGGCCGTCAAGGAAGCCGCAGGTGTCCGAAGTCGTGGAGTTGTTCGCGGCAGCTGCACCGCCAACACCAGGTCCGGCGACCGCGGTGAGAACGAGGAGACCGGCGACTACGACCGCGCGAGCGTTCATACGCCAGCCCCCACGAGGAGACCGAGTGCCGTTACAAGCGCGCCGCCAGCCCACATACCGAGGTCGCGCTGAGTAATCACCTGCATGATTACCTCGCGACGACTCCACCGGCGGCAAGCTGCATCGCGAGCAGCACGGCGCGGGCAGGCAGGCCGATATCGCTGACCATCGCTTGGAACTCACCGAGGAAGGCGTACGCGAGCAGTACAATCATCGTGGCGACCACGACCCCGTACTCTGCAGGGTGGTAGTACCGCGGGTCGCGGGTCGAGGACGACGCGAAGATCACTGCGAGCGACAGCCCGGTCACGGCGAGCGGCAAGAACTTATACGTCGTCAGGAAGTCGATCACAGGCGTCGCGAGGCCGAGCATGACCGCTCCTGACACACCGAACAGCAGAATCGCGAACGACGTCACCACGGAAACCGACTGGTAGGCGTCCATGATTCCACCGAAGCCGCTTCCTTGACGGCGCGACATCAGGTGTCACCGTCCAACACGCGGACTTCGAACCCGTACGCCTCCTGCTCCTCGCCGTCCTCGTCCTCGAAGGTGTACGAGTCTTCGTCTTTCTTGATGCCGATAACGTCACCGGGGCCGACATCGGCATTGTCGAGCGGCCGCGTCACGGACGCGCTAGCGAAGTAGGACACGTACTTTGGTTCCTCGCCGTCCGTGCGGGTGAGGTGGTAGCGGTCACGGCCGTACCGGTCTGCGTCCCGCTCGATGGCGCGAACCTCGGCGACTACGGAGTCGCCAGGGTCGAGGTTCAGGACGTCGTCGTACTCTTCGTCGTCGTTGCCGGAGGAGACCTCGGAGAGGTCATCCCAACTCGGCTGTTTGCCTTGCGACATGCAGCCGAGTATTGTGTCTATAAAAACTAGGCTCTAAGCGAAGCACCGGAGCATGGGTTACTTATTTATAGACCTTCACTCAGGCGTCACCGCGTGCCTCGCGTGTTCGGCCGTTTCGAGGCCGTGAGTGCGCAAGTGCTTCGCCATCGTCTCGCCGTAGGCAGAGACACCGCACTCGCAGCGGTAGGACTGATTCTCGTCGAGAACCGAATCCAACCGACGGCGATAGTCATGCTCGATGCCGGAGGCTTCGACGAGGTCGACGCCGTTCCCGCTGCTGGCGGGGTACGTAGTTTCGCCGACAGTGACAGAGTCAACGCGCCAGGCGGGGCCGCGCTGGAAGCCGACGGCGTGTTCGCGGTCGAGGCCGGCGCGAATCTCGACGAGGAGGTCCGACCACTTGGGCGGTAGCCCGGTGAGTCCGAACAGGCGGGCATCTGTCGCGCGCGGATACCGGGTCATCGCATTCTCCAGTCGCTCGCGTGCAGCTGCGCGAGGGAGGGACTCGCCCCAGGTGACCGCGCCGCGTGCAGATTCCCACCGGTTTCGGAGGTCGTCGGTTCGCTCTTGGTCGAGGTCGAGGCCACCGTCGGTGGCCGCGCGCGGAGAATCAGCTTCAAGTCGGGAAGCGGACAGTGTCTGTTGTTGGTCGATACCGTGAGGAGAGCCGCAGCAGGCACATTCGAGCTTGACGCCTCGGCGCGAGGAGCGGACGAGGTTTTCACCGTGGTCGTCCTCTTGCTCAGAGGCCTTCGACTCGGCACGTTGTTTACATGAGTCCGCAGTCGCGGCCTGCTTCGCGGCGTTTGACCGGGTGACCGTTTTGATGTTTCCGGCGGACATGGCAGCGGCCCACGCCTGGTATTCAGTTGAGCGTTCGAGGAGATCGTCCGGCTGGATGGAACAGTAGTCAGCGACGTAGGCCGCGACATTCTCCAATTCATCGGGTCGGCGGATTGTGACAGTCCCGACGTCTTCGGGCCGAGCAATCCAGTTCGGCACGTCGAGGTCGTGAGCGTCAGCACCGGCCCAGTCGCAGCCGTCTACGTGTTTCTCAACGATTGGGCGGAGGTCTTCGGGAGTGATTTGCTGGTCGGTGACGAGCACGATGTGATCGTGCGAGTAGCAGGCGTTCGTGCCGCGCTGGTCGCCGCGTTTGCTGGTGTGCGGCTCTGAGCGGCGGTCGTACTGCCATTCGACACCGAGGTCTCGCATAGTGTTACGCAGGGTGTGGTAGACGGAGTCCCAACTGTCGCGGAGACGGTTGGCGTGGTCAACGGGAGAGACGCGGCCATTCGGGGTCGAGGACGCCGAGAGCGTGACAAGCGCGATGTGCGGGTCATCGAACGCGGCATCTGTCTCGCCACCGGACGGGCGCGTGCCTCCGCAGACCTCGCGGAGCCAGCCGTTCATCTGGGCATAGTACTTCTTTTGATAGGACGCGAACCAGCGAGTTTCGGCCTCGACGGAGAACTCGGCGTACTCTACGTCGGCCGGTCGGCCGCGGACGAGGTTGACGCGTGTTTGACGAGCCTCCGCGTGGCTCTTGAGGAGCCGGCGGACGGCTTCGCGCCACGCGACGGGTTCGTGCGCAGTGACGTGCGTACCGGACGCAGAGCGTTCAGTCTCGCCGAGCGCCTCGGTCTGGAACTCCTCGGTCACTTCGTTGGTGTAGTCCGCGCGCAGCGACGTGCCGTTTATCCCGGTGACCGGGAGGCCGGCGCGGTCGCCATAGGTTTCCATGAACTCTGCAACGCACTCGTCGGGCGTGGGTAATTCATCGGAGGCCGATTCTCCCGACGGGGAATTACCCGGCTCTTGGGGCGTTACAGAGTTGGTCTGGTTGGTGTGCCGAGAGCCGCCACCCGGTTGTTCACCGCTACTCATTCGCCAACGAGGTAGGAAACGTAGCAGTCGAGGCAGACGCGAGCGCGGTAGAGAATGGAGTCCGCGGGGTTGATGCATCCAGCCTTGCAGTTCGGACAGCGGTAGGCTCGATGATCAGCATCGAGGCTGGTGGACAACTCCGCCTCGATTTCTGCCCGGAACTCCTCAGCGGCCTGCCGTGTACCGGAGTCTGCCCAGCCGTGGGGCGATTGGATGCCGCCACTCATCGGCGTCTCCGTGCGTACGCGCTTTCGACTCCGCTCCGGAACGAGGGCGTTCGGCCTACGGCCTCACTATGTTCCGGGCGCGGGCGGCGCCGTTCCCTCCGGTCACGGAGTCGCCCGTGCCGGGCTTTCACCCATCCTCCGCTCCGTCGCCTACCGCGAAGACGGGAGGCGGTGGACGGACGCGGGGGCTGGTTGGTGGCAGCAGTGTCCTCGACGAGCCTGCCCGGTTGACCGCTATTTGCGAACGGAATCGCCAGACGGAGCGGGGCCGAGGCACGTCCCGTGTTGGTATCAGATTTTACCGTGTTTCTGAGAACGGCGGAAGCGTCGAGAACGCAGCAGAGAGCAGCGCTACCGCTGGAACGGTTTTGGCTGCGAACCGAGTAAATTTCACACGGGCGCTGCAGGATTTGAACCCGCGGCATCTTGGTCCGAAGCCAAGTGCTCTGTCCAGGCTGAGCTAAGCGCCCGCGTGTCTACGTAGTCGGAGGGTGTGTTTAAACTTCCCGACTCGGGGTTCGGGTGTTTTATCGGCGCGGGGGGTGGAGTCGGGTGTATGTCTGTGGGTGAGTCGATTCGGGGGCTAGTGGAGGTGACGCGGCCGGGGAACGCGGTCGCGTCGGGTGTGATGACGTGGGTCGGGGCGTTCGTCGCGGGGGTGCCGTTCGGGCTGGGGGCGGGCGTGGCGGCGGTGGCGACGGTGCTCGCGGTGGGGGCGGGGAACGCGATCAACGATTACTTCGACCGGGATATCGACGCGATTAACGCGCCGGAGCGGCCGATTCCGCGAGGCGCGGTGTCGCCGCGGGGCGTGTTGGCGTTCAGCGCGGCGTTGTTCGCGGCGGCGGTTGCGTTGGCGGTGACGCTGCCCGTGATTGCGCTGGCGATTGCGGCGGTGAATCTGGTGGCGCTGGTCGCCTACACGTCGGTGTTCAAGGGGCTGCCGGGGGCGGGGAACGCCGTCGTCGCCTACTTGGGCGGGAGTACGTTCCTGTTCGGGGCGGCGGCGGTGGGGAACCCTCTCGACGGCGTCGTGTTGTTCGCGCTGGCGGCGCTGTCGACGTTCACGCGCGAGGTGGTGAAGGACGTGGAGGACGTCGAGGGCGACCGGGAGGAGGGCCTCAACACGCTGCCGATCGCGGTGGGTGAGCGGACGGCGCTCTGGGTGGGCGTGGCGTGTCTCGTGGTCGCGGTGGTGGCGAGCCCGCTTCCCTATCTCCGCGGGACGTTCGGCGTGCCGTACCTCGTGCTCGTCGTGCCGGCGGACGCGGTGATGTTGGCGGCGGCGTACTGGAGTTTCGACGACCCGACGCGGGGCCAGTCGCGGCTGAAGTACGGGATGTTCCTCGCCATCGCGGCGTTCGTCGTCGGGCGCGCGTGGACGTACCTCTGAGACGGCCAGACTCTGAGGGGAATCGGACTCTGAGGCGAACCGGGATTTCCGTGGACCCTCCAATTTCTTGGGCGGCGGCGTCGTACCGTCAGGCATGCTCGTCGAAGACGACGCGGAGCTAGCGGAGATTCTCGAGTACGACACCGTCGCGGTCGTCGGGTGTTCGGCGACGCCGGGGAAGGACGCCCACGACGTCCCGAAGTACCTCCAGAACCACGGCTACACGGTCATCCCGGTGAATCCGTTCGCGGACGAGATTCTCGGTCGGGAGGCCTACGACTCGCTCGCGGACGTCGAGGAGGAAGTCGATATCGTGGACGTGTTCCGGCCGAGCGAGGAGGTCGCGGGTATCGTGGACGAGGCCATCGAGCGCGGCGACGTGAAGGTCGTGTGGACGCAACTCGGAATCGAGGACGAGGAGGCGGCGGCGAAAGCCGCGGACGCGGGGTTGCGCGTCGTCATGGACCACTGCATCAAGGTCGAACACCGCCGCCTGATGCGATAGCGACGCTATCTCGCCGGCCGGCGCGTCGGCTCATACCGATACCGCTCCTTAGCCCTCCCACTCCTCGTAGCTGCCGTAGATGCCCTTGGAGAGGTAGCGTTCGGAGGAGTCGGGGAAGACGGTGACGACGGTGTCGTGGGGGGCGTCGATGTCGCCGTCGGCGATGCGGCGGGCGACGCGCTGGGCGGCGACGCTCGCCGCGCCGGCGCTGGACGCGACGAGGTGGCCTTCCTCGCGCGCGAGTCGCTTCAGTTCGTCGTGGGCGTCCCGGTCGCTCACTTGTTCGATGGTGTCAACGAGCTCGGGGTGGAAGAGCTGGTTCGTCGTGAGGTCGTGCGTCCCGATGCCCTCGATTTTGTACTCGGATTCGTCGACGTCAGCGCCCTTCGTGCGCGCGTAGAACGACCCCTCCGGTTCGACAGCCGTAATGTAGGTGTCTGAGTCTTGTTCGAGGGCGTACTCGGTGAGGCCCATGAGGGTTCCTGCGGTCCCGCAGCCGGCGACGACCGCGCCGACCTCGCCGTCGAGCGCGTCGTAGATTTCGGGCGCGGTCAGCTCGTAGTGTGCTTCGACGTTGAGCGGGTTCGCGAACTGCTGGGGGACGACGGCGTCGTCGAACTCCTCGGCGAGCTCGTGCGCGCGGTTCACCGCACCGCCCATCCCGGCTTCCGTCGGCGTGTTCACGACGTCGGCGTCGAGCGCGCGCATGAGCGTCTGCTTCTCGACGCTGAAGCGCTCGGGAACGACGAAGACGGCGTCGAGCCCGAGCTGTTTCGCGGCGAGCGCGAACCCGATGCCGGTGTTCCCCGCCGTCGGCTCGATTATCGTGCCGCCCTCGGCGACCTCGCCGCGTTCGAGCATCTGTTCGAGCATGTACGTCCCGATGCGGTCTTTCACGCTCGCGCCCGGGTTGAACGACTCCAGCTTCGCGTAGACGTCGACCCCGTCCGGGGACGCCTGTACGCGCATGAGCGGCGTCTCCCCGACGGTGTCGAGGACGTTCTCCAGCGGCCGGCGATGCGTCGTCATATCTTACCGTTACCACGCGGTTTCTTTAGGCGTTCGCATCCCCGTCGACGTCCGCCTCTCCGCTCTCGCCGTCGTCGTCCCGGATCGCGTCCTCCGTCTCGGTTCCGTCCGGTCCCCAGCCGACGGCCTCCCAGTCCACGTCGTCGCCGAGGGATTCGAGGTCGACGCCCTCGCGCTCCGCGAGCGCCGCGAGGACCGCACCCTGCGCGTCCGCCTGCGCTTCGAGCGTCTCCACGCGCTCGTTCGTCTCCTGCACCGTCTCCTGCATCTCCTGCACGCGCTCGATGAGGTGGTTCACGCGCTGGTAGAGCTTCTCCGCGACGTCCGCGACGGTCTGAATCTTCTTCGCCGTGCTTCCGAGTCCCATACCCAGGGGTGGCTTCCTCGTCGCCTTCCGTCTTTCGCCACACGCGCCGCCGACGCGACCGAATCCGCTCACGCGACCCCGACGCCGTACCCGAAAGGCCTTAATGTATCACCCGGCTAGGAGTGGATGGACTAGACCGGGCGGTTTGGCCCCGCCCCTCGCCCGCAAAATGGTCATTAGCGGGGGTCGAACACCGGACCAGTCCGGTCCGCCCGGACCGGGCCCCGGAAGCCAACAGAGAAGCCTCGTCCTTCGGGGACGGCGGTCCGTCGCCCGCGCGCCTGCAGGGGCGTCGCGGCGCGGTTCGTCGGTGGAACCCCGTCAGGCACGGAAGTGAGCAGCGGCACACCGAACGTCCGTCGCTCGAAGGGTCGCGGGGTGGAGAAGGCGACCGGGACTACCCGGTCCGGAACGACCGGGCGACTCCGGTACGTCCACTATTCATACCGCATTCACACCGACCAGCGCCGGCGCTACTTACTCTCGTTCTGACCGCGTCCGGCCGGGCGGACGCGCGTCACGTAGACGTAGAGTGAGACGAGCGCGCCGACCGCCGTGGTGAAGACGGCGACGACGACCCAGACGCTCGCGGGCGCGAACACCCCGCGCTTTCTCGCGTCGTACGCGATCCAGCCGGCCACGACGAGCGGCACGCCGAACATCACGACGGCGAACCCGACGACTGCGACGAAGGAGACAGCGGCCATACGCGTTCCTCCGTCGCTCGCCGGGGAAGGCGTTCCGGTCTACACCAACCGACCGACCGCTATCCAGCCGGCGACGCTCGCCGCCGCGAGACCGAGCGCGCCGACGAACACCACGACGTCACGCCGCCAGCGCGCGGGCGCGCCGACGAGCCGCCGCCGACTCACCGGTGCGAGCGCCGCCGCCGCTCCCAACAACACGACGCCACCGAAAACCGGGAGCACCGCACCCGCCGCCCCCGCTGCGACGTGCACCGCGCCGAGCGCCAGCAGACCAAGCGCGAGGAGGGCTTCCAGGGCGCTACTCGTGTACCGGACCGCCGTCGCGTACGCCATACCCGAAGCGAGACAAACGCACGACAAAAACGTTCCGCCGACCACGAACGGCCGCGTCGTTCGCTCGTTCGGTGGAGTCTGCTGCCACACCGACTCGCGGGTCGTTTCTCCCCGCTCGTCCCTTCAGTCGCGCGCAGCGCGACGAAAGGAGCGAGCCAGCGAGTGCGAGCAGGGAGGAGCTCGTTCCGACCGTGCTCGCTCGGCCGCCTTCGTCGGCCTCTCTCCGAGCCGCTTACTCGAAGTGTTCTGCGTCGACGGCCTCCCCGTTGACGGTGACCGCGCCTTCGAGCGTGCGGGTCGGGTAGGGGATGTTGATGCCTTCCTCGTCGAAGCGCTCTTTCACGGACTGGACGTACTCGCCGCGGGTCTTCACGAAGTCCGCGCGCGAGGGGTCCTGTATCCAGAACCGGCTCTTCAGGCCGACGTAGGAGTCCCCGAGTTCGGTGAGGCGAACGGAGACGCCGGGGTCGTCGAGGATGTCGTCGCGCTTCTCGGCTTCCTCGACGATAATCTCGGTGGCTTTGTCGATGTCGTCGTCGTAGCCGACGCCGAAGAGGAACTGCACGCGGAGTTTATCCTTCGCGACCGGGTTCTTGATGACGCCGTCGGTGAGCGCGGAGTTCGGGACCGTGAGGAGCTCGTTGTCGAACGTCCGCACGCGGGAGACGCGGAAGCTGATGTCCTCGACGATGCCGGAGTTCCCGTCCCACTCGATCCAGTCGCCGATCTTGAAGGGTTTGTCCGTGTAGATGAAGACGCCGGCGACGAAGTTTGCGATGACGTCCTGCATCGCGAACCCGATGGCGAGCGTCGCGGCCGCCGCGATGGTGGCGAGCGACGTGAGGATGTTCCCGTAGCCCGCGAGCGCGAACGCGAACGCGATGGCGACGAACGCGACGACGACGCCGACGATGCGGCGGAGCGGGCGGCGCGCGTGCGCTTCGAGGCCCCGACGTTCGAAGACGCGGTCGGCGAGCGGGACGACGGTCGCCTTCCCGAGAACCCACACGAGGAACGCGACGACGACGAAAATAATCGCCGCGCCGAGCGGGACGGCGTAGTTCGCGGGGAGGAACTGGGAGAGCCAGTCGGCGACGAACCCGCCGCTCGTCTGGAGCGGGAGTCCGGTCGCGCTCATCGCGTGTACACCGCGGTGTTCCCTCGCGTCTCGTAGAGGTCGGCGTTCGCCTCCGTGGCGAGCTCCGCGGCGAGTTCGTCCGTGTCCGTCCCGCCGCGTGACGACCGCAGGAACTTGACTTTCACGACGTCGCGCTCCTGGAGCTGGTCGCTGAGTTCGTCGACGACCGCGCCGATACCGGCTTTCCCCACCCAGACCGTCACGTCGGCCTCGTGGGCTTTCGTAGCTAAGTCAGCCATCATCTATCCGGTTTTCTCCCCGCTCGGGTTTGAACCTTTAGGCTTCTCCGTAGGGATACCGGGACTGATGGCCGCAGTCACAGGTCACGACGACGTGGCCGGCGCGGGTGCGGACGCGCGCGTTCCGGCCGGGAATCAGGTAGGCGTCACAGGCGTCACAGGTGAACCGGCGGAAGCGCTTCGGGAGCGTGAGCCGGTTGCGCTCGGCGATGCGGCGGGCGAGCCGCACGTACTCCCGCGCGAGGTCGTCGTCGCCGCCGCGGGCGGCCTCGCGAGCGAGGTCGTGCAGGCGGTCGATGCGCTCCCGTGCGATGCTCCGCGTCACGCGAAGAGGTTCCCGCGCGCCCGGTAAGGCCGTGTCGATTGGCGGCCCTACCCCTCTCGCTCTCGGCCCGCCGGCCGACGAACGCCGCGACGCCGACGACGAGCGTGAACGCCCCGAAGAGCGGCGCACCCCTCAAACGCCGTGTCCTTCTTCCGGAAGACTATTTCCCGAACCCCGTGAGTTTCGGAGTATGCGCGCCCTGAACTATCTCGAACTGGAGTCGCACATCCGCGGGGGGATGACGACGGCGGCGGCCCAACAGCGCAAGGCGCTCGCGACGACCGACGTCGACGTCGTGACGACGCCGTGGAAGGCCGGCAACCCCGTGCAATCCCTCGGGACGGCGTTCGCCGGCATGGGCTACTTCGAGGAGTTCGACGTCGTACACTGCAACCTCGTCGGCCCCGGGAGCGTCGCCGTCGCCCGCCACGCGAAACGCCAGGATATTCCGCTCGTCCTCCACGCGCACTTCACCGCCGAGGACTTCGCCGAATCCTACCGCGGCTCCTCCACTGTCGCCCCCGCCCTCAAACCCTACCTCCGCTGGTTCTACTCACAGGCCGACCTCGTCCTCTGCCCCTCCGAGTACACCAAGGGCGTCCTCGAATCCTATCCGGTTACTGCGCCCATCGAACCCGTCACGAACGGCGTCGACATCGAGAGCCTCCAAGGCCACGAGGCCCTCCGCGAGGAGACTCGGGAGCGCTTCGACCTCGACGGCACGGTCGTCTTCGCCGTCGGCGAAGTCATCGAGCGCAAAGGCCTCACCACGTTCTGCGAGACCGCGAAACGAACGGAGTACGACTTCGCGTGGTTCGGCCCCTACGAGACCGGGCCGCAGGCCTCCGCGGTGACGAAACGCTGGACGCAGAACCCCCCCGAGAACGTCCGGTTCACCGGATTCGTCGACGACAAACGCGCGGCGTTCGGCGCGGGCGACGTCTACATGTTCCCCGCCAAAGTCGAGAACCAGGGCATCGCCGTCCTCGAAGCCATGGCGACCGGGAAAGCAATCGTCGTCCGAGACATTCCCGTGTTCGAGGAGTTCCTCACCGACGAGCACGACTGCCTCAAATGCGACTCGACGGCGGAGTTCGTCGACGCCCTCGAACGCCTCGACGCCGACCCCGACCTCCGCGACCGCCTCGGCGAGAACGCCCGGGAGAGCGTCGAGGAACACACGCTCGACCGCGTCGGCGACCGCCTCGCCGACCTCTACCAGACCCTCCTCGACGACAGCGGAACCGCGAGCGGAAATCGGGAAGGGGAGTCCCTTTAACCCGCGCGGCGGAAAGAGAGAACCATGTCGGACGACCGGCCCGCCGTCGCCGCCTTCACGGACTCCTACCTCCCGACCGTGAACGGCGTGACCTACACCGTGCGGACGTGGCGCGACCGCTGGCGCGCCCGCGGCGGCCGCATGGACGTCGTCTACCCCGCCAGCGCCCACGACCCCGAACCCGGCGAACACCCCGTCCCCGCCGCCTCCTTCCCCTTCTACGAGGGCTTCCGCGTCGGCACCCCCACGGTTCCCGACGCCGTCGCCGACGTCGACGTCGTCCACGCCCACACGCCCTTCGCCCTCGGCCTCGCCGCCCTCCGCCTCGCCCGCCGCCACGACAACCCGCTCGTCGCCACCTACCACACCCCCGCCAGCGAATACGCCGACTACGTCGCCCCCGACGCCGCCTCCGGCGCAGTAAGTGCCGTCTCACGCCGCTACGAACGCTGGTTCCTCGACCGCGCCGACCTCGTCCTCACCCCCAGCGAAACCACCGCACGCGACCTCCGCCGCGACCTCGGCGTCACCACCCCCGTCCGCGCCCTCCCCAACGGCGTCGACACCGACTTCTTCCGCCCCACCCCCAGCGAGGCCTTCCGCGACCGCCACGACCTCCCGGACGGCCCGCTCGTCGGCTACACCGGCCGCCACGGCCACGAGAAAGAACTCGACGACCTCGTCCGCGCCGCCACCCACCTCGACGCCCCCGTCGTCTTCGGCGGCGACGGCCCCGCCCGCGACGAACTCCACGACCTCGCCGCCGACCTCGACGTCGACGCCCACTTCCTCGGCTTCCTCGACCGCGACGAACTCCCCGCCTTCTACTCCGCCCTCGACGTCTTCGCCTTCCCCAGCCCCGTCGAAACCGAAGGCCTCGTCGCCCTCGAAGCGAACGCCTGCGGCACCCCCGTCGTCGGCGTCGACGCCGGCGCACTCGCCGACACCGTCGACCACGGCACCACGGGCTACCGCTACCCCCGCGGCGACACCACCGCCTTCGCCGACGCTATCCAGCGCGCCCTCGCCGACGAACGCCACCTCGCCGAGAACTGCCTCGACGCCCGCGACGACATCAGCGTCGACCACGCCATCGACACGCTCGAAACGCTCTACCGCGACGTCCGATAGCAAAACACGCCCGCCGCTCGTCTTTCTCCGGTTCCACTCACGCTGGCTCACAGGGGTAGCGCGAGCAAGGAAGAAGTCGTTCCGACCGCGCTCACTCCCGCCTTCGCGCTGGCCTACGGGCCGCCGGACTCGCGGCGATGCCGTCACCGGAACGCGACGCGTTCCGGTTTCGAGCGAGAACTCCGTTCTCGCCACCGTTCGTTCGGCGGAACCGAAGGGTCCGCCTGCTCCCCGTTCGCCTTCCCGCGGTTCTCGGCCGCCTCGCGTGGTCAGCTTGGTCGCGCTGTCTCACGGGTCGCTCCTCCCCGTTCGCTGTTTCGCGGTTCTCACTCGCGCCTTCGGCGGTCGCTCCGAACCGCGTTAGTCGTCTTCTTCGAGCGCGATCGCGATGCGGTCGAGCTTGTTGTTCGTGCGCTCGACTTCCTTCCGGAGCTTCTTCATCTCCTCGGCGATCTGCTCGGTGTGCTCGCCGCCGGCGTCGCCGCCGCGCGAACCGGGTCGTTCGGGCTCGCCGCGGCCGCCCGGACCGCTCGGGCCGCCCATTCCACCGGGGCCGCCGGGGCCGCCGCCCATACCGCCGGGACCGCCGCCGCCGCCCATCATGCCGCCCATCATCTGCGCGAACGGGTTCCCGCCGCCGCCCATGCCGCCGGGGCCGCCGCCCATCGCTTCCTCCATGCGTTCGCGGCGGTCGCCCTCCTCGCCGTCGCGCTCTTCGCGCTCCTGCTCGCGCTGCTCGCGGATCTCTTTCACGCGCTCGCGGAAGGATTTCTCGTCGCTCTCTTCCTCTCCCTCGACGTCGACGTCTTCGGTGTTCGCGTCGTCTTCCGGCATACATCGGCCTTCTACCGGCGCGCGGAAAAACCCTTCTTCCCCGGTACGAGCCGGTTCGTCAGACCGCGAGATACAGGTACGAGCCGGTTCGACAGACCGCGAGGTGTCTGCGTGAAGACACGCGACCCCACTTAGTCTGCTTGAGTTTCCACGGGGCAAGCGTATCCGCGAAAACGCCCACTACTCAGGTGGAAGCAGGCGGCCGCACCCGCGGTCGCCGCGTTCCGAAATCCCCCCATGAGTGAACCCACGTATCCACGCGATTCGAGTGCGCTCCGCCGCGAACTCCGCGACGTCATCCGCGGCGCGTACGAGAACGGCGTCGCCGTCGAGGGGAGTTACGACATCCGATTCGACGACTCTATCCCCGACTACGACGCGACGCTCCTCGAAGTGACGAAACCGACGATGAACGCCGACGACGAATCCGAATCTCTCGCCGACTAACGCTCGGCGAGCACTTTTCCCTCGCCGGCTGGCGCATCGGTTCCGGGTGCGCCGCGGCTCGATAGATGCGGCGCTACTCGTCCGGGTCATCCCGCATGGCTAAGTATCGAACCCGAGTAGAGGTAGGCATGTCTGCCGCGCTCGCGCTCGTCGGGCTCCTCGTCGTGCTGCTCGTCTTCTACTGGAGCGCGCAGTCTCTCTTCGGGATGCTCCTCGGCGGCGGTCCGACGGCCGACCTCCTCGGGTTCGCCGGCCACGGCCTCCTCGGTCTCCTCGGGACGTTCGTCGGGTTCGCCGTCGCCGCCGTCGGCGTCTACGCCGCCGAAGCCGCGCTCTTCGAGGGCGGCGACGCCTTCCGCGCGCTCGGCACGACCGCGCTCGCCGCCGTCGCCATCGCGCTCGTCGGCTGGATACCGATGGTCGGCCCCGTCCTCGCCGTCGTCGCCTGGCTCGGCGTTCTCTTCTACCGCTACGACGACTCCTGGGTGAACGCCGTCGTCGTCGGCGGCGTCTCCTGGCTCGTCGCCTTCGCCATCACGGGCGTCGCGAACGTCTTCCTCGGTCTCTTCGGCTCCGGCCTCCGCGCCGTCGGCATTCCCGGTATCTGATCGTTAGAGGTCTCGCAAGTCCTCTTGAACGACGGAGACGGCGCGGCGGAGCGAGCCGTGTTCGGCGAGATAAGTGACGCCGACGCTCGACTTGATGACGTTCGCCGCCGCGCCCGTGAATACCTCCGGGCCGAGCTGGGCGACCGCGCCGTCGCCGACGCTCACCAGCCACCCGGGCGTGTCGAACACCCACTGCTTCAGGCGCGGCCGCGGCTCGCCCTCGCGGGCGGCTTCGACGACGCGCGTGACGTTCTCCGCGACCGTCTCCGACGCGCGCACCGCGGCGAGCGCCGCCGCCGGCACGACTGTGCCTTCCGCGTCCGTGATCTCGACCGCGTCCCCGATGCCGAACGTCCGGTCGTCGATGCGGAGGTCCGCGCGGACGCTCGGCCGGTCGCCGCCGAGCCCGTGGTTCCCCGTGATGCCGCCCGTCCACACGAACTGGTCGTACGCGTGCTCGCCGTCGTCGAGCGAAACCGTCCCATCGTCGACCGCAGTTACGGTCGTCTCTGTGCGGATGTCGACGTCGCGCTCGCGGAGTTCGTCGCGGACTGCGTCTCGGAAGTTCGCCGGGAACGACGGCGCGATATCCGACCGCTGTTCGAGCAGCGTCACGGAGACGTGGGACTCGACGCCCTCGTCGCGGGCGTACTGCGCGAGTTCGCCTGCGACCTGCACGCCGGAGAGGCCCGCGCCGCCGACGACGACCTCGCCGCCGCCCGCTTCCAGCACCGCTTCGAACTCCCGTCGCACCGCCGCGGCGTGCTCCAGGCGCTTCAGCGGCGTCGCGTACTCCTCCAGTCCCTCGATGCCGTAGTACGCCGTCTCCGCGCCGAACGCCACGACCGCCGCGTCGTACTCGATGCTGTCGCCGCCGTCGAGTTCGACGACGCGCTCCTCGCGGTCGACCGCCTCGACGTCCGCGACGCGGACCGTCGCGCGCTCCGTCAACTCCGTCAGCGGAATCGAAATCGCGTCCGTGAACGACGGCCGGCGAATCGCTCGGTGGAGCTCGTGCTGGACGAGGTGGTCGCCGGTGTCGTCGACGAGGAGGAGTTCGACGCCGTCCGGGAGTCGGTCTTCGAGCTTTCGCGTGGTGAGGAGGCCGCCGTAGCCGCCGCCGAGAACGACAACTCGCATAGCTGTCGTTTCGACGGCCGCCGGGATAACTGCGGTGGCAAACTACGCTGCGTGTTCAGGTGTCGTCGGCGTAAGCACGCACGAGCGCGGCTTCGGCTCGCCGGAGCACGCCGCTGAGCGTCGACTTCGCCACGTCGAGTTCGGCGGCGAGTTCGGTGAGCGAGCAGTCGCGCGGTTGCTCGTAGTAGCCGGCGTCGAGCGCCGCGAGCACGACCTCGCGCTGGTGGTCGGTGAGCGCGTCCTCCGTTTGGTTCGCGCCGCGCACGCCGTCGAGTCGGTAGTCGAAGCCGCGCGCGTCGAGTTCGGTGCGGAGGTCGGCGAGCCGGTCGTGGGAGACGGTGAACGTCCAGTGGGCTTCGCCGTCGCGGATGTGGAACGGGAACTCCAGCGGGACGCCGGAGGACTGCGTCGCGCGGAGCAGCATCGGCGATTCGGTCTCGAACTGGACGAGCGCGCTCTCGTCGAGGCGGCGGAGGACGGAGACGTCGCGGAGGTCCGCGGCTTCGACGGCCGCGAGGAGCGGGTCCACGTCGTCCCCGTTGAGTTCGAGCAGGCCGACGCCACCGTCCGGCGCGGGGAGCGCCGAGAGCACGCGGAACGCGGCGTCCGAGTGAGCGCGCGAGATCCGTCCGATCCACGCCGGCTCCGGGAGCGTCACGACGAGTTCGACGCGAGGCACATCTCGTGCTCACGCGTCGAGGGGAGAAGAACGCCGCGCTTCCTTACTGGCCGACGACGTCGTCTTCGAGCGCGGCGACGTCCTCGATGATGGACTCGACGGCGTCGCCCGGCACGCCGTTCTCGCGGAGCGCGGCGTCGAGATGGTCGGCGACGTGGGCGAACGCCTCCCCCGTGATTCCCATGCCTTCGTGCGCGGCCTGCATGTCTTCGCCGTCGTACTCCACGGGGCCGCCGGCGACGGAACTCACGAACTGGACCTGGTGGGCGAACAGCTCGTCCATGTCCGTATCCTCGAAGTAGGGCGTGAGGACGGGGTCGTCGAGCACGCGGTCGTAGAAGTCGTCCACGACTGACTCGACGGCGTCACGACCACCGATCTCGGCGTAGATGGATTTAGCAGACATCGAGTGAACGGACACGCGACACCCGGATGGTGGTTCTCCCGAACAGCTTCGGTCGCGCCTGTCGACCCCACGCAAGGACGGGGTCGAGCGCGCGGGGGCTAGCTGGCGGCGGCGACCGACCGCGCCCGGAGCGGGCCGCCGCACGACCGCAGTGCGCCCCGGGACAGCGTGGAACTGATACGCCGTCTCGCCGCCCGATATCGGATAAACTCTCGGACTGGACAGCCCCCTCGCCCGGGGTCGGTCGGAGAATCGGGCGGGGTGCGGCGAGAGCGCGGGACGCGGTTAGAAGAGCGCGTCGGCGTCGTCGAGGACTCGGGCGGGGCCGCCGGGCTTCCACACCATGGTGTCGACGCCCGTTTCGGCGACGGCGGCTTCGACCTCGTCGGCGTGCTCCGCTTTGGTGTTGACGTAGACGGTCGCGCCGGTGTCGGTCGAGAAGTAGACGGGAATACCCTCGTGGTTCCGGAGGTCGCGGACGGTGTTGAATATCTCGAGCGTTTCGGGCTGCCAGTAGACCCAGGCGGCGGGGCCGGTCATCGTGGTGGCGGCGAGGCTCAGGCTGTCCTTCTCGGCGGTCTCGAAGACGCGGTCGAAGTCGCCCGCTCGGAGGGCGTCCTTCATCTCGACGAGCTGGTCGTGGACGTGCGCCATCCGCGCTTCGAACATGTGGGATTCTTCTGCTTCCTTGTGCGCCTGCTCGGTCTCCTTGTACGCGGGGACGAGCCCGATGACGATGCGGACGTCCTCTTCGAGGTCGTCGGCGACGTCGAGGCGCTCGCTCCGGCAGTCCGCGTCGTTCCCGCCCGTGTAGAGGTCGCTGTACGCGCCGGTGACGGCGCGCGCGGCGCTCGCCGAACCGAGGCGGGCGATGGTGGACACGTCGGGGAGGGTGTAGTCGAGGTCGGCGGCCTCGGCGAGTGCGAGCGCGGCGGCGGCGAACCCGGAGGCGGAGGAGCCGAGCCCGACGTTCGACGGGAAGTCGTTCTCGGATTCGAGGCGCACCGGGTCGGCGGCGTAGTCGGCGGTCGCGCGCTCGCGGACCTCGTCGACGACGGACTGGATGCGTTCTGCGCCGCGGCCTTCGACGCGGTCGCCGTCGATGACGAAGACGTCGCCGTCGAGGGAGCCGTCGAACTCGACGGTGGTCTTGGTGTGGCTGGGGGCGGTGCAGAGGCTGATGGAGTCGTGGTAGGGGTAGCGTCGCTCGGAGTTCCGCATCCCGTGGTACTTCACGAGGCCCTGAATGGGGTGGGCTTTCGCGGTCGCCTTCATGCCGTAGAGGGGACGCGACGCCACAATAAACGGCCCGGTCTCTCAGCGGGTGGAACGGTCCCAAACTTGTTAGCCGCTGCCACGAGAAGACGCGAGTATGGACGCTGTGAATCCGGCGACGGGAGCCGTTATCGAGTCGTACGAAGAGGCGGACGACGCCGAGGTGGAGGCGGCGCTGGCGGCCTCTCAGTCCGCGTTCGAGGAGTGGCGGGACGTCCCGCTCCGGGAGCGCGAGGAGCTCATCGCGAACGCCGCGGACGTGCTCAGAGAGAACGCGGAGCGGTACGCGCGGCTGATGACCGACGAGATGGGGAAGCCCGTCGAGCAGGCGCGCGGCGAGGTGGAGAAGTGCGCGTGGGCGTGTGAGTACTACGCGGAGCACGCGAGCCAGCATCTCGCGGACGAACCTCGCGCGAGCCCCGCGGGGACGGAGGTCTACACGTCCTACGAGCCGCTCGGCCCCGTTTTAGCAGTTATGCCGTGGAACTACCCGTTCTGGCAGGTGTTCCGGTTCGCCGCGCCCTACCTGACGGCGGGGAACACGGGCATCCTGAAGCACGCGTCGAACGTACCGGGCTGCGCGCTCGCCATCGAGGAGGTCTTCGAGAAGGCCGGCTTCCCGGAGGGCGTCTTCCAGTCGCTCCTCGTCTCCTCCTCGAAAGTCGACGGCATCATCGCGGACGACCGGGTGCGGGCGGCGACGCTGACGGGGAGCGAACCGGCGGGGCGCGCGGTCGCGGAGACCGCGGGCCGCGAACTGAAGAAGACGGTCTTAGAGCTCGGCGGGAGCGACCCCGTCGTGGTGCTCGACGACGCCGACGTCGCGCAGGCCGCGGAGACGGGCGCGTGGGCGCGCTGTCAGAACACCGGGCAGTCCTGCATCGCGGGGAAGCGCTTCGTCGTCCACGACGCCGTCTACGACGACTTCCTCGACGCGTTCCTCGACGAGATCGACGCCTACACCGTCGGCGACCCGCGCGACGACCAGACAGACATCGGTCCGATGGCGCGCCGCGACCTCCTCGAAGACCTCCACGAGCAGGTCGTCCGGTCCGCACAGGCCGGCGCGGACGTCGTCCGCGGCGGCGAGCCGCTCGACCGCGAGGGCGAGTACTACCCGCCGACCGTACTCACCGATGTGCCGCGCGACGCGCCGGTCGCCGCCGAGGAGACGTTCGGCCCCGTCGCCGCCGTCCTGCGCGTCGACTCGGAGGAAGAAGCCGTCGAGGTCGCGAACGATACCGACCTCGGGCTCGGCGCGAGCGTCTGGACGGAGGACCGAGCTCGCGGCCAGCGCGTCGCCCACCGCATCGACGCCGGCTGCACCTACGTGAACGAGCTCGTGAAATCCGACCCCCGCGTCCCCTTCGGCGGCGTGAAGGACTCCGGGTACGGCCGTGAACTCGCGTCCGACGGCATCCGCGAGTTCGTGAACCGGAAGACGATCTGGGTGAACTAGCGATGAACGCCGCCGACCGACTCGTCGCGGGCCTCGAAGCCGAGGGCGTCGAGTACGTCTACGGGCTCGCCGGCGAGGAGACCACGGACCTGCTCTTCGCTATCCGCGACTCCGGTCTCACTTTTGTCCCCGTCCGCCACGAGCAGGGCGCTGCCTTCATGGCGGACGTCGAAGGCCGCCTCACCGGACGCGCGGGCGTCTGTTTCGCGACGCTCGGGCCGGGCGCGACGAACCTCATCACGGGCATCGCGGACGCCCAACTCGACAAGAGCCCGCTCGTCGCCGTCACCGCGCAGGGCGGGATGGAGACGATGCACCACGAGAGCCACCAGCACCTCGACATCGTCGAGACCTTCGACCCGGTCGTGAAGTGGAACACGCGCGTCCACCACCCGGACATCACCCACGAGGCGGTTCGGAAGGCGTTCAAGGTCGCGGAGACGGAGAAACCCGGCGCGACCCACCTCGAGCTCCCCGAGGACGTCGCCGCCACGGAGACGGCCGTCGAGTCGATGCCGGCGCGCGGGCCCGCGCCCGAGTCCGCGCCGAACCCCGACGCCGTCGCGGACGCCGCAGCACGCCTCGAAGCCGTCGACAGCCCGGCGGTTCTCGCGGGGAACGGCGCGGTCCGCGGGCGCGCCGCCGACGTCCTCCGCGCGTTCGTCGACCGCACGGAGATTCCCGTCGCCTCGACCTACATGGCGAAGGGCGCGATTCCCGACGACAGCCCGCAGAGCCTGATGACCGTGGACTCCGGGGACGGCGCGGGAGCGGCAGCCCTCGCCGCCGCCGACCTCGTGCTCGCCGTCGGCTACGACGTCGCCGAACACGACCCCGCGGGCTTCCACGGCGCGGACACCCCCATCGTCCACGTCGACAGCCAGCCCGCCGAAGTCTACGCCGAATACGACCCCGCCGTCGAGGTCGTCGGGAACATCGCGCGCGGCGTCGCCGCCATCGACGACGCCACCACCGGAGCGAGCTTCGACACCGACTGGTACGCGGGCTACCGGAACCGCGTCACCGACCGGCTCGCGACCGAACCCGAGCCCGACGCGCCGTTCACCCTCGAAGGCGTCATGCCCGCGCTCCGCGACGCCCTCGGGAACGACGACGTCCTCCTCTCCGACACCGGCCGACACAAGATGGTCATCGCCCAGGAGTTCCCGACGTTCGACGCGAACGCCGTCGTCATCTCGAACGGCCTCGCCACCATGGGTATCGCCGTCCCCGGCGCGGTTGCCGCCGACCTGAACACCGATGGAAACGTCGTCGCCGCGACCGGCGACGGCGGCTTCCTCATGAACGCCGCCGAACTCGACACCGCTCAGCGCCTCGACTGTTCCTTTACGACGCTCGTCTTCCGCGACGACGACCTCTCGCTCATCACGGAGAAACAACGCGAGACGCACGGCGACTCCTTCGGCACCGAACTCACGAACCCCGACCTCGTCGCGTTCGCGGAGAGCTTCGGCGTCGACGCCTACCGCCCCGAGACCCGCCGCGACCTCCGCGCCGACCTCCGACGCGCCGTCGAGAGCGACGACCTCGCCCTCGTCGACGTCCCCGTAGCGTCACTGTAAAGGCCGCGCGCGTGGCGTCTCCCCTATGGGCGAACCACTCGACTCCCGCGAGCAACAGGTCGTCGAGGTCATCGACCGCCTCGAAGGCGTCTACCCCGAACCCGAAATCTCGCTGAACTTCGACACGAGGTTAGAGCTCCTCATCGCCGTCGTCCTCTCCGCGCAGTGCACCGACGAGCGCGTGAACAAGGTCACCGCGGACCTCTTCGAGAAGTACCACTCCGCCGAGGACTACGCGAACGCCGACGTCGACGACATCGCCGACGACATCGACTCCATCACCTACTACAACTCGAAGGCCGGCTACATCCACGACGCCTGCGAGCAAATCATCGCCGAACACGACGGCGAGGTCCCCGACACCATGAGCGAACTCACCGACCTCCCCGGCGTCGGGCGGAAGACCGCGAACGTCGTCCTCCAACACGGCCACGACATAACCGAGGGAATCGTCGTCGACACCCACGTCCAACGCATCAGCCGCCGACTCGGCATAACAGAGGAAGAACGCCCCGAGAAAATCGAAACCGACCTGATGAGCGTCGTCCCCGAAGAACACTGGAAGGAGTACACCCACTGGCTCATCAGCCACGGCCGCGACACCTGCACCGCCCGCAACCCAGATTGTTCGGACTGCGTCCTCGAAGACATCTGCCCCTCCAGCAAACTCGACCACGACACCGACCTCGCCGACGGCAGCGCCTGGTAACGACCGCGAACGCTCTCTCGCTCCCGTTCGGCACCTCGCCTTCTCGCGGCTCCTAGCCGTCGAGAGCGGTGTTCCTCTGTCGCGCTGACTCACGGCTTCGCCGTTCGCCTTCTCGCGGTTCTCACTCGCTGCGCTCGCTCACGGGTCGCAGGCTCCCCGTTCGCCTTCTCGCGGTTCTCGCTCGCTTCGCGCTGGCTCACGGCTTCGCCGTTCGCCTTCTCGCGGTTCTCACTCGCGCCTTCGGCGCTCGCTCCGAACCGCGTTACTCGTAAAACCCGCGTGACTCCCCGGTCGTGAGAAGCTCGACGGGCCGCCCGGCTTCGACGTGGACGGGCGTATCGGGGTCGAGCGGGCCGACGTCGTCGCGGTCGACGAGGAGGGTGACGGGCGTTTCGTCGCGTTCGATGGTGAGGTCGAGGGGCGGGGAGAGCACCCAGTCGGTGTGGTCGATGCGGAAGGGGGCGATGGGGACGACGGAGACGACGGGCGCGCCCGGTTCGACGACCGGGCCGTCGGCGGCGGCGTTGTACCCGCGGCTCCCGGTCGGCGTCGCGACGAGGAGGCCGTCCGCGCGCACTTCGTCGACGGTCGCGTTCCGCGTGTGAACGCCGTACTCGGAGATCTCTGCGACCTCCGCCGTCACGAGCATCACGTCCGCGAGCGCGCGGTACGACGAGTCGCCGGCGGACACGGTCAGCGTCGCGCGCTCTCGCGTTCCCGTGTCGCCCTCGACGAGCGCCGCGACGGCCTGCGGGAGGCTCTCGCGCGGCACGCCCTCGTAGCCGCGGCCCGCGCCCACCGGGAGGACGGGCGTCGCGGCGTCCGCGTGCACGACGTCCAACAGCGCCTCCTCGCCGAGCGCGACCGCCGCGTCGTACGAACCGACCGCCCCGGCGTCCACCGCACGCCCCGACGCACCGTGGTCCTCGACGAGCGCGACGGCCTCCCCCGAGCCCTCGCCGACGACCGCGACTCTATCCATTACCCGACGCGACTCACCCCACGATGAAAAATCCGTATGGCTCACCGCCGACCCGCACTCGGCGTTGACGCGACTGCCCTCGGCCGCAGCCATCCGAGCGCGGAAACTCAGCAAACGGACCGCTCGTCCTCGCAGCTGTTAGTCGTCGTAGGGCCAGTCGCCAGTGATCTGCATGCCCTTCGCTTGGTCGTCGCGTTCGAGGCCGGCGGCGATGTCCTCGGGGCTGGCGTGCGCGACGGTGAAGCCGTCGTCGGCGAGGCGGACGGCGAGCTCCGCGAGGAGAATCGCTTGCTCGCGGAAGTCGCGGACTTCGAGCTTGTCGAGGGTGTCGGCGAACGTGTGCCCCCACCCGCGGCCGCTCCCTCCGGTGTCGCTGGCGACGTGGTAGCCGGGGACGCCCCACTTCGTGTACTCCCAGTGGTCGGAGTGCGGCCCCATCTCCGGCGTCACCGAGACGGGGTGGCCGAAGTCGCTCCCCAGGGATTCGGCGGCGTCGACGAGCGCGTCGAACCGGTGGCTCGTGAAGGAGAGCGTGCGTCCCTGCGTCACGCCGTCGAAGTTGAGCACCGTCTTCACGGCGTCGAGATCGCGGTTCGCGGCGTCGTAGGCGGCCCCGACGAGACCGACCTCCTCCGCGCCGAAACAGATGAAGTGGACCTTCGTGTCGAGTTCCGCCTCGCGCTCCGCGAGGACGCGTGCGACCTCCACGACCATCGCCGTGCCCGCGCCGTTGTCCATCGCGCCCTCCGCGATGTCGTGCGCGTCGACGTGCGAAGTGACGAGGACTTCCTCTTCCGTGTCGGGGCCGAGTTCCGCGTGGACGTTCTGGCTCGTCGCCTCGTACGTCTCTGCGGCCGTCTCCACCGTCACCTCGTCGCCCTCCCAGCGCCGCGCGAGGCGCGCGCCGACCTCCGAAGAGACGCCGACGGCGGGGATGTCGCCGATGGGGTTCTCCTCGTTCCCGACGCTCCCGGTGGGCGGCAGGCAGCCCTCGACGTGGTTCTTGTAGACGAACGCGGCCGCGCCCGCCTCCACCGCGTGGTAGTACTTCTCGCGGCGGTGGATGTAGCGGTCGAACCAGCCCGGCACGTCCGACGCGACCATCACGACCTTCCCCTCGACGTCGGCGTTCTCGAAGTCCTCCGGGAGACCGTACCCGAGGTCGACGAACTCCCCGGCCGCCGTGCCCGTCGGACTCCGCGGAAGCGCGATACAGTCCTGAGGCTCGCCGCCCGCGAGAATCTCGCTCATCTCCCGCTCCCACCCCTGCAGGTCGAACTCGTCGAGGCGCGCGTTCCGCGCGTACTCGCCGAGCGCGTCCCGCGTCGCCTCGGCGGCCTCGCGCTCGCCGTCCGTCCCTGCCATCCGGTCGCCGATGTCGACGAGCGTCTCCAAGTGCGCCCAGCCGACGTCGCTCCGGAACGTCTCACCGATCCAATCTACCATACTCGGAGTGCACGGAGGACGCGGGTAATAGTTGCGAACGGGGGAGTGGATTGCCGACTGTGAACGAACGAGTGCCGACCAGCGAACCGGGCGTCCTTAGATGTCGGCGTCGAGCTCGGTCTCGGTGTCACCGAGCTCGCCGACGCAGTCGCCGACGAGCTCCGCGGGGTTCCCGATGGCCGTGCAGTGCGCGGGCACGGAGTCGAGGACGACGGACGCCGCGCCGACTTTCGCCTCCCGGCCGATGGTGATGGGGCCGAGCACGGTCGCGCCCGTCCCGATGGTCGCGCCGTCTTCGACCGTCGGGTGGCGTTTCTCCCGCTTCATCGAGTCGCCGCCGAGCGTCACGCCGTGGTACATCATCACGTCGTCGCCGATTTCGGCGGTTTCGCCGATGACGACGCCGTCGCCGTGGTCGATGAAGAACCGCCGGCCGATTTCCGCGCCGGGGTGGATTTCGACGCCGGTGAGGAAGCGCGCGAAGTGCGAGACGAGGCGTGCGAGGATGACGTGCCCGCGCTCGGAGAGCGGGTGGGCGAGGCGGTGGAGCCAGACCGCGTGCAGGCCGGGGTAACAGAGGAGGACCTCCACGGGGTGGCGGGCGGCCGGGTCCTTCTCCATCGCCGTTCGAACGTCCTCGCGCACGCGACTAAACATCACCCGTGCGTTCGGCGGCCGCGAGTAAAGGTCTACGCACTCGCCGACGACGACGTGACACGCACACACGCACCGCGGGAACGCAGAGCAGCAGCAGGAGAGGAGCTATTCGAGGTCGCCTTCGTCTTTCAGGCCGCCGATGATGTCGTCGACGAGGGACTCGACGTCCGCGTAGGGGAAGTCGGCGCGGCCGGAGAGTTTCGTCGCGAGCTCCATCGCCGTGTAGGATTTCCCGCCGGCTTCGAACTTCGTCGCCGGACCGCGGGGGAGCGCGGGGACGAGCGCCATCTGGTTCTTCACGGGGTAGTCGGCGTTCTCGAAGGCGTCGGTGAGCTGCTTCCGGAGTTCGGCTTCGGCTTCGCTTGGCATACCGGGTTCTGCTCGCGGGGAGGGGGTAAAGGTTGCGGGACACGAGGTCCGCTCGGGGCGGCGAACTGAAGGTTTTTCCCCGCCGGTGCCCGACAGAGAGGGTATGCGAGAGGCCCTCGCCGAGTGGCGGCCGGAGATTGACCGGGAGATCGAACGCGTCCTCCCGCGGGACCTCGACGCCGACTACCTGGCCGAGTTCTTCGGCGCGGCGCACTACGAGTACGACGAAGCCGCAATCGACGACGCGCTGTCGACTCCCGTCTGGGACCTCCTCGACAGAGGCGGGAAGCGCTGGCGCGCCGTCGCCTTCCTCGTGCTCGCCGACGGCCTCGGCGGCGACCCCGCCGAACTCCTGCCGTACGCGACGATTCCCGAAATCCTCCACAACGGCACCATCGTCGTGGACGACGTGGAGGACGAGGCGACGATGCGCCGCGGCGAGGAAGCCGTCCACCACCGCTACGGCACGGACGTCGCGCTCAACGCCGGGAACGCCCTCTACTTCATCCCGCTGAAGATCATCAGCCGGAACCCCGCCGACCTCGACCCCGCGGCGCGCCTCCGCATCTACGAGATGCTGACGTACGAGCTGAACCGCACGCACCTCGGGCAGGGGATGGACATCCGCTGGCACAACGACGACGCCGTCGACATCACCGAAGACGCCTACATGGAGATGTGCGCGTGCAAGACGGGGAGCCTCGGCCGCATCGTCGGCCGCCTCGCCGCCATCGTCACCGGCCACGACGAGCAGGTCGAAGAAGCGCTCGCGCGGTACATGGAGAAAGTCTGCATCGCCTTCCAGATCGGCGACGACATCCTCGACGTGGAACACACCATCGACGCCGACCGAGCGGGCGACTTCGGGAAGGCGTTCGGGAACGACATCCACGAGGGGAAGAAGACGCTGATGACCGTGCACGCCGTCGCGCACGCCGACCCCGAGCGCGCCCGCCGCCTCGAAGGAATCCTCGCCGACCCCGCCTCCACCGAAGCCGACGTCCTCGAAGCCATCGACGTCATCCAAGCGACTGACGGCGTCGACTACGCCCGCGAGGAGGCGTATCGGCTCTCCGCCGAGGCGCGCGCGCACCTCGACGACGTCCCGCTCAGCGACGACGCCCGCGCGCAGATGGACGAGTTCGCGCGGTTCGTCGTCGAGCGCGACGCCTGACCGCGACCTACCGGCAACCCGCGTGCGGAGTTCGAACCGTTAAGTAACCGCCGCACTCAGTCGACGTACGATGAGTTTTGACTACGACCTCCTGAAGGAACTCACGGAAGCACAGGGCGCGCCCGGCTACGAGGACCGAATCCGCGACATCGTTCGCCGCGAGTTCGACGGCGTCGCCGACGACGTCCGCACGGACGCGATGGGGAACGTCGTCGGCACAATCGAGGGCTCCGAGAACCCCGACTACGAGGTCGCCGTCGCCGCCCACATGGACGAGATCGGCTTCATGGTGAAACACGTTACTGATGACGGCTTCGTGCAGGTGGACGCGCTCGGCGGCTGGGACCCTCGCGTCCTCCGCGCGCAGCGCGTCACCGTCCACGCCAGCGAGGGCGACCTCCCCGGCGTCATCGGCTCCCCGCCGCCGCACACGCAGAAGGAAGAAGACCGGGAGAAGAAGGACGAAGTCGAGGACGTCTACGTCGACCTCGGGCTCTCCGGCGAGACCGTCCAGGAGAGAGTCGCGGTCGGCGACATCGTCACGATGTCCCAGGAGACCGAGCGCGTCGGCGACCTAGTAACGGGCAAGTCGATGGACGACCGCATCTGCCTCTTCACGATGCTCGAAGCGGCGAAGCGCGTCGACCCGGACGTCACCATCCACTTCGCGGCAACAGTGCAGGAGGAAGTCGGCCTCCGCGGCGCGAAAGCGCTCGGCGTCGACCTCGACCCCGACCTCGCCGTCGCCCTCGACGTCACCGTCGCCAACGACATCCCCCAGATCGGCAGCGACGCGAAAGCCGTCACCGACCTCGGCGACGGCGCGGCGATCAAACTCAAAGACGGCAGCGTCATCACCAACCCGAAAGTCCACCGCCGCATGCGCTCCGTCGCCGAAACCGAAGACATCCCCTACCAGATGGAGGTCCTCCCCGCCGGCGGCACCGACACCGCCGGCTTCCAGAACACCCACGGCGCGAAACCCGTCGGCGCAATCAGCATCCCCCTCCGCTACATGCACACCGTCACTGAAGCCGCGAACACCGACGACGTCGACGCCGCCATCGACCTCCTCACCGCCGTTCTCGACACCGAAACCGGCGAGCACGACTACACCTTATAACGCCCGCCGCTAGCCGCGACCGCCAGTCGGTCGCGGCTTTCACCTCTCCCGCTCGCGATCGTACCGGTCGAGCGAGAGACTTCAGATTCGACCCCGTCGCGAACGCCGCCGTTCGCGTATCTTCTTCCGGTTGACTCGGTGTCGCCGAAGGCGCTCCGGCGGCTTGAATCGGCTCCCCTCCGAATCGCTTCGAAACCAGGGTATCATCGCCGAAACGACCAGTGAGGTGGATCAGTGGATAACTCGACTCGGGAGGACGAGTTGGCTCAGAGCGAGAAGCACGGTCGCGGACAAGATACCCAGAAGTAGATTCAGTGTCTGGTGCGGAAATCGACTTGCGAGGTAGTACATGATCGCGAGCAGAGAAGCAACTCCGATTAGCTTGGGGACCGACCGCCAGTAAGTACGGAGGCGATTGATTCGGGAGGCCGTCATCGCTACCATCCCGAGGAGAACCAAGAGTATCGAATCCCACGCCTGATTGAAGAACGCTGTGAGTATCACGAGAAGGACGACAGCGAGTAGTGTCTCACCGATTCTGGGAGCGTGCAACGTATTGGGGCTGGACTCTCGCGCCCTCTCGTCAATGGTCTGATTCCGCAATACTCGAAGAGTACAACCCAGCAACACATAGAATTCCCTCAACATCGATGAGCGGTCGGACCGACGGAACGAGTCTCTGACTATCAGGTCGGTCACTCACTCGTCGTAGACGACGTCGCCGTCGACGCGGACCTCGATGGGGACGTGTCGGCGGTCGCCCTCTAAGTCGGCGGTGACGTTCTCGACGACCTGTCGGCCTTCGTCGACGAGGAGGCCCGTGAGTTTGCCGAGCACCCAGCTCGGCGAGACGAGCGGCGGGAGCGAGACGCTGGCGCTCTCGAAGGATTTCGGGCGGTACTCGACGCGGAGCGTGACGCGGGTCGCGGCGTCGACGCCCTCGGGGGCTTCGTCGCTCGCGCCCGCGAGCTGCCACCCCCCGCGGGCGTTCAGGTCCTCGGTGACTCTCCACGCGATGCGGTGTGGCGGCTCGACCTCGGTGACTTCGGTGTGGGCGGTGTAGTCGAGCTTCCACCACGCGAACGTGAGGGCGTACTCGGTGCCGGGGCCGCCGTCGCCGCGCTCCTCGACCGACCGGAGGTGCTCCGAGTAGCCCGCGTAGCCGGGAAAGTCGAGGAGGAACTCGTACACTCGGGCGGGCGGCGCGAAAATTACCGTCGTGACCTCGACTGTCTGCACACCCGAGAGTCCGCGGCGACGACCCTTATACTGTCGGCTCGCCCGTCGACTGCGCCGACCGGCGGCCTTTTACTCGCCTCCCTGCTACCGTCGAGTATGCCCGAGACTCCGCGCGTCGTCGTGGTCGGCGGCGGCCCCGCCGGCCTCACGGCCGCGACCTACACCGCGCGACACGACGTCGAAACCACCGTGCTGAACGCCCCGGAACCCATCCTCCGGCGGAACGCCCACCTGGAGAACGTCCCCGGCTTCCCCGCGGGCGTGAACTCCCGGCTCTTCCTCGACATGCTCGAAGACCAGGTCGAGCGCGCCGGCGCAGTCCGCGAGGAAGCCGAGGTCACGGCCGTGGCGCGCGACGACGAATCAGGCGTCTTCACGCTCGAAACCGCCGGCGGCGACGCCTACGAGGCCGATGTCGTCGTCGCCGCGACGAAGTCGAACCCCGACTACCTCGACGGACTCGACATCGACCGCCTCCAACACGGCTCGAAAGTCCACGTCGACGTCGACGACCGCGGACGCACCGGCGTCCCGGGGCTCTACGTCGCCGGCCGCCTCGCCGGGAAACCCCATCAGGCCGTCGTCGCGCTCGGCCACGGCGGCGAAGTCGGCGTCACGATACTCGAAGACGCCGATGTCCCCTTCTACCACGACTGGGTCGCCCCCGAGGGCTACTTCACCGGCCGCGGGCGCGACGTCCCGCCGGGCTGTGAGGAGATCGACGAGGGGGAACGCCGCGAGCGCGAAGCGGAATCCCGCGAGGTCATGCGCGAGTACTTCGCGGAGCCACACCCGGAGGAGCCGACGCAACACCCGAGCGTCGAAGACGACGACTGACGACGAATCGACTGACCGCGTACCCCACCGACCGACGCCCACCGCTCGCGAGCCTTTTTACGAGATGACGCGGCGAGTGCGGCGTGTGACGTAGCGTTCACCGGTCGACGGTTCGCGGTTGTGCGGCCGCGCGTCGACCGACTGATTCGACCCCGCCGGCGGCCGCCCGTTCGCACCTATCGAAAGCTGACGCTTCATCGCCGCAATTTAAGCCGTCGCCCCCCGCACTCGCGAGTGAATGCTCGAAGGAGTGAACGTCGTGCTCGGCGTGTCGGGGAGCATCGCGGCCGTGAAGGTCGTGGAGCTCGCGCACGAACTCCGCCGCCGCGGCGCGGACGTGCGCGCCGTCATGTCGCCGGCCGCGCAGGATATCGTCGACCCGTGGGCCGTGCAGTTCGCGACCGACAACCCCGTCGTCACGGAGATTACGGGGCGCGTCGAGCACGTCGAGCTCTGCGGCCGCGAGGGCTGGGGGGACGTGCTCCTGCTCGCGCCCGCGACGGCGAACACGGTCGGGAAGGTGGCAGGAGCGATCGACGACACGCCGCCGACGACCTGCGCGACGACGGCGCTCGGCACGGACATACCGGTCGTCGTCGCCCCCGCGATGCACGAGCCGATGTACGACCACCCCGGCGTCCTCGACAGCATCGCGCGCGTCGAGGAGTGGGGCGTCGACTTCGTCGACCCCCGAGTCGAAGAAGGGAAGGCGAAGATTGCGACGGAGGACGCCATCTGTCTCGACGTCGCGCGCGCCGTCGGCGACCGGCCGCTGGCGGGCGAAGAGATCGTCGTCACGTCCGGCGCGACGAGCGAGCCGGTGGACCCGGTGCGCGTCCTGACTAACCGGGCGTCCGGAAAGACGGGGCGTGCGGTCGCTCGCGCGTGCTACGTGCGCGGCGCGGCCGTCACACTCGTTCACGACGACGGCGACGTGCCGTACGCGACCGTCGAGCAGGTCGAGACGGGCGCGGAGATGCTCGCCGCGGTCGAGGACGCCGTCGAGGGCGCGGACGCGCTCGTGTCGGCCGCCGCCATCAGTGACTTCACCGTCGACGCGGCGACGGAGAAAATCCGCTCCGGGGAGCCGGTGACGCTCGACCTCGAACCGACGCCGAAACTCCTCGACACCGTGCGCGAGGCGCACCCGGACCTAGCGATGGTCGGCTTCAAGGCCGAGACGTCGGGGGACGACGACGAGATGATTCAGCAGGCGCGGGACCTCAGAAACCGCGTCGACCTCGCCTTCGTCGTCGCGAACGACGCGAGCGTCATGGGATCGGTCGAGACGCGCGCGCTCGTCGTGAAAGCCCGAAGCGCCGACGAGTTCGCGGGGAGCAAAGACGGCCTCGGATTCCGCGTCGCGGACGAGCTCGTCGAGACGCTCGACGACACCTGAGGCGGACGCGCCGATAGCTCCATAAGTCGGCCGGGTGACTCGTCGAGTATGTACGACTCTGTCCTCGTACCGACCGACGGGAGCGCGGTCGCCGACCAGGCCGTCGAGCACGCGATGCACATCGCGAAGCAGAACGACGCGGAACTACACGTGGTGCACGTCGTCGACCCGGACGCCATCCCGGTGTCGGCGAACGCCGGCCGCGTCGAGGACGAACTCACGGACGCCGGCGAGCGCATCCTCGAAGACGTCCGTGACCGCGCGGTCGGGAAGGGGCTCTACGTCGAGACGGAACTCCTCCTCGGTACGCCGCACGTCGAGATTCTCGACTACGTCGACGACCACGAGATCGACCTGGTCGTGATGGGGACGCACGGGAGGGGTGGCGTTAGCCGCCTCCTCCTCGGGAGTACGACGGAGCGCGTCGTCCGGAGCGCACGCGTTCCCGTGCTCACTGTGCATCTGGACGAGGAACCCGGCGAACAGTAGACGTTCGTTCAAACCTCGTTGTAGTAGCTCAAGTCCACTGTAATTATCTTCCGTTAGAGTGAAAGCCGGCGTCGGTCTCTTCTTAGCTATGAGCGACTCCGACCGGAAGATCCGCTGTCTCGTCGCGAAGGTCGGCCTCGACGGCCACGACCGCGGCGCACACGTCATCTCCCGTGCGTTCCGCGACGCGGGCTTCGAAGTCATCTACTCCGGCCTCCACAAATCCCCGGACGAAATCGTCCAGGCGGCGGTGCAAGAGGACGTCGACGTCGTCGGCATCTCCATCCTCTCCGGCGCGCACAACACGCTCGTCCCGAAAGTCATGGCGGGCCTCGAGGAGTACGGCGCGCTCCACGACACGCTCGTCCTCGTCGGCGGCATCATCCCCGAAGAGGACCGCGAGCGCCTCGAAGACGCCGGCGTCGACGGCATCTTCGGGCCGGGCACGCCGATGGAAGAGACTATCGAGTTCGTCCGCAACAACGTGAAACCACGCTAGATGGCTGACGCGGACCCCGAACTCATCGACGACCTGCTCGCCGGGAAGCACAGAGCGCTCGCGCGCGTCATCACGAAAATCGAGAACCGAAGCGAGGGCTACCGCGACCTCGTCTCCGCGCTCTACGCGCACACCGGGACCGCCGACGTCATCGGCATCACCGGCAGCCCGGGCGCTGGGAAATCCACGCTCGTGGACAAACTCGCAAAGCGCTACCGCGACCGCGGCGAGACGGTCGGCGTCATCGCCGTCGACCCCTCGAGTCCCTTCTCCGGCGGCGCGGTGCTCGGCGACCGCATCCGCATGGCGTCGAACGTCGGCGACATGGACGTCTTCTTCCGATCGATGAGCGCGCGCGGCAGCCTCGGCGGGCTCTCCACCGCCACCGGCGACGCCGTCCGCGCGCTCGACGCCTTCGGCAAGGACAAAGTCATCATCGAGACCGTCGGCGCGGGCCAGAACGAGATCGACATCGTCCGCACCGCCGACACCGTCGCCGTCCTCGTCCCGCCCAGCAGCGGCGACGACGTCCAGATGCTCAAAGCCGGCATCCTCGAAATCGGCGACGTCTTCGTCGTGAACAAAGCCGACCTCGCCGGGAGCGATAAGACGGTGCAGGAGCTCCGCGGGATGCTGGAGATGCGCGAGTCGGAGGGCCCCGACGACTGGGAGCCCGAAATCGTCGAGACGGTGGCGAAGACCGACGAGGGCGTCGCGGGGCTCGTGGAGACGTTCGACGACCACGCGGCGTGGCTCGACGAGACTGGCGAGCGCGAGGCGCGCGAGCGCCGGCGGACGGCCGAGGAGATCCGCCGCCTCCTCCGGAACGACCTCTCCCGGCTCGCCGAGCGCGAACTCGAACGCAAGGGCGGCATCGAGGAGTTCGTGGATTCCGTCGTCGCGCGCGAGACCGACCCGTACTCGGTCGTCGACGACCTCCTCGACCCCTTCGAAGCCGTCACCGACGAGTCCGACGGCCGTCACAACGACTAACCGTTCGCCCGTCGTCGATTTCGACATGAACCTCCGGAACGCGCTCGCCGCGACGGCGGGCGGACTCGCCGCGACGGGCGTCGCGAACCGACTGCTCGAACGCCGCGCCGGCCATCTCGGCCCGCCGCTCGACGGCCGCCAGCGCGTCCACCGCTGGCGCGGGTTCGACGTCGCGTACACCGAAGCCGGCGACGCTGACGACCCCGACGTCCTCCTCCTCCACGGCCTCTCGCCTGCGGCGTCCGCCCACGAGTTCCGCGGCGTCTTCGACGCGTTGAGCGAGCGCTACCACGTCGTCGCTCCCGACCTCCCCGGGTTCGGCCGGAGCGACCGCCCGGACGTCACCTACGACGCGGAGCGCTACGTCCAGTTCGTCGGCGACTTCGCCGACGCCGTCGTCGAGAACCCCACCGTCCTCGCGTCCGGTCTCACCGGCGCGTACGCCGCGATGGCCGCGGGACGGGGCGGCGACGACGCCGCGGGCGGCGCGGCCGTCGACCGCCTCTGTCTCGTCTGCCCGACCGCCGACACCGCCGTCGACCGGCCGTGGCTCGAATCCGTCCTCCGAACGCCCGTCGTCGGCCACGGACTGTTCAACGCCCTCGTCTCGAAGCCCGCACTGGAGTATCTCGACCAGCGCGACGACTACTACCACCCGCAGGACGTCGGCGCGGGCGTCGTCGAGTACCAGTGGCGGACCGCTCATCAGGCCGGCGCGCAGTACGCGCCCGCCGCCCTCTTCGGCGGCCGCCTCGACCCCGTCGTCGACCTCGGGAGCGAACTCGCGGCCGTCGACTGTCCCGTCACCCTCGTCTGGGGGCGCGAAGCGCGAACGCCGCCGCTCGCCGCCGGCCGCACGCTCGCAGAGGACGCCGACGCCCGACTCGTCGTCCTCGACGAATCCCGACGCCGCCCGCACGCAGAACACCCCGAAATCGTCCTCGAAGCGCTCGCCGCCGACCTACCGCGGCTCGAAGACGACTGACCGCTCCGTCTCTGCGTCTCCTGTCTCTCCCCCGTCCCCGCCCGCTTCGCCTTCTGCGCTCGCGCCGCCGTCGACGCCGACAGTGACAGTCATGCCCGTCTCGACGTCGTCCGCGTCGACGCCACGCAGGATGCCGGTGAGGTTCACCGGACCGAAGTCGACGACCGCAGTCACGTAGGGGGCGTCGTCGACGAACGACGGCGTCGCCACGTGAACCTCCGTGTACGAGGCGACGTCGCCCGTCTCCGGGAGGGGTTCCTCGCGGAGGTCGCCGCCGCAGCGCGGGCAGACGCGGCGCGGCGGCAGGCTTCCGTGGTCGTTCTCGCAGGCGAGGTAGTAGCCTGTGCCGTCCGCGAGCGCGTCGAGGAAGTCGTCGTAGCCGGCGTCCCGCGCCATCAGTCGAGCACCTCCAGCACGTGGACGGTGGCAGACGCGACCGTGCCGCCGGCGTTGTGCGCGACGCCGACACGCGCCCCGGAGACGGCGTCACTGTTGTGGTGGTCGCCGCGGAGGAGGCTCGTCACTTCGGCGAGCTGGCTCACGCCCGTCGCGCCGACCGGGTGGCCCTTGGCCTTCAGCCCGCCGGAGAGGTTCACGGGGATTCGGCCGTCCTTCCTCGTCTCGCCCTCGCGGGCGGCGGTGATGCCGTCGCCGCGCTCGGCGAACCCGAGTGATTCGACGGCGAGGACTTCGGCAATAGTAAAACAGTCGTGGACTTCGGCGAGGTCGACGTCGTCGGCGTCGATGCCGGCGTCGTCGTAGGCTTCCGCGGCCGCGTCGTCCGCGGCGGGCGACGCCGCCATCGACGCGCGGTCCTGGAGCGCCATCATGTCCCCGCCCTGCCCCGTCCCGGTGACGGCGACGGGCGCGTCGAGGTCGTGTTCGTCGGCGTAGTCGTCGCTCACGAGCACGGCCGCGCTCGCGCCGTCCGTGATGGGGCAGGCGTCGTAGAGGTGGAGCGGGGAGGCGACGGTCGGCGAGTCGAGCGCCTGCTCGACCGTGATTTCCTTCTGGTACTGCGCGTGCTCGTTCCCGACGGCGTTCGCGTGGTTCTTCACCGCGATGTGCGCGAGGTCCTCCCGACTCCCGCCGTGCTCCTCGAAGTACGCGCGCGCCATCAGGCCGTACGCGCCGGGGAAGGTGAGGCCCGCGCGGACCTCGTAGAGGTCGTCCGCGGCGATGGCGAGCCCCTCCGTCGTCTCGTCCGTGCCGACGTGACTCATGCGCTCTGCGCCGCCGACGACGAGCACGTCCGCCTCGCCGTTCCGCACGTCTTTCACTGCCTGTCGGAGCGCCACGCCGGAAGACGCACACGCCGACTCGTAGCGCGTCGCCGGCGCGCGCACGCCGAGCGCCTCCGCGGCGAGCGGGCCCGTATGTCCTTGGTGCTCTGCGACTTCACCCATGAAGTTCCCGTAGAAGACGCTCTCGACGTCTTCTCGCGGCACTCCCGCGTCCTCCAGTGCGACGGCTCCCGCCTCCGCGAACAGGTCTCGGCTGGTGCGCTCCGGGTGACTCCCGAAGTGCGTCAGCCCCACGCCGGCAACACGAACGTTCGTCATACACGGAGGTTAGACGACCGTCGTGAAAAGACCGCCGGATACGGCCGTCGCGTCCGACGAGAACGCGCGAGAACCGACCAACTACCCGACACGCCCGCTCACACCTGTCGACCAGTGATTCGTCACGCGTCGAACCACTGACTGCCGGGAACATTCTCAGCCGTGAGAATAAGCGGAAAGCACTGAGAGATCACCGGCAGTCGAAGCCGCCGCATCGAGCCCGTCGCGTCCGCCGTCGCTACATCCCCATGTCGGCGGCGGCCTCGGGAACCGGGAGGTCGTTCGGCGAGACGCCGAGCAGCTCCGCCGCGTGGTCGAGCGCCATATCGAACCCGTAGTAGCGTTCGAGCTCGTCGCCGTCGGCGGTCGGCCGGACTTTGAGCATCGCGTACCCCTCGCGGTTCTGCGCGATTGCCGCCGTCGCGCGCTCCCCCTCGAACTCTAACACGCGTTCCTCCGCCGTCTCGTAGTAACGCGCCGTGATACCGTTCGCGTCCGCGGTCTCCGCGTCAGACATACCCGGAGTTCTCGGCCCCGACAGTCGAAGGTATCGGTACGAGCCGAGCGCCAGCCGGTTCGGCCTTCACGCGTTAGGTCTGTTCGATGTCGTCGACGTAGGATTCGGTGACGGGTGAGCGGTAAGCGTCGAAGTCGTCGAGGAGTTCGGGAACGGTGTCGGCGACGAGGACCATGTCGCGGTGGTCGTCGGCGATGAAGCCCTCGTCGGTCTGGTGGTCGAAGAAGGCGAGGAGGTCGTCGAAGTAGCCCTCGACGTTGAGGAAGCCACAGGGGTTCGCGTGGAAGCCGAGTTGCGCCCACGTGACGACTTCGACGATTTCTTCGAGCGTGCCGAAGCCGCCGGGGAGGGCGGCGAAGCCGTCGGCGCGTTCGGCCATCCGGGCTTTCCGGGCGTGCATCGATTCGACGACGTCGAGTTCGGTGAGGCCCGGATGGGCGTGCTCTTTGTCGTCGAGCGCTTCGGGGATGACGCCGTAGGCGTCGCCGCCGCCGTCGACGACAGCGTCCGCGACCGCGCCCATCATTCCGACGCTCCCGCCGCCGTAGACGAGCGCGATATCCCGCTCGGCGAGCGCGCCGCCCAGTTCGCGCGCCGCCTCGACGTACGCCGGGTCCGCGCCGGGACTCGACCCGCAGTACACGCAGAGCGCATCCATGCCTCGACGTTCGCTCGCCGCGAGGTAAACGCGTCGAAGCCCGCATTGGCGAATCACCGCGGCGAAGACGACGAGGAAGAAGCAGACGAGGGCCGCGGCGACTGCGAGCAGCCCGCAAGGGCCGCCGACTTCGAGTATCACGCCCGCGGCGAGCGCAACGCGATAGCCGACAGACGCGCGGAGCACCCCATCGAGACGCCGATATCGACGCCGCCGTGAAAAGCACGGAGACTCCTGCGACCGATACACGTATCACACTCACCGCCGAACTCGACACCGAATTGAACGTTCGAGAGTTCCGCTGGGAGATGATCGCGTGCTTCCTCACGGGACTGCTAGCCCTCGCCCTCTACACCGCGCTGGGGCTCTATGACCGGGCCACGACCGACCCACTCGCCGCCGCGCTCTTCCCCGTCCCCTACGCCCTCCTCGCCTACGGCTGGTCGGGCGGAGACCCCCGCAGACGGCTGCAAACCCTCGTGGTCGTGTCCCTCCTGCTCGCCGTCGGCGTCGCCACGCGCGGCCACTGGCTCCCCTTCGCCCGCTCGCTCACCGCCTAACGGGAATCCGCCGGGAGAACCGCGAGGGGCGAACCGGTCGTCCGCTCGTTCCTCCAGCGCCGGTCAGTCGAGGAGCTGGCGGGCGATGGTGTTCCGGAGCACTTCGCTCGTGCCCTCGTAGATCTCGTTCAGCTTGGCGTCGCGGTAGTAGCGCTCGACGTCGAAATCCGTCGTGTAGCCGTAGCCGCCGTGAATCTGGATGCCCTCGTTCGTGACTTCCCGCGAGATTTCGCTCGCGTAGAGCTTCGCCTGCGCGGCCTCCTTGACGAAGTCTTCCCCCCTGATTTTCAGGTCGGCGGCCTTGTGCATCAGGAGCTCTGCGGCCTGAATCTTCGTGTCCATGTCCGCGAGCTTGTGCTGGATGGCCTGGAAGTCGCTGATGGGCTGGTCGAACTGCTCGCGGTCCTGCGCGTACGCGAGGGCGTCGTCGCGCGCGGCCTTCGCGAGGCCGATGGAGCGCGCCGCGATGGTGATGCGCCCGCCGTTCAGCGTCTCCAGCGCCTGCTTGAACCCCTCGCCCTCCTCGCCGAGTAACCGGCTCTCGGGAATCCGCACGTCGTCGAAGCGGAGTTCGGCCGTCGGACACCCCTTGTCCCCGAGTTTGTCCTCCGTCCCCTCGACGTGGAAGCCGTCGTCCTCGTCGGGGCGCACGACGAACGAGGAGATGCCCCTGCTTCCCGCGTCCGGGTCGGTCTTCGCGAACACCGTCACCGTGTCCGCGACGCTCCCGTTCGAAATCCACAGCTTCCCGCCGTTCACGACGTACTCGTCGCCATCCTTCTCGGCGGTCGTCTCCATCGCCGGCACGTCGCTCCCCGCGCCCGGCTCGGAGAGCGCGAACGCCCCGACGTCCTCGCCCGTGTTCATCGGCGCGAGATACGTCTGCTTCTGTTCGTCACTCCCGTAGTGGTAGACCATGTTCCCCGCCAGGCTCGTGTGCGCGGCGACGACGGTCCCGAGCCCGCCGCTCCCCCGCGCGATTTCCGCGAGCGCCAGCGCGTACGAGTGGTAGTCGAGCCCCGCCCCGTCGTACTCCTCAGGGAACGGCATCCCCATCAGCCCCAGCTCCCCGAGGTCGTCGACGAGGTCGCGGGGGAACTCGTCCGTCTCGTCGATCTCCGCCGCCCGCGGCTTCACCTCCTCGTCCACGAACTCCGACACCATCTCCTGAATCTGGCGCTGCTCCGCGGAGAGACTGAAATCCATACGCGAAACTCCGTCGGAATCACACTTCACTGTTGGCATAGTTCGTGAGACACCGCGCCCCCACGCGCCGTCGACGCCCACTCGTCGACGCCGCATCCTGCTCCGTCTGTCGAACCGGGGGCGTATCGAGACCGACACGGGTAAACGGCCGTCTCACCGAATTCCGACTACTAGTCGGCCGTCGGCGCGCGGCCGCTCTCACCATGCCAGGTCAGCCACTCGAACTCGCCGCGTTCTTCGTCGTCGGCCTGCTCGGGGGCGCGCACTGCCTCGGGATGTGCGGCCCGCTCGTGTCGACGTACGCGGGGCGAATGTCGACTGATTCGGGGCCGCCGACGTGGTTCGAACTCCGCCAGCACGCGCTCTTCAACCTCGGGCGCACCGCGAGTTACGCCGCCGTCGGCGCGCTCATGGGCTTCCTCGGGAGCGCCGTGTACGTCGCCGCGGGCTACGCGGCGCTCGGCGACACCATCAGGGGCGTCTTCGGCGTGCTCGTCGGCGGCTTCATCCTCGCCGTCGGCGTCGTCCGCGTCGCCGGCGGGAGCGCCCACTCCCTCCTCCCGGAGGGGCCGGGCGGCGCGCTCTTCTCGCGCGTCTCCGGCTGGGCGGTCGAACGCATGGACGACTTCGTCGACAGCCCGAAAATCGCGCTCCTCGGGACGGTTCACGCCGTCCTCCCCTGCCCGCTCCTCTACCCGGCGTTCGTCTACGCGTTCGCGCAGGGCGACCCCGCGGCGGGCGCGTTGAACCTCGCCGTGCTCGGCGTCGGCACGATTCCCGCGATGTTCCTCCTCGGCACCGTGATGGGCACCGTCTCCGCGACGCGCCGACAGGCCGTCGAGCGCGCGCTCGGCGTCGTCTTCGTCCTGCTCGCGTTCGTCCCGCTCCTCATGGGGTTCCGCCTCCTCGGCGTCCCCGTTCCGATGATTCCGCTCCCGTACTCACCGCTATGACCACCTGCACACTCTGCGACCTCGACACGCCCGACCCGCCGATCACGGACCCGGACGTCGACGGCGCGTTCTGCTGTCGCGGCTGCCTTTCAGTCTACCGCGCCCTCGGCGACGTCGACCCCGACGCAGTCGACGGGGAGGACATCGCAGCGCCCGCTGACGACGCGGACGTTCCGGAGGACGCGGACACGGCCTTCCTGAGCGTCGACGGGATGCACTGCACGGCCTGCGAGGCGTTCGTCGAAGCGACCGCCGCCGACCACGACGGCGTCTACGCCGCCGACGCCTCCTACGCCACCGAGATGCTGAAAGTCGACTACGACGACTCGGCGCTCGACGAGGCCGACCTCCCCGACCTCGTGAAGCGCATGGGCTACCGCGCCGCGGTTCCCGACGTCGGCACGGACGCGAGCGAGGAGGAGCGCTTCGGCCGCGACGAGATCCGCACCGTCCTCGGCCTCGGTTCGATGATGGTCGTCATGACGCTCTACGCCTTCTTCCTCTACCCGTCCTACCTCGGCATCTACCCCGACTCCTTCCTCCGGGAGTCCGCCACCCGCCTGATGGTCTTCCTCCCGATGCCCATCGTCAGCACGTTCGCGCTCTTCGTCGTCGGCTTCCCCATCCTCCGCGGCGCGTACGTCAGCCTCAGCTCGGGGAGACCGAACATGGACGTCCTCATCGCCGGCGGCGCGCTCGCCGCCTGGGGCTACTCCATGCTCGTCGTCGCCGCCGGCGGCACCGAAGTCTACTTCGACGTCTCCACCGCCATCGTCGGCGTCGTCACCCTCGGCGACTTCCTCGAAACCCGCGTGAAACGCCGCGCCGTCGGCCGCCTCGGCGACCTCGACTTCGGGCGAGTCCGAGAAGTCACCGTCCGCGACCGCGCCGGCACCCACGCCGTCGACCTCGAATCCGTGGAACCCGGCGACGAGTTCGTCGTCAAACGCGGCGACCGCATCCCCCTCGACGGCGAAGTCGTCGACGGTGACGCCGCCGTCGACGAATCCCTCCTCACCGGTGAGGCCGCGCCGCGCGCCGTCTCCCCCGGCGACGACGTCGTCGGCGGGACCGTCCCGACTGACGGTCGCCTCGTCGTCCGCGCCGGCCCCGACGCCACCAGCACCTACGACCGGCTCCTCGGCCAGCTCTGGAACCTCCAATCCAGTAACACCCGCGCGCAACGCCTCGCCGACACCGTCGCCGCCCTCTTCGTTCCGTTCGTTCTCGGCCTCGCCGCCCTCACCGCCGCCGGCTGGTTCCTCTACGCCGGCTCCGTCGAACAGGCCGTCGTCACGGGCGTCAGCGTCCTCGTCGTCTCCTGTCCCTGCTCCTTCGGACTCGCGACCCCGCTCGCCGTCGCCGCCGGCGTCGACCGCGCCGCCGAAGACGGCATCGTCGTCACCCACGCCCCCGCCATCGAATCCCTCCCCGACGTCGACGTCGTCGCCCTCGACAAGACCGGCACCCTCACGACCGGCGAGATGACCGTCACCGACGTCGCCGCCGCTGACCCCGAGCGCGTCCTCCGGTACGCCGCCGCCGTCGAACGCGACGCCAGCCACCCCATCGCCGACGCCACCGTCGACGCCGCCGAAGCGCGAGGCATCGACGACGCCCTCCCCGAGCCCTCCGAGTTCACCGAACACCCCCGCGGCGCGGAAGCAGTCGTCGACGGCCACCGCGTCCTCGTCGGCCACCCCGCGCTCTTCGGCGACGACTGGACGCTCCCCGCGGAGTATTCAGAGGCCATTGACGCCGCCGTCGACGCCGGCGGGCTCGCCTCCGTCGTCGGCTGGGGCGGGGAAGTCCGGGGTGTCCTCACCGTCAGCGACACGCCGCGCGACGGCTGGCAGGACGCCGTCGAGCGCTTCGCGACCGCGTCCGGCGGCAGTGATTCATCTACCGACTCGGGCCACCGCGGGTCCGACCGCCCCGTCGTCGTCGTCACCGGCGACGACCAGACCTCCCTCGCCGCCTTCGACGACCACCCCGCCATCGCGGACGTCTTCACCGGCGTCCTCCCCGAAGCCAAAGCCGCCGTCGTCGAACGCCTCCGCGCGAAACACGGCGCGGTCGCCTTCGTCGGCGACGGCACGAACGACGCCCCCGCGCTCGCCGCCGCCGACCTCGGCATCGCCTTCGCGTCCGGGACCGAACTCGCCTCCGAAGCCGCCGACGCGACCATCGTGGACGGCGGCCTCGCCGGCGTCGAACGCCTCTTCGACCACGCCGAAACCGTCAAAGAACGCGTCCGCTCCAACATCGTCTGGGCGCTCGGCTACAACGTCATCACCCTCCCGCTCGCCGTCGCCGGCCTCATCAACCCGCTCTGGGCCGCCGTCGCCATGGCCGGCTCCAGCATCATCGTCGTCCTCAACTCCAGTCGCGACTAACGCCCGGCCGAAGTCGGCGCGCCGCCCCGCACCGGAATGGCCTCTACGGCGGTGCACGCTCTCCGTGGCGCGCTCGCGGTGCCGCCGGTCGAACCCCGTCACGGCGGGTACTTCTAAGGGGGAGTCACTCGACGTGTCGGGTAATGACGGCTCTCGACGTGCGGGACCTCCGGCGGTCGTACGGCGACGTGACGGCGCTCGCCGACCTCTCTCTCTCCGTCGCAGACGGCGAGCTCTTCGGCTTCCTCGGGCCGAACGGCGCGGGGAAGACGACGACGATAAAGATCCTCACCGGCCAGCTCACGCCGGACGGCGGCACCGCCGAGGTGGCGGGCGCGGACCCCGTCGAACACCCGCTCGACGTCCGCGAGCGCATCGGCATCCTCCCCGAGCAGGAGTCCCCGCCGAGCTTCCTCACGCCGCGGGAGTACTTCCAGTTCGTCGGCGACGTCCGCGACCTCGACGAGTCGAGGGTCGCCGAGGCGACCGAGACGTGGGCGGACAGACTCGGGTTCGCGGAGAAACTCGACACGCTCTCCACCGACCTCTCGCGCGGCCAGCAACAGAAGGTGATGATCACGCAGGCGTTCCTCCACGACCCCGGCCTCGTCTTCATCGACGAGCCGCTCGTGAACCTCGACCCGATAGTCCAGGAGCGCTTCAAGGCCTTCCTCACCGACTACACCGAGGCCGGGAACACGGTCTTCCTCTCGACGCACGACATCGACGTCGCCGAGGACCTCTGCACGCGCGTCGGCGTGCTCTCCGGCGGCGAGCTCGTCGCGACGCGGCGGCCGAGCGACCTCGACGAGGGGGAGAGCCTGCTCGACCTGTTCCTCGAAGACGTCGACGCCGCGGCGATGGAGGCTTAGATGTCCGGCTCCGACGCGTGGACGTACTTCCAGGGGATGCTCCGCGAGGAGTGGCGGCTGCACGCGAACCTCTTCGGCGGCGCGCGCTTCGCCGCGTTCCCCGTCTTCGTCGCGCTCGTCGGCGGCCTCACCGTCTGGGCGCTCACGCGAACGGGAACGAGCACGGGTAGCCTCGTGCTCGGCGTGCACGCGCTCGTCGCGCTCTTCGGCCTGCAGACCGGCGCGGTCGGCTTCGTCACGCGCGACGCGATGCGCGACCTCCTCGGCGACGTCACCCTCCTCGTCTTCACGTCCCGCACGCTCCCCGTCAGCCAGCGCCGCCTCCTCGCCGTCTTCCTCGCGAAAGACGCCGTCTACTACGCCGCGCTCTTCCTCGCCCCCGTCACGGTCGCGCTCGCGCCCGCGCTCGGCGTCGCCGCGCTCCCGTGGCTCTGGGCGACGCTCGTCTGCACGTTCACGCTCGGCGCGGCCGCGACGCTCGCGCTCATCGCCGCCTCCACGCACGGCCGCCGCGGGAAACTCGCCGCCGGCCTCGTCGCCGTCCTCCTCGGCCTCGCCGTCGCCGCCGGCGTCCCCGTCCTCGACTACACGCCGATCGCCCTCTACGAGACTCCCGGCCTCGCGTCCGCGCTCGGCACGCTCCTCTCCATCGGCGCGCTCGCCGCCATCGGCGTCGGCACCTACGACACCGAATACGTCCGCCCCGCACGGACCGCCGAAAGCGCCTACTACACCTGGAAGGACCGTATCCCCGACGCCGATTCCCTCCTCGTGAAGACGCTCCTCGACGTCGCGCGGTCCGCCGGCGGATTCTGGAAGGTCGGCCTCACAGCCGGCATCGTCTTCGCCGTCGCCTACTACCTCGTCGACCTCGTCGACGCCCTCGTCGGCGTCCGCCCTACTCCTGGTGTTGCCTTCGGCGCGATCCTCTCCCTCACCGCCTTCACCACCTACAACTGGCTCACCCAGTACGACGACATGGACTTCTACCTCCTCTACCCGACCAGAGTACGGGACCTCTTCCGCGCCAAACGCCAGGGCTTCCTCGTCGTCGGCGGCCCCGTCGCCCTCCTCCTCTACGCCGCGGCCGTCGTCCTCCTCGGCGCGACGCACGCCGACGCCGTCGCCGGCCTCGCCATCCTCTGTGGCACCGGCCTCTACCTCTTCGGCCTCACCGTCTACGTCGCCGGCTTCGACCCCAACGAACTCCTCTTCGACACGCTCGTCTTCGCGCTCTACACCGGCGGAATCATCGTCGGCCTCGTCCCCCCGCTCGTCGCCTCCATCGCCTTCGACGTCACCCCCGTCGCCGCGTTCGCCTACGCCGGCTGGGCCGTCGTCCTCGCCGCCGGCGGCCACCTCGCCTTCCAGCGCGCCATCCCCCGCTGGCGGCAGGAACTCCGCGCCTAATCCGCCGACTCGAACCAGTAGGAGTGCCGGAGGTCGACGTCGCAGAACACGACGTCCGCCGGGAGTTTCTGGACGAACGCGAGGCTCCAGAGGTCCGCCGCCGCCCCGCCAGTGTTCAGTGTCAGAACCATCCACGCGAACAACGCCACGAGCGCGTTCGGCGCGGCGAGCAACAACCCGAGACCGAGCACGTCGAGGACGATCAGCGGCGCGACGAGCACCCACACCGTCTCCGCCCGCGAGACGTACTGCCCGAACGCCGCCGCGTAGAACCCCCCGACGTGCGACGCCGCCCCGTAGGAGACGTCGTACCCGAAGTACCCGAGCACGAGGCCGTGCACGGCCTCGTGCAGCACGATCGTCACCACCAACGCCACGAGCACCGCCCCGCCGACCACGAACGCGTTCACCGTCACCCCGATACTCGTCGCCGTCTCCGACACCACCACCAGCCCGTCGAACGCCCGCGGCCCACGGACCAGCCCGTTCACCGCCCCGAACACCACGAACGCCGCGAACCCAGCCACCAGCGCCACGACGTTCACCACCAGCGCCGGCAGCCGCACCGGCTGCGCCGGCCCATACCCCGCCGGCGACGCCGGCACCCGCTCCGTCTCAGACTCAGACATGACTCACGGCCGACTCGACGACGCCCGACGACAAGAAGATGAAGGCCGCCCCACGGCTCGCTCCGAACCGCGTTTCGGAGTGAGCGTCGTCGGCGAGCCGGTTTCGAAGCTCTCACCCGCGCCGTCGGCGAATCCACTCCCCACGTCGCGCGGGCTCACGGGTCGCGTTGCTCCCCGCTCGCGTTAATCGCGGTTCTCAGTCGCGCCTCAGTCGGAGCAAGCTCCTCCTTGCCCACACTCGCTCCGCTCGTGTGGACTTCGGCGCGCCCTCCGAACGACGTTGCTCGCGTGTCGCTCCTTACAGTCGCTCCCGCTCGCGTTAATCGCGGTTCTCGCTCGGCCGCTTCGCGGCCTCGCTCCGAACCGCGTTAATACTCGTAGAACCCTCTCCCGGTCTTCTTGCCGAGGTCGCCGGCGTCGACTTTGCGTTTGAGGAGGTAGGCGGGCTTGTAGCGGTCGCCGAGTTCGTCGTGGAGGGTCTCGGAGGCGTCGAGGCAGATGTCGAGGCCGATGTGGTCGGCGAGCGTCAGCGGCCCCATCGGGACGTTCGTACCGAGCGTCATGCCCTTGTCAATGTCGTCCTTGGAGGCGACGCCCTCGTCGAACGCGCGGATGCCCTCGTTGATCCACGGCATGAGGATGCGGTTCGTGACGAAGCCGGGTTTGTCGTCGGACTCCCACGTCTCCTTCCCGAGCCCCTCGGCGAAGTCGTGTGCGAGGTCGACGACGGCTTGGTCGGTTTTCTCGCCGACGACGAGTTCGACGCCCTTCATCACGGGCACGGGGTTCATGAAGTGGAGGCCGACGATGAGGTCCTCGCGCTCCGTCGCTGACGCGATGGTCGTGATGGACAGGGTGGAGGTGTTCGTCGCGAGCACGACGTCCTCCGGGACGGTTTCGTCGAGGTCCTGGAAGATGGACTGTTTGACCTCCATGTTCTCGGAAGCGGCTTCGACGACGAGGTCGCAGTCGGCGAGCGCGTCGAGGCTCGTCGTCCCCTCGATGGCGTCGACGACCTCGTCGGCCTCCCCCTCGGTGAGCTCGTCCTTCTTCACGAAGCGCGCGAGGGAATCCTCGATGGTGTCGAAGCCCTTGTCGACGAACTCCTGTTCGATGTCGCGCATGACGACGTCGTAGCCCGCCTGCGCGGCGACCTGTGCGATTCCGCTCCCCATCGTGCCGGCACCAACGACGCCGACGGTCTCGATATCGTCGAGTCCACGCATACGTGAACGTGCCGGCGGTTCAGAGGTAAACCTGCCGGAACCCCCCGCAGTCGAGAACAACGCTCGTAGTAAATCGGGCGTTTCGCGGCGCGAGGCGCGCGTCTGCGGCGCTTCGGTTACCTTATTATACCGCCTCGACGAACGGCTAACTGATGCGCCCCTTCGACGACAGCGACCTCTCCCGCGACGGCAAAGTACTCATCCTCGCGTACGACCACGGCCTCGAACACGGCCCGGTGGACTTCGAGGACGTCCCGGAGACGATGGACCCCGAGCGGGTCTGGGACGTCGCCACGCACGACGCCGTCACCGCGTTCGCCGTCCAGAAGGGCATCGCGGAGGCCTACGCGGACGACTACCCCGACGTGAACCTCCTCCTCAAGCTCAACGGCACGTCGAACCTCTGGATGGGCGAACCCGACTCCGCCGTGAACTGCTCCGTCGACTACGCCGCCGAAGTCGGCGCGGGCGCGGTCGGCTTCACGCTCTACGGCGGGTCGAACCACGAAGTCGAGATGGCCGAGGAGTTCCGCGACATCCAAGAGGACGCGCGCGAGCACGACCTCCCCGTCGTCATGTGGTCATACCCCCGCGGCCAGGGCGTCAAAGACGACACCTCCCCCTCCACTATCGCGTACGCCGCCCGTCAGGCCCTCGAGCTCGGCGCGGACATCGCGAAAGTCAAGTATCCCGGCAGCCCGGACGCGATGGCGCACGCCGTCGACGCCGCCGGCCCGACGAAAGTCGTCATGTCCGGCGGGTCGAAGACGAGCGACGAAGCCTTCCTCTCCTCCGTGAAAGACGCCATCGACGCCGGCGCGGTCGGCCTCGCCGTCGGCCGGAACGTCTTCCAGCGCGAGGAGCCCGAGAAGATGCTCGACGCCCTCGAAGCCGTCATCTACGAGGAAGCGAGCGTCGACGCCGCGCTCGAACACCTGTGAGCGGGCGAGACAACGACACGGACCCGTCTGTCGAGCCGGGTCAGCGTGTCTCCCTCGACGCGGTCTTCGACACGCTGGCGGACGTCGCGCCGGAGATCCGCGCAGGCCTCCCCGGTCGCCGCGTGAAGACCGAGGAGACGAACGAGTCCGGGGAGCGTCAGCTCGCCGCGGACGTCTGGGCGGACGACGTCCTCGAAGACCGCCTCGGAGGTCTCGACGCCGTCGGCGAGTACGCGAGCGAGGAGCGCGCGGACGTCCTCGACACCGGGGACGGCGCGCTCTCCGTCGCCGTCGACCCGCTCGACGGCTCCTCGAACCTCCAGTCGAACAACCCGATGGGCACCATCGTCGGCGTCTACGACGAACCGCTTCCGGCACCCGGGAGCGCGCTCGTCGCGTCCGCGTTCGTCCTCTACGGCCCGCTCACAACGCTCACGGTCGCGCGCGACGGCACGACGACCGAGTACGTCGTCGAGGACGACGGCCCGCGCGAGGTCGGGACCGTCTCGCTCCCCGACGACCCGACCGTCTACGGCTTCGGCGGGCGCGTCCCCGACTGGACCGACGACTTCACCGGGTACGTCCGCGAGGTCGAGCAGGAGTTGAAACTCCGGTACGGCGGCGCGATGCTCGCCGACGTGAATCAAGTCCTCACCTACGGCGGCATCTTCGGCTACCCGGGCCTCCGCGAGAACCCGGAGGGGAAACTCCGCCACCAGTTCGAGGCCGCGCCGATGGCGTACGTCCTCCACTGCGCGGGCGGCGCGTCCAGCGACGGCGCGCAGTCCGTGCTCGACACGGAGCCGGACGGCCTGCACGGCCGCACGCCGGTCTACCTCGGGAACGAACGCCTCGTCGACGACCTCGAAGCCGCGCTCGACACCCGGTAGCGCTGCGACCCACCAGACGACGGCGGCTCTCGCCGGGCACCCGGTCGGGCCGCGATCCGGGAGCCACAACGTTCTTCTAGCCGGCTGTCGACAGTTGAAGTATAACGGATGGCGGCAGCTTCCGACACTCGCGTTCGCTATCGCTCGGCCGACCCGTCGGTTCGTGAGTTCTTCGCGGGGCTCTCCGGGTTCCGACTCGTCGACGACGCGCCGGACGTCGTGGTCGCCGACGACGACGCGTCGTCGCCCACCGGCGTCCCCACCGTCGAAGGCCCGCAGACCACGGACGAAGCCGACGCGCCCGCGCGCCTCGCCGTCGAAGTCCGCGAAGCCGCCGGCCACGCTCCCCTCCCCTATCCGGTTCCGCGCGACGAGAACGCGCGCCTCGACGCCCTCCACCGCTACGACACGACCGAGCAGACGCTCAACGCGCACCTGAACGCGCTCACTGTCGCCGTCAGCGCCTCACTCGAAACCCCCGGCTCCTTCATCGGCGTCGTCGACGAGCACGTCGAACGCGTCCTCGCCGACGACGGCCTCGGCATCGAGGAGATTCCGCGCGACGTCGCCGCCTGCTCCTACGGCATCCTAGACGACGACCCGCTCGTCATCGACGACGTCGACGCCGACAGCCGGGTCGACGTCACCGGCCTCGACCTCCCGTTCGAACCACAGAGCTACGCCGGCGCGCCGATTCGAACCGACGACGGCCACGCGGTCGGCATGGTCTGCGTCCTCGACGAACGCGAACGCTCCTTCGGCGACAACGAGACGGACGCGCTCACCTGGTTCGCGGACGAAGTTCTCCGCCACCTCGACGACTACGGCCGCGCGTAACCCAAAGGGAAAACCGTTTCAAATCTACCCCGGGTAGTGCCGGCTATGAGAGTTCGCATCGGCCCGGACGCCACCGACGAAGAGGCCGCCGCGGTCGCCGCCGCCATCGCCGACCACGTCGCAGCCACCGTCGACGTCTACGTCGGCGACGCCGACGAGCCAGCCGCCACCCACGAACCCGCGGAATCCGGCGACTCAGAGGCCGACGACGCGGCCGACGACCTCGGACCGACCGAGCGCGAAGCCCGCCTCCGCGAGGAAATCGAGGACATCCTCTCCGGCGGCCCCGAGAAGTACAAAGCACGCCTCGCCGAACAGGACAAACTCTTCGTCCGCGACCGCCTCGACCTCTGGTTCGGGGAGGACGGCTTGCAGTTCGAGGACGGGAAGTTCGCCGCGTTCGACGACGACGACCGCCTCCCTGCCGACGGCCTCATCACCGGCGCGGCCGACTTCGAAGGCCGCGACCTCCACTTCATGGCGAACGACTTCACTGTTAAGGCGGGATCGATGGCCGCGAAAGGCGTCGAGAAATTCCTGCGAATGCAACAGCGCGCGATGAAGACCGGGAAGCCCGTCCTCTACCTGATGGACTCCTCCGGGGGACGCATCGACCAGCAGTCTGGATTCTTCGCGAACCGCGAAGGAATCGGGAAGTACTACTACAACCACAGCCTGCTCTCCGGGCGCGTCCCCCAGATATGCGTGCTCTACGGTCCCTGCATCGCGGGCGCGGCGTACACGCCCGTGTTCGCGGACTTCACCATCATGGTCGAGGGGATGAGCGCGATGGCCATCGCCTCGCCGCGGATGGTGAAGATGGTCACCGGCGAAGAGATCAGCATGCAGGAGCTCGGCGGCGCGCAGATGCACGCGCGGGAATCCGGGAGCGCCGACCTCGTCGCGACAGACGAAGAACACGCGCGCGAACTCGTCGCGCAACTCACGAGCTACCTCCCCGATAACGCCGACGAGAAACCCCCGCAGACCGGGACGGTCGCGCCGGCGAAATCCCCCCGCGGCATCGACGAAGTCGTCCCGCAGGAGCCGAACCGCGGCTACGACATGCACGACCTCATCGAACGCGTCGTCGACGGCGACTCCTTCTTCGAGCTCAAACCCCAGTACGGCAAGGAAATCCTCACCGGATTCGCACGCGTCGACGGCCGACCCGTCGGTATCGTCGCGAACCAGCCCGCCGAACGCGCCGGCGCAATCTTCCCCGACGCCGCCGAAAAGGCCGCCGAATTCGTCTGGACTTGCGACGCCTACAACGTCCCCCTCCTCTACCTCGCCGACACCCCCGGCTTCATGGCCGGCTCCGGCGTCGAGAAGGACGCCATCCTCGAGAAGGGGAAGAAGATGATCTACGCGACGTCCGCGGCGACCGTCCCCAAACAGTGCGTCGTCGTTCGGAAAGCCTACGGCGCGGGCATCTACGCGATGTCCGGCCCCGCCTACGACCCCGAATCCACCATCGCCCTCCCCTCCGGTGAAATCGCCATCATGGGACCCGAAGCCGCCATCAACGCCGTCTACGCGAACAAGCTCAACGACATCGACGACCCCGACGAACGCGCGAAACGCGAACAGGAACTCCGCGAGGAGTACCGCGAAGACATCGACGTCCACCGCATGGCGAGCGACGTCGTCATCGACGACATCGTCCCGCCCTCCGACCTCCGCGAGGAGCTCGCCGCGCGCTTCGCCTTCTACGAAGACGTCGAGAAAGACCGCCCGAGCAAGAAACACGGCACCATCATCTAGGCGCGGAGCGCGAGACGGAGACCGCAGATTACCGCGTCGCGCGGGCTCACGGCTCCCGTCGGTCGCCGCTCGCCTGTTCCGCGGCTCTCGCTCGCTCGTTTCCGCTCACTCATTCCGAGCCGCGTTTCGCTCACGGCTCACTCCGCTTGCCGTTCGCGTTAATCGCGGTTCTCGGCCGCCTTCGGCGGCCTCCGAACCGCGTACTCCTCTCGGCTGATGCTGTAGCGCACGGAGTCCCGAGGGTCGCCGCTGATGACGATGTCGTTTCGAATCACGCCCTCGCGGCGGCCGCCGAGGCGGTCGACGTACTTCTCGATGGCGCGTTTCGACGGCTCGTTCTCGGGGTCGTGGGTGACGGCGACGACGTCGAGGTCGAGCGTCTCGAAGGCGACGTCGCACATGGCTTCGGCGCGCTCGCCGGAGTAACCGCGGCCCCAGAAGGGCTTGCGGAGCCACATCCCGAGCGTGGCGACGCGGCGGTCCCAGTCGACCTGGAAGCCCGCGCTCCCCGCGATGTCTCCAGCACCGTCCTCGTCCTCCTTCGGGCGGATGATGTAGGTGATCCCCTCGTTCTGCTCGCGCTGCTCGGCGGCGTGCGCGAGGTACTCAGCCGTCTCCTTCGGCGTCTCGTGCGGGCTCCACGTCATGTACTCGGTGACGCGCTCGATACCGGGTTCGCCGCGGGAGCAGACACGGTAGTAGTCGAGCGGGTCGAGGTCGGCGGCGTCACTGCCGACGGCGCGGAAGTCGAGGCGCTCGGTCTCGACGCGGTCGGGGAAGAGCGACATACCACCGAGAGCGTGACCGACGGCGAAGAAGGTTGCCCGAGCGAGAGAGTGTGTGGCGTGCAGGCGGAACGAACAGGCGTCGTCGCGTGCGCATCGTTCCGCCGGATTTCGCTGGCGCGCACGCGCTGGTCGTCAGGTGATACCGCTGTGTGGCCTCCTCTCCCTATTTGAACCTTCACCTGCTTCAGCCGATAATACGAACCCTTACTCGATACAGTGAACAAATCACTTACCGACCAGGAATTCTGGCTGAGATGGAATGAGTCACTCCCAGTAACCTCTATTTTTATCCAGGGTAGCCGATGTGATGTTATGAATCATACTCGTCGTCGTTATATTGGTGGGTTAGTGGCTGGAGCGGGTGTGGCCTCGATCAGTGGTTGTTTGGGGAGCTTGTCGAATAGCAGTTCCAGTTTGACTTTGCGGAACAATGGCGACAACACAGTCTCCGGAATCATCACGATTCAGTCTGGTGGTGAGGTGCTCGAAAGCCAGGCGTTTAGACTCGATACCGCGGAGTATCAGACGGTATACGAAACCACACGGAAGGAGTCCTACACTGTGGAAGTGGAATGCGATGGGTCAGTTGCGGAGGTAACCTGGGATGCAGGGCGGTGTTCTGGGGGAGAGATACGAATCACGGAAAATGAGGAGGTAGCGGTACTGTATCGGTGTTGATTGAATTGATGGCCGGGCGTGAGTCATTATATCCGCAAGTAGGTGTTCGCTCTCAGGCTGTTCTGCAACGCTGAAGCGGAAACTGCTGGCGACCGGTCTCGATAGGTCGACTTCGCGTGGAACCGACGACGCGGAACGCTACCTCTGGCCGTCGTCGTTGGCGAGAGCGCGTCGAAGCGCGCGGACTTCCCCGCGGACGGCGCGCCAGTCGTCGAGACTGCCCGGAAGCTCGCCGCTGGTCTGCTGGAGTTGGTCGTCGAGGAGGCGGCGGACACCGGACGGGTCGTCGACGCGGTCGAAGGCGAGGTCCGCGCCGCCGGCGACGGCGACGTGGACGGTGCCGTAGCCGAAGAGCGAGCCGGACACGCTCTGCCGGGACGAGCTGTTCTGGACGGTGTCGAGGGTGACTTGGGTGACGCGGCGGCCGAGCACGCCGCGTTTGACGTAGACGGCGCGGTCGGTGACGGCGTACTGGACGCCGCGGCGCGCGACCTCCCGCCAGCCGGCGAGCGCGAGGCCGAACGGAACGACGGCGTAGAGCGGCCAGAATCCGGTTCGCCACGCGACGACGCCGGCGGCGAGCGCGAGCACGAGGCCGACGGCGACGGCGGGGAGGGCGACGGTCCAGCGCGGGCGACCGACCCAGACGACCGTCTCGCCGTCGCCGAGCGGAATCGCGTCGCTGACCGGCGCGCTCTTCGTCCGCTCCGTCTCGTCTGTCCCTCCCTCGTCGTGCTCGCTCATCGGCCGTCGGAGAAGGTGTCGTCGCTCACGCGTCTCGTGACGGCGCTCCCCCGGCCCGCCGCATCCTCGGTGTCGTCGGCGTCGACGTCGCCGCTGTCGATGTCGCCGACGTCGTCCGCGTTCGCGTCGGCCTCGACGGCGTGGCGGATGGCGCGGAGTTCGGTGAGGATGTCGTCGAGCACGTCGCCTTTCGACTCCCCAGTCTCCGTGTCGCTCGGGCGGCCGGCTTTCACGCGCTTGTTGACGAGCTCCTGCACGCCCTTCGGGTCGGGGACGGAGCCGAAGCGCATCTCGACGCCGGAGCCGCCGGCGGTGGAGACGTCGACGTCGCCGTAGCCGAAGCGCGTGCCGAAGAAGCCCTGGCTGTACGAGGTGTTCTGGACTTTCTCGAAGTCGATGCGCTGGACGTCTCGCGAGAAGATACCGGTCTTCTTGTAGAGGGCGTCGGTGGTGACGACGAACTGCGTGTTCTCCCGGCTGAGGTAGGCCTCGGCGATGACGGCGAAGCCGACGAGGACGAGACAGAGCGGGAGACCCATGAGGACGGATGGCAGCATGCTGCTCTCGTGGGGGTTTCCGGCCCAGACGACGGACTCGCCGTCGTCGAGCGTCAGCCAGTCGAGGTCGGCGGAGTCGAGCGTGGATTCAGGGGGCACACTCGCCCCTCGTGCCGCCCGCCACAAGAAACCGGCCCCTCCCTTCCCCTCCGTCTCTTCCTCACTCCGCGTTCGCTCGCTTCAGACTGAGCGCGGTGCGGTCGAACTCGCAGACGAGCTCGTCGTCGCCGTCGCCGTTCACTTTGTAGGCTTCGACGTGCATCGTCACGACGCCGCGCTCGCCGTCGCTCGTCTCGCGCTTATCGGTCACGGTGGACTGCGCGCGGAGCGTGTCGCCGTGGAAGACGGGGTTCGGGTGTTCGACGTTGTCGTAGGAGAGGTTCGCGACAATCGTCCCGTCGGTCGTGTCGGGGATGGAGACCCCGACGGCGAGGCTCATCGTGTAGAGCCCGTTCACGAGGCGCTCGCCGAACTGCGTGTCGGCCGCGAAGTCGGCGTCGAGGTGGAGCGGCTGCTGGTTCATCGTCATGTCGCAGAACGCCTGATTGTCCGCCTCGGAGACCGTGCGTCGCTTCTCGTGTTCGATGGTCTCGCCGACCTCGAACTCCTCGTAGTAGAGACCCGTCACGCCCTGAGTCTCTCCCGGCGACGGCAAAACGATAACGAAAGACCACGCGTATCGGCGGCTCACGACCCGATTCCCGACAGCGCGCTGTCGAGTGGCCGTACCCCTTTTTCAGACCGCCCGGGTAGACGGGAGCGACGCAGCCTCACGCTGGTACTCACACCAATGACACAGCGAACGCGCTCTCTCGACACCGACCCGTCTGTCGAACCGGGTCGTATCGGTACCGACTCGTCTGTCGAACCGGGTCGTATCGGTACCGACTCGTCTGCCGAACCGAGTCGTATCGGTACCGACTCGTCTGCCGAACCGAGTCGTATTATCAGTCTACTCCTCGTCGCCCTCGTGGCGCTCGCGGCCGTGACGGGATTCGCGGCCGCCGCGTCCGCGGGCTCGGTCACGTCCAGCCCCGCCGACGCGAACGCGACAGTGACGCACACGGCGACCGCAACCGTCACTGACGGCGCGGCCGGTGGCTCCCTCACCGGGTTCGCCGTGAACTACTCGTGGACCGACGTGAGCACCGTCGGCCAGGGCGACATCGCGAAAGTCGGTATCGACCGCGGCGACGACCAGTCCGGCGCGGCCATCGACGTCGACGTCTCCAACAGCCTCGGGAGCGTCAACGCCGACGACAACGGCCACGCGCTCCTCGTCGGCCTCGACGGCTCCTACAGCCCCCACGCGGGCGACGAAGTCGTGGTCGTCTACGAGAACGTCCAGAACCCGAGCGCCGGCTCCTACGACGTCGGCCTCGACGTGAACCCGCAGTCGAGCGGCGGCGAGACGACCGCGACGCTCGACGTCGGCACGCAGTCGAACTCCGCCGGCACGAACGACGGCTCCGCGGACACCAGCGACGCCGACACGTCGAGCCAGACCACCGGCGACGACACCGCGAACACCGATTCACCTACTGACTCTCCGCAGACGACGACGCGGACGCAGTCGCCCGGCTTCGGCGTCGCCGCCGGCATGGCCGCGCTCTTCGGCGCGGCGCTCGTCGCGCTCCGCCTGGAGACCTAACTCCCTCTTCGACGCCCGGAAGCTCCGCTCCGTTTCCCGGACGCCCGCCCTCGGAGTTCTCGACTGTTCACAACCGCCGAGAGCAGTAGTTAGAAGTCGCCGGGGGACGCCCTCTCGGTATGCCGAGACGCTCCGTTCTCTTCACGCCCGGCGACCGCGCGTCGATGCTCCGGAAAGCCCCGTCGAGCGGCGCGGACGTCGTCACGTTCGACCTCGAAGACGCCGTCGCGCCCGAACGCAAGGCCGAAGCGCGCGAGACCGTGCGCGGCGTGCTCGCCGACCCCGACTTCGACCCCGACTGTGAGGTCTGCGTGCGCGTCAACCCCGTCGGCACCGTCGCCGACGACGACGTGCGCGCGCTCGCCGGCGACGACGTCCGCCTCGACGCCGTGATGCTCCCGAAAGCCGAATCCGGCGACGACGTCGACACGCTCGCGCGCCTCCTCCGCGAGCACGACGTCGACGCGGCCGTCATCGCTATCGTCGAATCCGCCGCGGGCGTGCTCGACGCGCCCGCTATCGCCGCCGCGGACGCCACGGCCGCCGTCGCGTTCGGCGCGGAGGACTACGCCGCCGACGTCGGCGCGACCCGCACCGGCGAGGGCACGGAAGTCCTCTACGCCCGCGAGCGCGTCGTCGCCGCCGCGGCCGCCGCCGGCGTCGACGCTATCGACACCCTCCACACCGACTTCGAGGACGCCGGCGGCCTCCGCGACGACGCCGCATTCAGCGTCCAACTCGGCTTCGACGGAAAACTCGCCATCCACCCCCGGCAGGTCGCCCCCATCAACGACGCCTTCTCCCCCGACCCCGCCGACGTCGCGTGGGCGCGCGACATCCTCGCCGAGAAAGCCGACGCGGACGCCGACGACCGCGGCGTCTTCCGCGTCGACGGCGAGATGATCGACGCGCCCCTCATCAAGCAAGCCGAACGCATCCTCGAACGCGCCGACCTCAACCGCGAATAGGTCCGCTCCGCCAGACCGGATTTTCGACAAATCGTTGGAGACGACACAGCAGTCGCGGTGCGGCCCCACCTACGGCCAACGAGTCGAACGAGCAAAGCCGGATGAATAGTGAGCGTGCGGTCGCGGCGCGGTTGAGGTGCGGAAGCGGTAGCGGTGGCGGCAGCGATTCGGTCGCAGTAGCAGTTGTGGAGGCGGTAGCGGTTGCGGCGCGGAAGCGGTGCAGTGGCGGTCAGGTCACCGCGTGATGCCGCGGGCGGCCGTCAGGCCGCCGTCTGCGTGCGCCGACGTTCGCGTGAGCCGACGGCGAACGCGAGCAGGGAGGCGCGCTCCGACCATGGTCAGGGTGGGAATCTGCAAGGGGTTTTCCGGGCGCTATGCGCCCGGAAAAGGGCTTTCAGGGCCAGTTCCCGTTGCCCGTGTACGCATCCACGACGCGTTGGATGGCGACGACGTAGGCGGCGACGCGGAGGCTGGGGAGGTCGAGAGTTTCGTAGGCGTGAGTGAGATTGTCGAAGGCGTCGACGATGACGTCTTCGAGTTCGTCGTTGACGCGTTCTTCCGTCCAGTAGAAGCGCTGGCGGTTCTGGACCCATTCGAAGTAGGAGACGGTGACGCCGCCGGCGTTGGCGAGGATGTCGGGGACGACGGTGACGTCGGCGTCTCGGAGGACGTCGTCGGCGTCAGGAGTAAGAGGACCGTTGGCTGCTTCGACGATGACGTCGGCTTTGACGTCTTTGGCGAGGTCTTCGTCGATGGCGTTTTCGAGGGCGGCGGGGACGAGGAGGTCGACGTCGAGGGTGAGGAGGTCCTCGTTGGTGAGTTCCTGGGCAGAGTCGTAGCCGGCGACGTGGCCGGTCTCGTTCTTGAACTCCTTGACGGATTCGGGGTCGAAGCCGTCTTCGTCGAAGATAGCGCCGCTGGAGTCGGAGACGGCGACGACGTTCGCGCCGAGTTCGTCGATGAGTTTCGCGCTGACCCAGCCGGCGTTCCCGAAGCCCTGTACGGCGACGGACGCGCCGTCGATGTCTTTGTCGAGGTAGTCGAAGACTTCGCGGGCGGCGAACATGGTGGAGCGCCCGGTGGCTTCGACGCGGCCCTCGCTGCCGCCGTTCTCGATGGACTTCCCGGTGATGACGCCGGGTTCGGTCTTGTCTTCGAGGGTCTCGTAGGTGTCTTTGATCCAGTTCATCTCGCGCTGGCCGGTGTTGACGTCGGGCGCGGGGACGTCGCGGTCCTCGCCGATGAAGGGGCGGAGTTCTTTGGCGAACGAGCGCGTGAGGCGTTCGAGTTCGCCGGCGGAGTGCTCCGCGGGGTCGACGACGATGCCGCCCTTGCCGCCGCCGTAGGGGATCCCCACAGTGGCGCACTTGTAGACCATCCACCCGGAGAGCGCCTTCACTTCGTCGCGGGAGACGTCTGGGTGGTAGCGGATGCCGCCCTTGTAGGGACCGCGGTCGCCGTTGAACTGCGAGCGGAAGGCCTTGAACGTCTGGATGCTCCCGTCGTCCATGTCGACGGTGAGGTTGGTTTCGAGGACGCGCTCGGGGTGTTTGAGTCGCTCGAGGACGTCGTCGCCGACGTCCGCGGGGAGATGAGAGGCCGCGTCGTCGATCTGTTCTCGGAGGTTGTCGAACGGGTTCTCCTCGTCTGCCATGTGTTATCCGTTCTGCGTCTGGCGGAGTGATAAAGATGGGTATGCTGGAACTGCAAGGACGCTCGAAATGGACGAATGTGCATATAATGCATATTATCACGGTAAGTCCATAACGATTATATCAGGGTGGATGCCTACCCGTGAGCGACGACCCCATTCCCACTATGTCCGGAACACCGACCACAGAACTCGACGCAGAGCCGGAGTCCGCCGACGCAGAGGCAGAACACGAGTCCCCGCTGGAGACCGCGCGCCGGCAGCTCGAAGCCGCGTCCGAAGAGATCGACATCGACCCGAACGTCGTCGAACGCCTCCGCCACCCCGAGAAAGTCACGCAGGTTACCGTCCCCATCGAGCGCGACGACGGCACCGTCGAGGTGTTCACGGGCTATCGCGCACAACACGACAGCGTCCGCGGTCCCTACAAGGGGGGCCTCCGCTACCACCCCGACGTCTCCGCCGAGGAGTGCGTCGGCCTCGCGATGTGGATGACGTGGAAGTGCGCCGTCGTGAACCTCCCCTTCGGCGGCGGCAAGGGCGGCATCGTCGTCAACCCGAAGGAGCTCTCCGCCGACGAGAAAGAACGCCTGACGCGCCGATTCGCCCAAGAGCTCCGCGACGTCGTCGGTGAGAACAAGGACATCCCCGCGCCCGACATGGGCACCGACGCCCAGACGATGTCGTGGTTCATGGACGCCTACTCCATGCAGACCGGCGAGACCTGCCCCGGCGTCGTCACCGGCAAACCCCCCGTCATCGGCGGGAGCTACGGCCGCGAGGAATCCCCCGGCCGCTCCGTCGCCATCATCGCCCGCGAAGCCATCGACTACTACGGCAAGGACTTAGAGGAAGCCACCATCGCCGTGCAGGGCTTCGGGAGCGTCGGCGCGAACGCCGCCCGCCTCCTCGACGAATGGGGTGCCCGCGTCGTCGCCGTTTCCGACGTCAACGGCGCGCTCTACAACCCCGCCGGCCTCGTCACCCACGACATCCCCAGCCACCTCGAACAAGCCGAAGCCGTCACCAGCCAGGGCGAGGACGTCATCTCCAACGAGGAACTCCTCGAACTCGACGTCGACGTCCTCATCCCCGCCGCCATCGGCAACGTCCTCACCGCCGATAACGCCCACGACGTCCGAGCCGACATCATCGTCGAAGGCGCGAACGGCCCGACGACGACCGCCGCCGACGAGATCTTCGCCGAACGCGGCATTCCCGTCGTCCCCGACATCCTCGCCAACGCCGGCGGCGTCACCGTCTCCTACTTCGAATGGCTCCAGGACATCAACCGCCAGGAGTGGACGCTCGAAGAGGTCCGCGAAGAACTCAGCGAGAAGATGCTCACCGCCTGGGACGAAGTCCGCGACGTCGTCGAAGAGAAAGACATAACCTGGCGGCGCGCCGCCTACGTCGTCGCCCTCACCCGCATCGCCGACTCCCACGACGCACGCGGACTCTGGCCCTGAAAGCCCTTCACCCGGCGCTGCGCGCCGGGTGAACCCCTTTTCATGTCCCACCCTGGCCATGGTCGGAGCGCGCCTCCCTGCTCGCGTTCGCCGTCGGCTCACGCAGACGGCGGCCTGACGGCCGCCCGCGGCATCACGCGGTGACCTAGCCGCCACCGCGACCGCTGCCGCTGCCGCACCGTTTCCGCGCGCTCACCATCCATCCGTTTCGGCTCGCTTGGGGTTGGGGCCCGCGCGCGAGCCGTGCGTGCAGAGTTCCGTCCCCATCACCCGCTCGATTTTCGTCGAGTGCCGGGAGCCGAATCAGTGCGGGCCGACTCTTAAGTGCGCCGTGGGCTGAGAGTTCGACATGGATTTTGAGTATCCGTGGCGGTTCTCCTCGCGGCGGTCGGCGGTGCAGTCGCGAAACGGTATCGTGGCGACGAGTCAGCCGCTCGCGGCGCAGGCGGGGCTCTCGATGCTTCGACGGGGCGGGAACGCGGCGGACGCGGCGGTGGCGACGGCGGCCGCGCTGAACGTCGTCGAACCCCACATGACGGGGATGGGCGGCGACGCCTTCGCGCTCACGCACTTCGACGGCGACTACGAGGCGCTGAACGCGAGCGGCCCCGCGCCCGCCGCGGCGGCCCTCGACGACTACCGCGAGGCCACGGCGGAGACGGACGACGACGGCGAGCCCGTGATGCCGGCGGACGGCGGCCTCCCCGTGACGGTTCCGGGCGCGCTCTCGGGGTGGCACGCGCTCGTCGAGAGACACGGCGCGCTCGACTTCGCCGACGTCCTCGAACCCGCGGTGCGACTCGCCCGCGAGGGCTTCCCGGTCAGCGAGTACGTCGCCCGGCAGTGGCAGGACACCGAGGAGCGACTCGAACAGTTCGACGCGAGCGCGGCGACCTTCCTCCCCGACGGGAGCGCCCCCGAACCCGGCGACGTCTTCGCGAATCCCGACTTCGCGGAGACGCTCGAACAGCTCCAGGACGAGGGCATCGGTGCGTTCTACGGCGGCGACATCGGGCAGGCCGTCGTCGAGACCGTGCGAGACCACGGCGGGACGCTCGCGCTCTCGGACCTCGACGCGTACTCGGCGGAGTGGACGGAGCCGGTCAGCACGACCTACGAGGGCGTCGAAGTCCTCGAACACCCGCCGAACGGCCAGGGCACCGTCGCGCTGGAGGCGATGAACGTCGCGGAGCGGTTCGACCTCGCCGAGAACCCGACGGACCCCGACCGCCTCCACCACCTCGTCGAGTCGATCAAGCTCGCGTTCGCGGACGGCTACGCGAACATCACGGACCCCGAGCGTTACGACGTGCCGCTGGAGACGATGCTGTCGAAGGAGTACGCCGCGGAGCGCGCCGAGGAAGTCGGTCACCGCGCGCGGACGTACGGCGCGAAAGCGAAGAAGGTCGCGAACACCGCGTACATGACGGTCGTCGACGGCGACGGGAACGCCGTCTCCCTCATCAACTCCGTCTACTACCCCTTCGGGTCCGCGCTGAGTACGAGAGGATTCGCGCTCCAGAACCGCGGGCACTCCTTCAGCCTCGACCCCGAGCACGCGAACCGCCTCGACGCCGGAAAACGCCCGTACCACACCATCATCCCCGCGATGCTCCGCGACCCCGAAACAGGAGAATTCCGCGCGTCCTGGGGCGTGATGGGCGGCTCCATGCAGCCACAGGGCCACCTCCAGGTCGCGACGAACCTCGCGAACGGCCTGAACCCGCAGGCCGCGCTCGACGCGCCGCGGTTCCGCTGGGTCGAGGAGAACACCGTCGCGCTGGAGACGAACCGCGTCCCCGACGAAGTCGTCGCGAACCTCCGCGGCCGCGGCCACGACGTCCTCGAGGAGGACGACTACTTCGCGGAGGGCGGCCACTGGGGCGGCGGCCAGATAATCTACCGCCGCGAGGACGGCACGCTCGTCGCCGGCTCCGACCCCCGCCGCGACGGCCAGGCCGTCGGCTTCTAATCGAGGCGTCGGCGGCGCTCCGCACAGCGAGCGTCGCAGAGAACGTGAGCGTCGGCCGGCTCGCGGTCGGGCCGGGTTACGCGGTCTTTTTCAGGACGGACTCGATTTTGTCCGCGAGTCCCTCGGCGCGGCGTAACGCGATGTCGCGCGCGCCAGACGCGTCGCGTCGTTCCTCTTGGAGGGCGTCTCTGAGGTTCTGCGTCGCCTCGGCGACGGCGGACTGGTCGTTCGACTCGGAGCCGGACACGTCCGTGCGAGACGGTGACTCACTGGACATCGTCCTACCCGGCCATGAACGGAGTCACACGGAAAAAAGTGGGGCTCGACCCGACAGAATCCGGGCGGCGTCGCCGCCGACGGATTTCGGCCGTTTAGAGCCCGAGCTGGCGGCCGATGACGAGGTGTTGAATCTCGCTCGTCCCTTCGCCGATCTCCATGAGTTTCGCGTCGCGGAAGTACCGCTGCGGGTCGAAATCGGTCGTGTATCCGTAGCCGCCGTGGACCTGTACGGCCTCCTCGGCGACTTCCCGCGCGGCCTCGCTGGCGTCGAGTTTCGCGAGCGCGGACTCCTGATTCACGGTCTCGCCCTCGTCGTACTTCGTCGCGGCCTTGTGCGTGAGGAGGCGCGCGCGCTCGACTTTCCGGTGCATGTCGACGACCTTGTCGCGGACGGCGTCGAACTTCGAGATGGGGCGGCCGAACTGCTCGCGCTCCTGCGAGTAGTCGTGCGCGCTCTCGTACGCGCCCTGCGCGAGGCCGGTGGAGAGCGCGGCGATGCTGATGCGGCCGCCGTCGAGCGTCTTCTTCGTCTGGTCCCAGCCCTCGCCCTCCTCGCCGAGCAGGCGGTCCTCCGGGATGCGACAGTCAGTGAACTTAATCTCGCAGGTCGGGGAGGCGTTGAGCCCCATCTTGTCCCACTCGGTGACGACCTCGAAGCCGTCGTCCTCGTCGGGGTCGACGATGAAGGTGGAGATACCGTCGTAGCCCGCGCCGGGTTCGGTGACGGCTTTCACGAGGATGCTGCCGGCGACGCTCGCGTTCGTGATGAACTGCTTCGTCCCGTCGATGACGTACTCGTCGCCGTCCTTCTCCGCCGTCGTGTCCATGTCGCTCGCGTCGCTCCCGCTCCCGGGTTCGGTGAGCGCCCACGAACCCAGATAGTCGCCTTCCGCGAGCGGGCGGAGCCAGCGCTCCTTCTGGGCGTCGGTGCCGAACGCCTCGATGGGCTTCGACGCGAGCGACGTGTGGGCGACGTAGGAGAGACCGATGCTGCCCGAGATGCGGCCGAGCTCCTCGGCGACGAGCGAGTACATGAGGTAGTCGCCGCCGAGCCCGCCGTACTCCTCGCTCACGGGGACGCCCATCACGTCGAGGTCGGCGAGCTGCTCGAAGATCTCGGCGGGGAAGCGATGGTCGTCCTCGATGTCCTGCGCGATGGGGCGGATCTCCTCCTCTGCGAACTCCCGGACGGTGTCACGGATCATCCGGTGTTCGTCGGGCAGGCTGAAGTCCATACGCAATATGTGCCGATTGAGCGGATAAAAACACCGGAACGTCCCTTATACTCTCGGCCTCGCCGAGCCGGCGGAACTAAACGGGCCGCCGCCGACGACTCAGCCATGAGCGTCCGCCGGTTCGTCCGCGGCACGGTTCCCTGGGACCAGCTCGACGCGGTGTTCGCCGAGTTCGCGGAGCGCTACGACGAGCCGGTCGTCCGCGTCGAGTTCCTCGACGCCGAGAACTGGTTCTCGACGCCCTGCGTGGTGAACGAGGAGTGGTTCGTGAAAGTCGTCACGCCGCAGAACGCGTTCGTCCACTCCCTCTTCACGGGCGTCCGGAACCTCGGCGTGTTCACCTCCGGGACAGAGGGTTTTTTCGAGCCGTACGACGACCCCGTTGAGATGGCGGCGCACGAACTGGAGGCGACCGAGCGGATGCGGGAGCTCGGCGTGAACGCCCCCGAACCGGTCGAGGTGTTCTCCGTCGACGAACTCGGCGTGCTCGTGATGGAGTACCTCCCGGACTTCGTCGCGCTCGACGACCTCGGCGAGGAGGCAATCGAAGCACACCTCGACGCGCTGTTCGCGGCGCTCGCGACGATGCACGAACACGGCCTCGCGCACGGCGACCTCCGCGCGGAGAACGTCCTCGTCGTCGACGACGACCTCTACTTCATCGACGCGACGAAAGTGAACGAGGGCGGCATCACGGCGGCGCGCGCGTACGATCTCGCGTGCGCGCTCGCCGTCCTCGAACCGCTCGTCGGCGCGACCACCGCCGTCGCCGCCGCCGCCGCACACTACGCGCCCGACGACCTCCTCGAAGCCCGCGAGTTCCTCGACTTCGTCGCCATCCGCCCCGACCACGACTTCGACGCTGCCGCCCTCAAGGCCGAGCTCGACACCATCACGTAACTCGTACTGACACGTGCATTTATCTCGACAGGGGGTGAACGAAACCGTATGGAACCCGAGGGAATCACCGTCTTACACATCGACGACGACGAGGAATTCCTCGACTTGACGCGGACGGTCCTCGTCCGAGACTTCTCGAGCATCGACATCGTGACCGCGACGTCAGCCGAGGACGGCCTCGCGCTGCTCGACGAACACGAGATCGACTGCGTGGTCGCCGACTACCGGATGCCCGGCATGGACGGCATCGAACTCCTCAAGCGCGTCCGCGAGAACCACGAATCCCTCCCCGTCGTCTTCTTCACGGGGTACGGGAGCGAGGAACTCGCCGCGGAAGCCATCCACTCCGGCGTCACCGACTACGTCCGGAAAGAGCCGACGTCGAACCGGTTCGCGCTCCTCGGGAACCGCATCATCACGCTCGTCAAGAGCTACCGCGCCGACCGCGCGCTCGAAGAGGCGACCGCGCGCGAACTCGAAGTCTACGAACGCATCAACGCCGGATTCATCGGACTCGACGAGGCCTTCCACGTCACCTACCTGAACGAGTACGCGGAGGACCTCTTCGGCGTCGACGCCACCGACGCGATGGACGAACTCCTCTGGGACGTCGTCCCCGACGTCGTCGGAACGCCCTTCGAGCGGGAACTCCGAGAGACGACCGACTCCGGCGAGGACAGCGGGCTCGAGTTCTACTTCGCCCCCCTCGACGCGTGGTTCGACCTCTACATCTACCGGGACGACGCCGGCACGTCGGTCTACGTCGAGGACGTCACCGAGGAAGTGACGACGCGGAACGAACTCGAAGACCTCCGCGAGGACCTCGAACTCACCGAAGCGGAGTTCCGAACGCTCCAAGAGAAGCTCTCGCGGCCGCCGAGCCCCTTCCGCTAACCCCCTGCGTCGTCCTGTCGGTTTCCCGGTGAGTGACCATGGAAGGTGTGGTTTTTTACTCCTACCTCGCCGATTTTCGGACGAACGATGAGTACGTACAAGCACTACATCGACGGTGAGTGGGTCGAGGGCACCGGCGACGAGACCTTCGAATCGGTGAACCCGGCGACCGGCGAGACGCTCGGCGAGTTCGAGAAAGGAACGACGACGGACGTCGGCGCGGCCATCGAAGCCGCCGACGACGCCTTCGAGGAGTGGAAGGACCTCTCCTACATCGACCGCGCGGAGTACCTCTGGGACATCTACCACGAGCTCCGCGACCGCACCGACGAACTCGGCGAGATCGTCACGAAGGAGTGCGGGAAGGAGATCAGCGAGGGGAGAGCCGACGTCGTCGAGGCCGCGCACATGGTCGAGTGGGCCGCCGGGAACGCCCGCCACCCGCACGGCGACGTCGTCCCCTCCGAGGTCGCCGCGAAGGACGCCTACATGCGCCGGAAGCCGCGCGGCGTCATGGGCTGCATCACGCCGTGGAACTTCCCGGTCGCCATCCCGTTCTGGCACATGGCCGTCAGCCTCGTCGAGGGGAACACGGTCGTCTGGAAGCCCGCCGAGCAGACGCCGTGGTGCGGGCAGATTATCGCCGAGATGTTCGAGGACGCCGGCATTCCCGACGGCGTCTTCAACATGGTGCAGGGCTTCGGTGACGCCGGCGCGGCCATCACCGACGACGCCCGCATCGACACCGTCCTCTTCACCGGGAGCGCCGAAGTCGGCCACGAAATCGCCTCCAAGGTCGGCGGCGAACCCGGCAAGCTCGTCGCCGCCGAGATGGGCGGGAAGAACGGCATCGTCGTCACCGAGGAAGCGGACCTCGACATCGCCGTCCACTCCGCCGTCATGTCCTCGTTCAAGACGACCGGCCAGCGCTGTGTCTCCAGTGAGCGCCTCATCGTCCACGAGGACGTCTACGACGAGTTCAAGGAGCGCTTCGTCGAGCAGGCCTCGAAGGTCTCCGTCGGCAACCCGCTCGACGAAGACACCTTCATGGGGCCGGCCATCGAGCCGGAGCACGTCGAGAAAATCAAGAAGTTCAATCAGCTCGCCCGCGACGAAGGCGCGAACGTCCTCGTCGACCGCGAGAACCTCGACGACTCCGAGATTCCCGAGGGCCACGACGCCGGGAACTGGGTCGGACCGTTCGTCTACGAAGTCGACTACGACCCCGACCTCCGCTGCATCCACGAGGAGGTCTTCGGCCCGCACGTCGCCCTCATGTCCTACTCCGGTGACATCGAGGACGCCGTCGAAATCCACAACGACACGCCCTACGGCCTCGCCGGTGCCATCATCTCCGAGGACTACCGGCAGATCAACTACTTCCGCGACAACGCCGAAGTCGGCCTCGCCTACGGCAACCTCCCCTGCATCGGCGCGGAAGTCCACCTCCCCTTCGGCGGCATGAAGAAATCCGGGAACGGCTACCCGAGCGCCCGCGAGATCATCGAAGCCGTCACCGAACGCACCGCCTGGACGCTCAACAACTCCAAGGAGATAGAGATGGCACAGGGCCTCTCCGCGGACATCAAGACGAGCGACGACTAACCCGCGACTCAGCCTACCACGTTTTTCTGCCGGCCGTCATCCACTCAGCGTAGCCGCCACCTCCTCATGCGTCGTCGAGTCGCGAGGGGCGAAGCGTGAGCGGAGCGAACGCTACACGGGACGAGTCGACGTCGAAGCGGCGAGGAGTGGCGGTGGAATGGGGCCGGGGTCCGCCGGCCCCGAGGTGTCCGGTGCGGGCGACCGGACGGTGGGACGAGGTGGGGCGAATTTGAGGTTGCCGACTCAGACGAGAAAAGCGTCGTTCGTCGGCATCCCTTGCTTGTTCGTCCCGACGTTTAAACCTATTCACCGCGCGGCGTCGCTCGGCGTCGGCGGCGCGCGGTCCGAGGATAGGTTCTTTAGCGGTGAGTCGCTAGGAGGGGTAGTGCGGCCAGAGTTCACGTCCCCAGAATCGGGTTACGGCGTCCGTATCGAGGACCCCATCGAGAACGCGCAGGCGGAACTCTACACGCCCGCTCCGGTCGCCGTCGACGCCGTCGGCGACGACGAGTTCTACTTCCCCATCGACGCCGCGGTCCGCTTCACGACCGAATCTATCGTCTACCCGCACCGCCACCGCGTGTACGTCCGCCGGCGAGACGGCGACCTCGTCGGGGAGTTCGTGCCCGGAGAGGACCCGCTCGAACTCCCCGACGGCCGGTACAACGTCGAACTGTCGAGCGCGCCCGTGAAGACCTACCTCCTCGTCGACGGTCGCCTCGACGTCACGGAGTCCGAACACGCCATCGAGTTCGACTTCGACGCCGACACGACGGTGCGCGTCGGCGCGCGCTCCTTCCACGAGTCGCCCGCGGGCACCATCACCGTCACCGACGACGTCGAGGACGTCATGCGCGCCGTCTCCCTCTTCGGCTCCAGCCTGAAGACGCTCTCTCCCGAGCGCTCCTTCCCCACCCTCCGCGGCCACCCGCCGCTCGTCGAACGCGGCGACGAGTTCCGCGCGCCCGCCGGCATCGAACCTCCGGACTCCGCCGTCGAGATTGCGGTCCCCGCCGACTACCGCTACGTCTACCCCGCCGTGCCGCTCGCCTTCTACCTCGGCGCGACCCTCACGCCGAGCGACGCCCCCGAACTCCGCCTCCCCGAGCGCACCTACGACCTGACCGCCGACGGCACTTACGAGGCGACGGTCAATCGTCTCCTCCGCCAGTTCGTCCTCTTCGACTGCGTCGTCAGAACCGAAGGCTACTACCCCGTCGACCTCGCCGAACGCGACGCCTTCGACGCCGCGACCGACCTCGACCCCGCCGCCCTCTACGACCTCGACCTCACGGCGCGCCTCGACCGCTACCTCGACGTCTCCCGCGACGCCGTCGCCGACATCCTCCCCGAGTGGCACCTCACCACCGACATCGCCCCCAGCCCCGAGCAGGTCGAACTGCTCCCCTTCCTCGCCAACGACCTCTCCCTCGTCCGCACGACCGGCACCGCCGCCACCGGCGACGCCCCCGAACCCGCCGACACCCAGTTCCGCACGCCCTCCGGCGAGCTCCTCGTCGACCCCGACCCCGTCGACACCCCCGAGCACGTCTGGGCCGCCCCCGGCTACCCGCTCGGCGCGAACAAAGCCAGCGTCGCCGCCTGCCGCCGCCGCCTCGACCGCACCCCGCCCGAGAAATCCTTCATCGAGATTCACATCGTCTGCAACGACGAACAGATGACCGCCGAGAGCGCCGTCGACGAACTCTACGGCCTCCGCGAGATGATCCAGTTCGACGTCAACGTCCACTACGAACTCTCACAGACCGAACTCGCCGACCTCCTCGAACGCGACTTCGACTTCCTCCACTACATCGGTCACGTCAACGAAGACGGCCTCCAGTGCGCCGACGGCTTCCTCGACGCCCACACCCTCGACGACGTCCGAGTCAAATCCTTCCTCCTCAACGCCTGCCACTCCTACGACCAAGGCCAAGCCCTCATCGAGAACGGGAGCTACGCGGGCGTCGTCACCCTCGACGACGTCGCCGACTCCATGGCGACGCGCGTCGGGAAATCGCTAGCGCGACTTCTCAACGCCGGCTTCACTATACGCTCATCCCTCGGTATCGTCCAGAATGAGATGTTCACCGGCGACCAATACATCGTGTTGGGAGACGGTGGGACAACAATTGTGCAGAGTCAAACGGGGATGCCCGCTTCCGTAGACGTTGCAAAAACGAGTTCGTCGGAGGTAATTGCGGAGTTTACGCCTCATCCGTCGCCCGAGGTTTCTGTTGGTGGTATTCTATCCATCATTGATGTGACTGATTTGAATTATCTCTCTCTCGGCACAATTGGGCCAATGAATCTCCAGCGGGACGAATTAGCCGCTGTGTTTCGTGAGGCCCTTTACCCGATTCACCTTGGCGGACAATTAGTCTGGAGCGACGAGGTGGACGCTAAAAACCTCCCGTAGACTTAGTTAAGGGCCGGCGACATGGTTAATTCCGGCAACACTGCCGGCCTGGCTGACGAGGAGAACCATTGTGAAGACGACGCCGATCATGCGCGGGTGTTCCGAGAGGAACGTGTTGAGGTCCGTCATAGTACACCTCAACGTACTGGTCGGCTCGCGGAGAATTTATCTTAATAATTGTGGGGTGACAGAGTTGAGACTAACGGCGGGGGCGTTACATGAGTGTAGAGGCCGTCGACGGATAGTGGTGTAGTTCGTTTTCGCGTGCGAGTCGAAGCGAACCGTCAAGTGGGACAACGAGTAGGGGAGAGCGACGGAGAGCGTGAGTACGGCGTGGTTCTCCCGTCCTTGCTAGCGCTACTCGTGCTATAAGACTTATGCAGGGAGTTAGGCAAAGGGGTTAAAACTATCGGTGTCATTGGTTAGAGTACGATGGTACGCCCGAGCCGGCAGAAGGAGCGGGAGTCCGAGGCGGCGAACGAGCGGCAGTCCGAGGAGGGGACGCGCCAATGCCCGGAGTGTGAGTCCGAGAACATCAGCCGGAGTGCGGACCAGGGAGAGCTGATCTGCGAGGACTGTGGTCTCGTGTTGGAGGAGGACAACGTGGACCGGGGTCCGGAGTGGCGGGCGTTCAATCACTCGGAGCGCCAGCAGAAGTCGCGGGTGGGCGCGCCGACGACGCAGACGATGCACGACAAGGGTCTCACCACCCAGATCGACTGGAAGGACCAGGACGCCTACGGTCGGTCCATCAGCTCGAAGAAGCGCTCGCAGATGCACCGCCTGCGCAAGTGGCAGGAACGAATCCGAACGAAGGACGCGGGCGAGCGGAACCTCCAGTTCGCGCTCTCCGAGATCGACCGTATGGCGTCGGCGCTCGGCGTGCCGCGCTCCGTGCGCGAGGTGGCGTCGGTCATCTACCGGCGCGCGCTGAAGGAGGACCTCATCCGCGGGCGCAGCATCGAGGGCGTCGCGACGGCGTGCCTCTACGCGGCGTGCCGGAAAGAGGGTATCCCGCGCTCGCTGGAGGAGGTCGCGGAGGTCTCCCGCGTCGACCAGAAGGAGATCGGCCGCACGTATCGGTACGTGGCACAGGAGTTGAGCCTGGAGATGGAGCCGGTGGACCCGAAGCAGTTCGTTCCGCGGTTCGCGTCCGAACTCGGTCTGAACGAGGAGACCATCGCGAAGGCGAACGAGATCATCGACGTCTCGGCGGAGCAGGGGTTGCTCTCCGGGAAGTCGCCGACGGGCTTTGCGGCGGCGGCGATCTACGCGGCGTCGCTGCTCTGTAACGAGAAGAAGACGCAGCGCGAGGTCGCCGACGTCGCGCAGGTCACGGAAGTCACCATCCGGAACCGCTACCAGGAGCAGATCGAAGCGATGGGCTTCCAGTAGCGCCGTCGGACTGCGGTTTCTCGTTCTCCGCGTTCGGTCACGCGCCCCTGCTCTTTCTGGGAGCGTTCGGTACGTTGACGCCGACTGCGAGGCGTTCTCGGTCGGGGGTTTCGTGAGATAGCGGCGGTGCCGGGGAGGGAACTGTTTCACAGCCGGGCACAATGTTTATGGACCAAACAGATGTACGTGAAATTAAATCGGTCGCGGCGTCGGCATCGCCGGCGACGCCGCGGTCACTATCTATCCATGTCACGTCACGCGACCTCGAACCCGCAGGCCGTCAGCGTCTCAATGCTCAAAGGCGGCGTCGGTAAGTCGACCATCGCCGTGAACCTCGCGGACCGACTGGCGGCCCGCGGGAACGACGTCCTCTTCGCGGACCTCGATCCGAACGGCCACGCCTCGATGGGGCTCGGGTTCAAGGACGCCTACCGGGACACCGACGAGCACCTCGGGAACGTCCTGTTCGAGGGCGGCGACAGCGGCCCGATGGACGTCGTCCACGACTCCGGGTTCGGGTTCGACGTCGTCCCCTCCTCGGCGAACTTAGCGCGAGTCGAGCGCCGCCTGCGGAACTCGATGTTCTCCGACGTCCGCCTCCGCCGGGATTTCGTCGACCCGCTCCTGAGCGGCGAGGCCTACGACTACGTCGTGACGGACACGCCCGCGTACCGGGGGGCGCTCGCCGACAACGCGCTCGTGGCGACGCAGAACCTCATCGTGCCGCTCACGCCGGGGCACGAGGCGCTCGCGGGCTTCGAGCGCACGCTCCAGCGACAGATAAAACCCGTCCGCGAGCAGATCGGTCTCGACATCCTCGCGGTCGTGCCGAACCGCGTGTCCGGGCGGATGGACCAGCAGAACCTCGACCGCGTGCTCGTCGAGGACCTGAACCGGAACTTCGGCGAGTTCGTCCCGGAATTCGCGCGCATCACGCCGGAGGAGTTCGACGCCATCGACGACGGCCGGCTCACCGACCTGCCGAAGCCCGGGCTCAGGGACAGAAAAGCGTTCACGGAGGCGTTCGGGGAGAACAAACCCGTCGCGCACTACGACCCGGAGAACGACGCCGTCGAGCACCTCGACGCGCTCGCCGAGCACGTCGTGGCGGAGGTGGGGCGATGAGCGAGAAGCCCGAGACGCCGCTCGGCGACCTCCGCGACCAGCTGGACGACGCGCGGGCCGACGACGCCGACGCCGCAGTGACTGAGGAGTCGGCTGACGGGCCGGCGTTCGAGTTCACGAACGACCTCCAGCGCTCCATCTACCCGCGCCCGGAGAGCTGGGAGGCGTTACAGGACGCCATCGACTTCGAAGTGAAGCGCCGGCTCGCCGAGCGCGACATCCGCGATTTCACCGGTCGCGAGGCCCACGACGCGATGGTGACGCTCGCCGCGGAGAACCCGGAGCGCCTCGCGGAACTCGTGCTCGACGCGCGCGGCTACGACACGGCGTAACGCCTCCGGAACCCGGCCGGTCTCCTTACTCGAGGTCGACGCGTTCGCCGCGTTCCGCGCTCTCGTAGAGCGCGTCGATGACGGCCATGTTCTCGACGGCTTCCGCGCCGCTCATCCGCGGCGCGCTTCCGGTGTCGACGGCGTCGGCGAACGCCTCGACTTCGCGCTCGTACTGGTCGACCGGGTCGAACGTTTCCGTCACTCGGCGACCGTCGGCTTCGTAGGTGAGTTCGGCGCGCTCGTCCGCGCCGGGCGTGAAGGCGTCGTGGACTTCGAGCCAGCCGTCCTCGCCCTCGACGCGGTAGTGTTCGACGGACTTCGAGTCGAAGCCGGCGGTGACGTTCGCGAGCGCGTGCGGGTAGTCGAGGACGCCCGCGACGTGCGTGTCGACACCGGAGTCCCGACGGTCGAGCGTGGAGGCGTGGACGCTGTCCGGCTGCCCGAGGAAGGTCCGCGCGACGTTGACGGCGTAGCAGCCGACGTCCATGAGGCTCCCGCCGGCGAGGTCGGGGTCGAGGCGAATATCGTCTGGTCGACCACCTAAGTTGAAGGTGAAGGTGGCGTTCACGCTGTGAATCTCGCCGAGTTCCTCGGCGGCGATTTCGACGGCGCGCTCCGTTCGGGGGTGGTGGCGGTACATGAAGGCCTCCATGAGCGTGACGCCGTGGTCCTCGCAGAAGTCGACCATGTGGGCGGCGTCGTCGGCGTCGACGCCGAGCGGTTTCTCGCAGAGCACGTGCTTCCCGGCTTCGGCGGCCTTCTCCGTCCACTCGCGGTGGAGTGCGTTCGGGAGCGGGTTGTAGACGGCGTCGACGTCGTCGTCGGCGAGGAGGCCGTCGTAGGAGCCGTAAGCAGCGTCGATGCCGAACTCGTCGGCGAGATCGCGCGCGCGGTCCCGGTTCCGGGAGGCGACGGCGACGAGGTCGTGGTCGCTCGCGGCAATCGCGGGCATGACGGCGGTTCGGGCGATGTTCGCGGTCGAGAGAATACCGAAGCGCATGCCCGGACGGTCGGCCGGGTGCGGGAAAAACGGTTCGGGCGTCTCGGAGGATTACGCGGCGGCGTCCGTCACGCGGGGATGTCGAAGGATTGCGGGCTCTGTTTGAGGTGCTCGTTCTCCCACTCGCGGCGGGCTTCGAGTTCGCGGCGGCCGCGGCGGGTGAGCGTGTAGATGTTCGTTCGCTCGTCCTGTTTGCCTTTCTCGACGAGGCCTTTTTCGACGAGGGTGTCGAGGTTCGGGTAGAGGCGGCCGTGGTGGATTTCCGATTCGTAGTAGTCTTCGAGTTCGTCCTTGATGTCGAGACCGTTCGGGTCGTCGAGGCCGGCGACGACGTAGAGGAGGTCGCGCTGGAAGCCGATGAGGTCGTGCATGATTTGGACACTCACTCGAATCTATAAAAATGTTCGTCTCCGGATACGACGCGGGTGCGTCGCGTCGCTTCGTCGGCGATGCGGCCACAAACCACTTTATTCCGGATACCGTTCCTTTCGAGTAGAACTTCGCATGCCCGAGACGCCGCTTTCCCGACGCCGCTTTCTCGCGGGCACCGCCACGGTCGGAGCGGCCACCGTGGGCGCGGCCGCCGCCACCGCCGCCGACTCCGGCGGCTGGGCGTCGGTGTCCTCACCGACCGGGAACGCCCTCTACGACGTCGTCTACGCGGACGGGCGACCGTGGGCCGTTGGCTCCTCCGGGAATCTCCTGGAGCGCGTCGACGGCTCGTGGCGCGTCGCGAGCGAGCACTTCGCGAAGAAGGACAAGACGCTCCACGCCGCCGCGACGACAGACGACGAGACGCGCGTCTGGGCGGCCGGAGCGAGCGGAATGGTCGGCTCCTACGACGTCGACACCGGTGAGTCGGTGAGCGAGAAGAAGCCGGTCGGGAACGGGAACACGTTCACCGACGTCGTCGTCGTCGGGGACGCGGGGAGCGAACGCGTCTTCCTCGCCGGCCCGTCCGGCCGGGTCGTCGTCGGGGAGCACGACGCCGCGGGCGAGCTGACGTGGTCGCTCTACAGGACGGGCGGCGGCTACGCGGTCAACGGCCTCGACTTCCGCTCGCGGGACGTCGGGTACGCCGTCACGGACGGGAGCACCGTGTTCAAGACGACGGACGGCGGGCAGTCGTGGAAAGCCATCGGTATCCCGAACGCGCAGGTGCCGCTCTTCGACGTCGTCGCGCGCGACGAGTCGGTCTACGTCTCCGCCGGGAGCGGCCGCTTCTACCGACTCGACTGTGCGTGTAACCTCTGGACGCCGTTCAAGACCGGGTCGGAGCAGGTGTCGGCGCTCACGTACCGGGGCGACCGGTTCCTCGGTGTCGGCGGGTCCGGCCGCGCGTACCGGAAGACGAACACGGGATGGACGTCGGTCGAGACGCCGACGGGGAACCGATTGAACGGCGTCGTCCCCGGCGAGCGCGACGATCCGGCGCGCCCGAGCGTCGCCGTCGGCGACAGCGGCACGATTCTCGAACAGTAGTCCGACCCCGCTTCCGTCCGGCGTTCATTTTTACTTTCCGAACAATCCACAGTTAGTCCATTAATCTCTCAGGTGGCCATAAATTCCTTTAGTTGCGGTGCTGTTTCGAGTAGTAGGTGAGCCGATAATGGCTGATATGCCCGCATCACGGCGAACGTTCTTGAAAGCGGCTGGCGGTGCAGCGGCTGCGACGGCAGGTGGCGCGGTTTTAGCCACGGGAGGCCTCGCCGCGTCGTCCAGCGGCTGGACGACCGTCGAGTCTCCGACGTCGAAGACACTCTACGGTGTAAGTGACACGGTCAACGGTCCTGTCGCCGTCGGGAAGACCGGGAACATCCTGCACCGGAAACCCGAGGCGGGCACGTGGGAGCTCGCGTACTCACACGGCCCGCAGACGCGGAACAACTCGCTCCGCGCGCTGGCCGTGACGGACGACGGGAAGCGCGTCTGGTTCGCCGGCGGGTCCGGTGCGCTCGGCGCGTACGACGTCAACAGCGGCGTCAAGTACAACTACTCCGCGCCGAACGAGATGACGTCCACGTGGGAGGGGATCACCGTCACGGGGAACCGCGAGAGCGAGACCGTCTACGTGACGAACGGCTCCGGAGAGGTCGTCAAGGGGACGACCGACGACGAGGGCTGTGTCACGTTCGGCAGCCCGCAGAAGCCGGGGAGCGGGTCGAACGCGGCCGCCATCGACTTTCAGGAGTCGAAGACGTCGACGGGGCACGTCATCGACACGTCCGGGAACGTCTTCGAGACGACCGACGGCGGGGAGAACTGGAAGGACGTGGGAATTCCGAACGCGCAGGTCATCTTCTACGACGTCGTCAGCTACGTCAACAGCGACGACGAGCAGCGCGTGTTCGTCGCGGGCGGTGACGGCCACGTCTACCGCCTCGACTGTACGTGTAACGTCTGGACGCCGCTCAAGCTCGGCGGGAAGAGCTTCCGCGGCATCGACCAGGTCAACGCCGGCACGAAGATCGCGGTCGGCGCGAACGGCTCGATCTACGAAGCGCCCGCCGGCGGCTCGTGGAGTGAGGAGGAGAACGTCCCGGTCTCCTCGACGCTCTACGAGGTCGCGCTCGGCGACCACTTCAGCGGCGGTCCGGACGTCATCGTCGGGAACGGCGGCACGATCCTCGAACGCTGACGCCGCGGTCGGCGGATAGTTTTATTCGTGGCGGACTCATTGTAAGAATCATGTCTGGGGGACCGTGTAACTCGGGTGGACGCGATGAAGGCTGACACGTGGACAGCGAGAACGTCGCCGACCGAGGAGACGCTCTACGACGCGTCGATGACGTCTCACGGCCCCGTCGCGGTCGGCGACGACGGTGTCGTCGTCGGGAAATTCGGCGACGAGTGGGAGGTCCTCGTCGAGGCCGGGCCGTCGGTGTCGAGTAACGACCTGACCACCATCGACGTGACACACGACGGCACGCGCGTCTGGTTCGCGGGGTCGTCGGGCGCGCTCGGCTGCTACGACGTCGACCAGCGCTGGAAGTCCGACTACTCCTTCCCGATCGAGAAGACGAGCACGTGGGAAGCCATCGCGGTGAACGACGTCCGCGGGAGGGAGGTCGTGCGCGTCGCGAACGGCTCCGGCGAGGTGTTCCCGTTCCGCGTCAACGGCCGGAAAGGCCCGGAGTGGGGAGAGCCGGTGAAGCCCCACTCGGGGTCGACGATCCCGGCGATGGACGCCGGACCGGACGGCACGTGGTACGCCGTGGACACGTCCGGGAACGTCTTCGCCGACGACGGCGGCGGCTGGGAGCGCATCGGCGTCCGGAACGCACAGAAGGACTTCTACGACATCTACGCCGACGAGAGCGGCATCCTCGTCGCCGCCGAGGAAGGCGTCATCTACCGCTACGAGCCGACGGCGGAGAACTGGACGCCCATCAAGGTCGGCTCGGAGAACCTGATGGACATCGCGCGGACGCCCGACGAAGTCCTCACGGCCGGCGGGGCCGGAACGGTGTTCTCGCGGTACCGCGGCGGTGAGTGGCGGCGCGCCGAGACGGCGACCGAGCACAACCTCTGGGCGGTCGCCGTCGGGGACACGGACGTCGCCGTCGGCGAGAGCGGTGCCATCATCGAGCGGACGGACGCCGCCGAGCCGAAACGCCACGAGGACTTCGGCGACGCCCGCTGGAAGGCGTTCGACGAGAAGTACCTCGGCCTGAACGGCCCGGAGAACCTCGACAACTGGGTGGACCCCGAGGACGAACCGGTCGTCTCCCCTCCGAAAGAACCCATCGAGGACGACGAACCCGACGTCTCCTGGGAGGAAGCGACCGAGTGGGGCGAGATGCCCGGCGACTGGGAGGAACCCGAAGAGGAGTCCGGCGACGAGTGGCGGAGTCGCGACGAGCTGTTCGGGTCGAACGAATCGTCCGAAACCACCGACGGGGCGACGCCCGAATCGTCGGCGTCGCCGACGCCCGAGGCGAACGAATCGAATAACTCGGACGAGTCGACCCCCCTGGCGGCCGACGTCGGCGACTCAGCGCGCGAAGCGCCGACGCAGAACGCACAGTCCGAGTCGAACACCGAACCCGAGACGGCCGAAACAGCCGAACCGGCTGAACCGGCCGAATCCCCCGAAAAGGATGCGTCGACCCCGTCCACGGACGGCGCAGGTGAGCCGCGTGACGCCGCCACCGACGATGCGGCGGCCGAGGCGGCGTCGGACGAAGACGACGAGGAGTGGCCGGACGCCGCCGAATCCGACGCCGACACCTGGTACGACGGATAACGCCTGACCCGGTTCGGACGACGGGTCGGTCAACGGTTCGAGCCGGTTCGGACGACGGGGCGATCAACGGTTCACTCGGCGCAGTCGGTGCGGACTGTTCGCTCGGTTCGTTCGAGAGATCGGCAGTGGCGAGTCCGCGCTCGGCGTGGGGTTAGTCGAGGCTGGTGTGCGCGGACTGCTCGTTGAGCGCGAGGTTGGCGGCGATTTCGGCGTTCCGCATGGCGTACTGTGCGGTCTGCTGGAGGCTGACGAGGACTTCGCGGACGCGGAGGAGCTGTTCGTTCTCCATCTCCGGGAGGTCGGCGAGGATGTCGCCTTCGCGGTCGCCGAGTTCGGCGAAGAGCTCGCGGACCTCGACGGTTTCGTCGTAGTCGCGGTCGACGACGGCCTGCACGGATTTCGCGGTGATCTCGTCGACCTGGTCGGTGAACTCGCGGATGCGGCGCATCGTGGCGGAGTCGACGTCGAGGGTGTGGCCCTCGGTTTCGAGGACGATTTCGGCGATGTCTTCGGCGTTATCAGCGGTTAATTCGAGGTTCTTGGCGACGGAGCGGTAGCCGATGAGGGGGAAGTTGTCGTCGAGGCCGACGGCGCGCGCGAGGTTCGGGTTCTGGTAGGCGGTGAAGATGAGGCGGAGGAGGAGCACGAAAATCTTGTTCGCCTGGCGTTCGCGGTTGAGCGCGCGCTGTGCGAGGTCGGGGTTGCCGTGCGCGAGCGCTTTCACGGCTTCGCCGCGCATCGTCGAGCCGGTGTTTTCGAGGCGCTCTAAGAGGTTGTCGAGCGTGAAGTCCTCGGGGTCGACGGAGCATCGAATGGTGATGCGTTCGGGGGTTTCCTCGATGACGCCGAGGCCCATGAGCTGGGTTTCGGCCTTGTAGACGGCGTTGATGTGCGCGGAGTCGAGCGTCTCCTCTGCGGTCACGTGGATGATGCGCCGGCCGAGGACGTACTGGCCGACGATGGCGCGCTCGACGGAGTCGGCGTCGATGTCTTCGACGTGAATCGTCGCTTCGGTGTCCTCGCCGCGCGCCGACGCCGGCGTCACCGTCAGCGGGCCCTTCCCGGACTCGCGGACGGTGACCTCGTCGCCTTTCTCGACGTTCTGCTCGCGCGCCCACTCGGCCGGTAGCGTCATCGCCAGGGTCGACGGCCCCAGCCGCTGTACCTTACGCGTTTCCATGGTGTACCAGTAGCAACCCTACACCCTTAACGTTGCGCTCTAGTAATAATACTCACTAAGGATGACTGGGTCGCGGGCTCTCCCCGTCGACGCTTGCACGGTTCGAACCGTGGACGCCTGTTGTTCGCCGTCGGCCACGTCGCTCTCGGGTTCCCCCGGCTTGAAACGGAAGCTGACGGGTCGCCGGCGATTTACCGGACGGTTCCGAGGCGCGGCGGCAGAGAACGAGCTAGACGATTTCCATCATTCGCGTCTCGAACGTCCCGGTTCTGACGCGCGTCCACCCTCGTAACTCCGCGTCGAGGTCGTCGTCGCCGGTGTCGACGCGGAGCGCGCCGAGCTGGTCGAGTTTCGCCTTCGACGCGACGACCTCCACCTCACACTGGCGGATGACGGCGGGGCTGAGCTGGTGGTTGCCGCGGCCGAAGACGAACCCCTGGCCGCCGATGGGGGAGACGACGATGACGTTTCGCTCGCCGAGGTGGTCGAGTATCTCGCGCTCGCTCGCGTCGCGCGCGAGGAGGTCGCCGTCCCGCCAGACGTCCACGCCGAGCGGGCTGCCGTCGAACCCCAGCTGTGCTTTCACCGCGCCGACCGTGGATCCGGGTCCGAGAACGTACGTCACGCCCGCCTCGGCGTCTTCTGCGACGCCTTTAGCGAGGGATTCGACGGTGCCGCCGGCGAGCTGCTTGCTCGACTGGAGGGACTCCGCGACGGGGACGTTCACGACGGCTTTCAGTTCGGCGCGGACCTCGCCGTCGCGGTAGGCGGCCTCGTCGATATCGTTCACCTCTCTCGACTCGACGCAGTCGAACGTCGCCGCCACGCGGCCGGCCTCGGCGGGCCGCACGACGAACACCGACGAGTAGACCTTCACGCCCGCGGGCACGCCGAGTATCGGCGTGTCGGCGTCGAGTTCGTCGAGGGTTTCCGCGACGTCGACGGCCGTCCCGTCGCCGCCGACGAAGAGCACGAGGTCCACGTCTTCTCGGACGAACGCCCGCACGGCGTCGCGGGTGTCGCTCGCGCTCGTCTCCCCGCTCTCGGGTTCGCCGACGACCACGGGGTCGAAGCCCGCGTCGCGCGCTTCGTCCGCGCCCATCGACCCGCCGTAGGCGAGAAGCGAGACCTCGGGGTCTGCGGCTCGCAGCGCGTCGAGCGCCGCGACGGCGCGCTCCGGCGCGCGCGGCTCCGCCCCTCGCGCCCGCGCCTCCGCCAGCACGCCGTCCGTCCCCTTCAGTCCGACGCGGCCGCCCATCCCCGCGATCGGGTTCACCACCACTCCGATACGTCGCATACCACGGGGTTCGACGCGCCCCCGGAAAACTCCCCTGACCCGCCGGTATCACACGCTCTCCGCCCGCCGCTGGGGATTCACCTCCGTTCGCTCGCCGCTGGACCCCTCGCACGCGACCCGCGGTGTCAGGGACGGGCGAGTCGGAAATCCTTAAGACCGCCGCGCGAAATTCGGCTAGTATGTTCACGCTCCTCGAAGCCACGTCCGGCCTCCCGATCAACGCCCTCGGCTGGGGCGTCACCGTCGTCGGTCTCGTCGTCGTCGCCGCCTGGCTCGCCTACCTCTACCGCTAACGCTCGCTCGGCTCTTCGTCTCGACCGTCGACGCGCTCGCGGAACCACGCGGCGGCGTCGCGGGCGCGCGCCGCGTCCACTGACTGTATCTTCACGCGCACCCCGTCGCCCGGATAGCTGCCGACGCCGACGTCGAAGCGCTCGCGGAGCTCATCGAACGCGTCGACCAGCGCGGACTCCGGCGCGTCGACGTAGACGGTTTCGACGTGCCGGCGCTCGCCCGTGAACTCGCCGGCGACGCGGTCGAACATCGCTTCCATCTCCGCGGGGACGCCGGGGAGGACGTAGCAGTGCTCGACGACGCAGCCGGGGGCGACGCCGACCTCGTTCGGGAGCATGCGCGCGCCCTCCGGGAGGTGGGTCGTTCCGGGGGCGAGGTCGCCCGTGTAGTCGGACTCGCCGGCGAACCACGCGGCGGCGTCCGGGTGGTCGGTGAGGTCGCGGTCGAACGCCGCGGCGACGCCGTCCATCGTCACGTCGTCGTGCGTCGGGCCGAGGCCGCCCGTGACGACGACCGCGTCGTAGCGCTCGCTCAGGTCGCGGACGGTCGCCGCGATTTCCTCGACGTCGTCGGGGACGACGGTGACGCGGCGGACGGTCGCGCCGCGCTCGGTGAGCCGGCGGCCGAGCCACGTCGCGTTCGTGTTCGCCGTATCACCGCTGAGGAGTTCGTCGCCGACCGTGACGACCGCGACATCCATAGGGGGATTTCGCGGGTCGGTGTGAAAACCGTGACGCCCGGCGTTCGAGTTAGGGGTCGAGGCCGGCGTCGCGGCGCGCCTGTTCGAGTTCGCGGACCTGGCGGCGGAGGTAGAGCGTGCCGAGGACGGCGATGATGGCGAGCGCGACGAGGAGGCCGGCGAAGATGTAGGCGTCGCGGTGGAGGTAGTATTGGACCTCGATGGTGGCGTCGTCGATGCTCGCCCAGCGGTAGTGCGCGCGGTTCTCCTCGATGCTGAGGGCGTACCCGCCGGGGGTGACGCTGCCGAGAACGGGGATTTCGGCGCGCATCCCGGGCGGCAGGGCGACGTCGTAGCTCCCGTTCACGGCGACGGGCACGATGACGGAGCGCGTCGTCGACGGGGACGTGTAGGCGAGCTGGCCGCGTTCGGCCGGGAGGGTCACGACGGTCTGTTGGTTCTGCGCGTCGACGGTGAGATTCCGCGTGACTGTACCGTTCTCGTAGCGGAACGCGGGCGCGCCGACCGTGACGCCGGTGTTCCCGCCGAGCTCGCTCGGCCGGGAGAGTGATACGGTCGAGCGGTTCTCGACCTCGTAGACGGCGTAGTAGTAGTCGGAGGTGACGTTCACGGTGACGTCGCTCCCCGTGGCGTTCGTGTGCCAGTCGTACGTCGTGTTGTCCGGAGCGGCCCCGGTCCCGCCGGGGCCGCCGACGCAGCCTCCGAGCGCCACGAGCGCGAGGAGCGCCGTGACGGCGAGGAGGCGGCGTGACGTCATGGAACGACGGCGAGCAGTTCCGAGCGGAGGTGGCCGCCGATGCTCGCCAGCAGGCCCGGCGGATCCGTCCCTTCGCCGCAGACGATGCTCTGCTCTAAGAGGCCGAGGCGTTCGACGGTGACGATGTCCTGTGCGTGGCCGGCGCGGTTCACGGTCGCGCGGACCTGGCCGCGCGTCGCGGAGTTCACGTTCACGCGGCCGGTCTCGGCGCGCGTCCACTCGAAGAGCCGGTCGCGCTCGTCGTCCGCGAGCCGGCAGGGGTCGTCGTCGCCGTAGACGAACCGGAGCGGGAGGTGTTGGACGAGGCCGAAGCGCGTGCGAATCTGGTCGGGCGTCCCCGGGCCGAGGCCGAGTTCGCCCGCCGGCACGCGGACGTCTTCACCGGCGTCGAGGACGAAGCCGTCGTCGTCCCAGTGTTCGAGCGTGCCGACGTGGACTTCGCCCGCTTCGAAGTCCGGCGTGATTTCGCCCCACGTCTCGCGGAGGACGTTCCGCGCGACCGTGGCGTCCTCGCCCTCGACCGTCACGGTGGGGAAGTCGTCGCGGCGCACGCCGACGTCGAACTCGACGTCGAGGTCGCCGACGTCGTTCTGCACGAGGGAGCGGAGGCCGTCGAGCGCGCGGTCGCGGGCGTCACCGGAGACGTAGACTTTCGTCGCGAGGACGACCATTTAGCCCAGCCCCAGTTCGCGTTCGAGGTTCTCGATGCGTTCGTCCATCGCACCGACGAGGTCGCGGTTCTCCATCGCTTCGACCTGCGAGCCACATTCGGGGCACTCGAAGCCGAGGTCCATCGCCTCCGCGAACTCGAACCGAATCGAGCACACCTGACAGAGGTAGAATTCGTTGTCGAGTTCGTAGTCGCGGCGCTCTCTCAGCGCGCCGAGCAGGCGCTCCATCTCGTCTACGAGGTTGTCCGGGATGTTGTCGTACTCGAACGTCCAGAGGTACGTCAGCCACCCGGAGTCCTCGTCGCGGACCCGGCGGTAGCTCGCCAGGTCGTTCTCGTAGAGGATGAAGAGCGCGCGCCGCACGTCGTTCAACTCGAGGTCGAGGCGCTCCGCGAGCTCTTCGTCCGTCACTTCCCCGTCCGGCGGGGACACCGCGACCGGCATCCCCGTCGGCCCCACCAGCTCGTGGAGATACCGCTGAACCACCGGGTCCTCCAAGAGTTCCTCAAAAGCCATTACTCGATACTGGCGGCCGTCTCGCCCTTAAAACGTTCGACCGACCCTCGCGCGCTCACTCGCCGCCCGCGCACTCGTCGTCGACGGACACCACGTTCTTCCCGGTCGCCTCGGGAATCACGCGGCGGTCCGCGTCCGCCCACTCCCGCTCCAGCTCCCGGCCGTCGAAGAGCCGGTCGAGGAAGACCGCGAGCCCCGCGACCTCGGAGTGCGGCTGATTCGTCACGCCGACGTTGTAATCCGCCGCCTCGTACACCGAGAACGGGACCTTCTCCCCGCCGACGACGACGAGCAGGTCGCCTTCCTCGTGGGCGTCGCGAACGTCGCCCTCGACGTCCTGCACGCGCTCGCCGTACATCGTCAAGTGGACCACCGTCCCATCCCAGCCTCGGATGAGCGCCGGCTGCTCGTCCGACAACTCCACCTCGAACGGCCCGCCGAACCGCTCCGTGATGTCCTCGACTGTCTCTTTCGACTGTCCGGCGTTGTCCGGGAACACCACTCTGTCTGCGCCGAGCGCCCGCGCGGTCAGTCCGACGTGCGTCGTCATCCGGTCGTCGCGCCCCGGTCGATGCCCGAACCGACACACCACGACCTCGTTTTCGCCCTGCATAGAGGGACGAAACCGCCGCGTCGGATAGGGTGTTACGGAACGCCGCCGAGCGTTCAAGTAGGAAGCCGGGGCCAACGGGGCGTATGCGGTGAACACTACCGTCGACCGTTCGCTTCGCCGGCGACGCCGCGGTCGACGTCTCCCCTGTCGGCGTCGCCCTGCCAGCCCCTTTTTAGCGTCAGCGTTCGACGTCCCGGTATGACTCAGCGAGCGGAAGTCGAAGCCGGCGTCGGCGACGCAGCCCTCGACGGACAGACCGCGTTCGTGACGGGCGCGACCAGCGGCGTCGGCCGCGAAGTCGCGCTCGCCCTCGGCCGTCTCGGCGCGCGCGTCGTCATTCACGGCCGCGACGAGACCCGCGGCCGCGCCGTCGCCGACGACCTCGACGCCCTCGATGCGGACCCGGCCTTCCTCGCCGGCGACTTCGCCGACCCCGACGCGCCCGAACAGCTCGCCGCCGCGGTCGCCGACCGCGTCGACTCCCTCGACATCCTCGTCCACGCCGCGGGCGCGCACTTCCGAAACGCGAGCTTTGCGGACTACGACGGCGGCGTCGAACGGACGTTCGCCGTGAACCAGCTCGCGCCGTTCGCGCTCACCGAGACGCTCCGCGCGCAGCTATCGCTCGACCGCGTCGTCATCGTCTCCTCCGAAGTCCACCGACGCGCCGACGGCGGCGACCTCGCTCGCGACGCCGTCACTACCCTCGACGGCTACGAGGGCTTCCACGCCTACTCGCGGTCGAAGCTCGCGAACGCGGTCTGGGCGCGCGCCCTCGCCGAACGAACCGACCTCTCCGTGGCGTCCTGCCACCCCGGCTTCGTCCCCGGGAGCGGCCTCTGGCGCACGACGAGTCTCCCGCTCTCCCTCCTCATGCGCGTGTTCGACGCCCTCTCCCAGCGGCTCGTCGGCCGCCTCGTCGACACCGCCCCGGAAGCCGCCGCCACCCCCACCTACCTCGCCGTCGCCGACGACATCGAGCGCGGGGCGTACTACCGAGACTGCGCACCCGGCGACCCCAGCGACGCCGTCACCGACGACGCGCTCGCCGACCACGTCTGGAACGTCTCCGCCGACCTCACCGAGTAACGCCACCCGAGCAAGCGGCTCGCTCATCCAACCGCCGAGAGACGGGACTAGAGGCTCGCCCGGCCAATGGCCGAGAGGTGGGACTGGAGACCAGAACGCACTTGCCGGCTCCCGCCGCTCTCTCTCGCATGGAACTCACCGGGAAGCGAATTCTCGTCACGGGCGGCGCGGGCCTCATCGGGAGCGAACTCGCGGGCGCGCTCGCCGACGAGAACCACGTCCTCGTCGTCGACGACTTCTCGAACAGCAGCGACGCCGACCTCCCCGACGGCGTCGAGTTCGTCGAGGGTGACCTCACGGACGAGTCGGTGGTCGCGGACGTCGTCACCGAGGACCTCGACGCGGTCTTCCACCTCGCGGCGGCGGACAAGTACGTGAACTCAGCGGAGCCTCGAAGGCAGTTCGAGGCGAACCACGAACTCACGTACAACCTCCTCGAACGCATGGCGGAAGTCGGCGTCGACCACTTCCTCTTCACGTCCTCCTCGACAGTGTACGGGGAAGCGCCGCGGCCGACGCCCGAGGACTACGCGCCCCTCGAACCCATCAGCATCTACGGCGCGACGAAGCTCTCGGAGGAATCCCTGCTCTCCGTCTACGCGCACAGCCACGACTTTACGGTGTGGAACTTCCGATTCGCGAACATCGTCGGCGACCGCTTCGGCGCGGGCGTCGTCCCCGACTTCGTCGAGAAGCTCGACGAGAACGGCGAGACGCTCACCATCCTCGGGAACGGCCGGCAGGAGAAGTCCTACATGCACGTCTCGGAGTGCGTCGAGGCGATGTGCCACGTCGTCGAGCACGCCACCGGGTCGATGAACACGTTCAACCTCGGGACGCGCACGACGACGTCCGTGAACACCATCGCGGACATCGTCGCCGACGAGATGGGCGTCGACCCCGACTACGAGTACACCGGCGGCGACCGCGGCTGGACGGGCGACGTCCCGAAGATGCGCCTCTCCATCGAGAAACTCGCGGCGCTCGGCTACGAACCCGACCTCTCGAGCGACGAGTCCGTCCGCCGCGCCGCGCGCGACCTCGTCGCGTCACTCGACTGAGTCGTCCGAGCCGACTGAGAACGTGGCGGCTGCGCGAACGTCCCGCATCGCTTCGAGTTCGGCGTCGACGCGGTAGTCGCCGGGCGTGGGGCGTCGCCACGCGCCGCGGGCAGTGAACGATTCGCCGGGCGGAACTTCCGTCGTTCGCATGAGCTGGGTGAACGCGCGGCCGCTACTCCACCGCCAGACGTCGCGGCCGGCCTCGGAGACGGTGAACTCCGCGTCCTGGTCGGCCTCGAAGGTGAGGTCGACTGCTTCCGGTCCGGTGTTCTCGACGGTGAGCGTGAACGCGACAGCGGACGCTTGGACGTCGACGTCCACGGTGGCTTCGAGCGGCATAGAGAGAAGAGAGCGCGCGGGAGGTTTCGGGGTTGCGGTCGGTGCGAGCTATTCAGCGGTAGCGTCGGCGGGCGCGTCGCTCGCACCGTCTTCGGGGATGAGCTGCCAGCCGGTGGCGGCCATGACGAAGAGGACGAGCGGGGAGAGGTAGGCGAAGAAGTAGTAGGGGGCGTACTGGAGGCTGGAGGAGAGCTGGAAGACGCCGGCCATGTAGACGCCGCCGGCGTGCCACGGGATGAGCGCGCCGGTCGGCGTGCCGGCGGCTTCGACGGCGCGCGAGAGGTTCGCGGTGTCGAGCTCGTAGTCGTCGTAGAGGTTCCGGAGGCTCATCCCGGGGACGACGATGCTCATGTACTGCTGGGCGGAGAGCGCGTTCACGACGAACGCGGAGACGCCGGTGCCGGCGATGAGGCTGCCGCGACTCCAGACGATGCGGGTGAGGGCGCGGGCGAGGGAGGCGAGAACGCCGGTGCGTTCGAGGAGGCCGCCGAGCGCGAGCGCGAGGACGACGATGGAGATGGTCCACGCGCTCCCGGAGAGCCCGCCGGTGGCGAGGAGGCTGTTCACGAGGTCCATCCCGGTCTCGGGTCCGGTGCCGTTGAGGAAGACGTCCCAGGCGGCGGTGAACGCGCGGCCCTGCACGACGACCGTCGTCGTCGCGCCGGCGAAGACGCCGGCGACGAGCGTGGGGAGCGCGGGGATGCCGTAGAGGGCGAGGGCGAAGGTGACGACGAGCGGGAGGACGACGAGCGGGCCGAGCGCGTAGGTACCGGCGAGGGCGCTGCGGATGCTCTCGACCTGGCCGACGGGAATCGCGCCGCCGGCGCTGAGACCGAGGTAGGCGTAGAGGAGGACGGACGCGCCGAGCGCGACGAGGGTGCCGACCTGCATCGCGTCGATGTGGTCGTAGAGGTCGGTGTTGGTGACGGCGGCGGCGAGGTTCGTGGTGTCGGAGAGGGGGCTCTGTTTGTCGCCCGCGTACGCGCCGGAGAGAATCGCGCCGGCGGTCATGGGCGCGGGGATGCCGAGGCCGTGGCCGATACCGATGAAGGCGACGCCGAGCGTGCCGGCGGTCGTCCACGAGCTCCCGATGGAGAACGCGACGACGGCGGCGAGGATGGCGGTCGCGGGGAGGAAGACCTTCGGGGTGAGGACGCCGAGACCGTAGTACATGAGCGCGGGGATGGTGCCGGCGCTCACCCAGGTGGCGATGAGCGCGTAGATGGTGAAGAGAATGAGGATCGCCTGGAGACCCATGAGGAGGCTGCTCGCGAGGCCGTCGTAGAGGTCGTCCCACGCGTAGCCGAGCCAGTACCGGCCGACGAGCCCGGTGAGGACGATGCTCCAGAGGAGCGGGGCGTGCGGGGCGAGTTTCAGTATCCCCGAGCCGACGCCGAGGAAGACGATCATCCCCAGGACGGGGACGAGTGCCTGCGCGGCCGAGGGGCGTTTCTCGGGCGGAATGTCGTCGTACGTCAGGGGCTGGAAGTCGAAGGATACCACGCCCGTCCCTATCACTGTGGCGCATATAACGCCGTTGGAATGATACCCCATAGGTATGGGATGGCACGCGGACAATCTCGCCACTATCTCAGACGCCCACGGATTCGTGAAACTCTCCCGACCAATCAGTCAGGGGTTTATACCGACTCCACCGCTACGTGGCGCACGAAATGTACGACGTGGGCGACGTGCTCCCGGTCGACGCCATCCAACCGGGGACGAACCTGATGATCGGCGGTCCGCCGATGTCCGGCAAGGCCGAACTCGGCCGGACGCTCGTCGAAGACGGCCTCGCCGCCGGCGACGGCGCAGTCGTCATCTCCACTCGCGACGACGCCACTCGCCTCCTCGACGACTCCCCCGCCATCGCCGACGGCGTCGCCAACGGCCACGCCGGCGTCATCGACTGCGTCACCCGCGAACGCGGCGAGGCCGCACGCGACCGCGGGTGGATTCGGTACGTCTCCTCGCCCGGCGACGTCACCGAAATCGGCATCCGAACGGCCGGCTTCTTCACCGCGCTCGCCGAGAACGACCGCGACACCATCCGCGGCGGCCTGCTCTCCATCCCCACGATGCTCATGTACACCGACCCCCGGCGGCTCTTTCGCTTCCTCCACGTCTTCACCGGGAAAGTACAGAGCGGCGGCCACCTCGGCATCGCCCTCACCGAACTCGGCGACAGAGAGACGTTCGAACGGTTCGCACCCCTCTTCGACGGCATGATTCAAACCCGACTCACCGACGACTACGAACGCCAACTCCGCGTCGTCGGCGTCGATCCCTCCCCGACCGACTGGGTCCCCTACTAACCTCACCGACTGCCGGACCGGGTCCGTGTCGTCGTCGTGCTGGGCGGTGATACGGACGAGCGCTCGACCGGGCGAGGAGTCGAGTGGATGTGGTCGTGGCGGGCGTCGGGAACCGTCATCCTATTGCGGTGCGTGCGCGGAGAGTGAGGTATGAGTCGCGATCGCTCCCCGGTGGAGCTCGCAGAGCGCTTGGATTTGACGGAGTACGAGGCGACGGCGCTCACGGAACTGCTCTCGCTGGGACGGACGACTGCGCCCGACCTCGCGGAGGCGACGGGGATTCCGAAGGCCCGCATCTACGGGGTGTTGGACTCGCTCGCGGACCGCGGGTTCGTGAAGATGATTCCGGGGCGGCCGAAGCACTACCAGCCGAAGTCACCGGGGGCGATTCTCGACCGGGCAGTAGAAAACGAACGCCAGGAGTTCGAGGCGTACCAACAGGAGATCGAGGCGAACCGGGAGGCGTTTCTGGCGGAGTTCGAGCCCCGGTTCGCGCAGGCGAGCAGCGACGTGACGCCGACGGAGGAGCTGTTCTGGGTCGTCGACGTCGGGGAGGCGTCGGAGCGGGAGACGCGGTCGCTCTACCGCGAGGCGGAAGAGCGAGTGAAGGTCATCACGAAGTCCTTCGAGTACTTCGACCGCGTGGAGGCGGCGTTCGGTGACGCGCTCGCGCGCGGCGTCGACGTGAGCGTGCTCTTCTTGCACCCGGACCATCTCGACGCGGAGAACGCGGCGACGCAGGCGGACATCGTCGAGCGGATTCGCGCGGGCTATCCGGAGGCCGACATCCGGTTCAGCACGGGGAAACTGCCGTGGCGCGGGACGTTCGCGGACCCGTCGATGGAGTACGACACGGGGCGGGCGATTCTGCTGGTCGAGGAGAAGGACGTGCCGTTGAGCATGCGGCAGGCCGCGGTGACGGAGAACGGGTCGTTCGTCGCCGGCCTCGAACGCTTCTTCGACCTCGTCTGGGAGCACGAGTCTGCGACGCCCGACGCCGTCCTCGACTGAGCCGGCGGAACCTTCGGCGGTTCTCGCAGTCGGTTCGGTAGTTCGATGCACGGAGTTCTTCCGAGGATTCTCGGTGGTTGTGAGCGGCGTGTGGGGGGACGGTCCAAAGACTTATGCCGATGGTTACTCACTTTCTGAGTAACCAATGACTGTCCTGCTCACTGGCGCAGACGGCTATCTCGGGTGGCCGACCACGCTCCGACTCGCCGACCGCATCGACGACCGTATCGTCGCCGTCGACAACGGCGCGCGCCGCGAGTGGGTGGCGGAGTCCGGCAGCGTCTCCGCCGTCCCCATCGACGAGCCGGAGGCGCGTTTCGAGACCGTCGACGGCGTCTCGTACGTGGAGGGAGACCTCGCGGACCGCGAGTTCGTCACGCAGCTCGTGGACGTCTACGAGCCCGATACGGTGCTCCACGCCGCCGCCCAGCCCTCCGCGGTGTATGCGGGAATCAACGGGGAGCGAGCGCTCTACACGCAGCGGAACAACGTCTCCTCGACGCTGAACCTCCTGCACGCGCTGCACGAAGCCGGCCTCGACGACACGCACTTCATCGAGACGACGACGACGGGCGTCTACGGCGCGCCCGAGTTCCCCATCCCCGAGGGGGGAGCGGAGATGTCGAACGAGGGCGAGAGCGACGAGGTGCCGTTCCCGGCGATGGGCGGGTCGTGGTACCACCAGACGAAGGCGTTCGACGCCGGGAACATGCGGCTCGCGAACGGCGAGTGGGGGATGCCGATCAGCGACGTCCGCACCGCCATCGTCTTCGGCACCGAAACGGAAGAAACGGAGGAGTACGGGATGCCGACGCGCTTCGACTTCGACTACTACTTCGGAACAGTCGTAAATCGGTTCTGCGCGCAGGCCGTCGCCGGCTACCCCATAACCGTATACGGGAAGGGCGAGCAGCGCAAGCCGATGGTCACGCTGGAGGACGCGGTGGAGAGCCTCGTCGCGCTCGTCGAGCGGGGCCCCGAGCAGGAGGAGGGCGTGACGGTCTACAACCAGGTGAACCGGCCCGTGGCCATCGTGGAGCTCGCGGAGACCATCGCCGAGGTGGGCGAGGAGTTCGACCTCGACGCCGACGTCGAACACTTCGAGAACCCGCGCGAGGAGGACGAAGAGCACCAGATGGAGATGGATAACGCGAACTTCCGCGGGCTCGTCGACGACGAGATGAGCATGGAAGAGGGCATCCGGCAGGTGCTCGGAACGCTCGTCGACCACCGCGAACGCATCGAGGCGCACGAGGACCGCTTCCTCCCGGGGGTGCTCACCGATTAAGCTCCTCGTCACGGGCGGCGCGGGCTACGTCGGGAGCGAACTCGTCCGGAACCTCCTCGACTCGGGCCACGACGTCCGCGTGCTCGACGACTTCAGCCTCTCCGACCAGCGGAACCTGATGGGGCTCTCGCTCGACGACGTCGAGTTCCACCGCGGCGACATCCGCGACGAGTCCGTCGTCGAGGACGCGATGGCGGGCGTCGACGGCGTGATTCACCTCGCCGCCGTCACGGGCGCGGCGAAGTCCCACGACATCAGGGACCGCGTGATGGACGTCAACGTCGGCGGCACGGAAGTCGTCGCCGACGCCGCCGAAGCCGCCGCCGTCGACACGTTCGTGCTCGCGTCGTCGTGTAACGTCTACGGCGACACCTACGAGGAGGAGCTCACGGAGGAGTCCGAGCCGATGCCCGGGAACCCGTACGCGGAGTCGAAGCTGGAGTGCGAGGACATCGTGGCGGAACGGGAGTTCCACGACGTGAGTCTCCGGCTCGCGACGAACTTCGGCTACTCGCCGGGCGTTCGGTTCAACCTCGTCGTGAACTCCTTCGTCTTCCGCGCGCTCGCCGGCGAGCCGCTCACCGTCTACGGCGACGGGACGAACTGGCGGCCGTTCCTCCACGTCCAGGACACCGCGCGCGCCTTCGAGGCCGCGCTCGACTGGGACGCCGGGACGTACAACGTCGGGCTCGGGAACTTCCAGATCGAGGAGATCGCCGACGTGGTGAGCGACGAACTCGACCGGCCCGTGGAGACGGCGTACCGCTACGAGCGCGACCCCGGCCCCTCCTACCACGTTCGCTTCGAGAAGATGCGGGACGCGGGCTTCGAACCGCAGACCGGCCTCGCGGCGGGCGTTCGAGAGCTCGCCGGGACGTACGACCCGGCCCACCGAATCGGTCGGGACACCTATCAGTAACACCCACCACTACCCAGCCATGACTCACACGTACTCTGTCGGCGTCACGGGCGCGGCGGGCTACATCGGGTCGCGGGTGACCCGGAACCTGCTCGCCGACGGCCACGACGTCGTCCCGGTCGACGACTTCTCCGTCGGCACCGTCGAGACCGTCGAAGGAACGACCATCGAAACACTCGACGTCCGGAACACCGACGCGCTCGCGGAGGCGTTCGCGGGCGTCGACGCCGTGATGCATCTCGCCGCCGTCAGCGGCGTGCAGGACTGCGACGACGACCCCGACGAGGCGTTCGACGTGAACGTCCGCGGGACCGAGGACGTCGCCCGCCTCTGCCGGGAGACGGGGACGCCGCTCGTCTTCCCGACCAGTATGGCGATTCTCGGCGACATCGTGGAGACGCCCATCACGGTCGACCATCCGCGCGACCCCCTGAACACGTACGGGCTGACGAAGCGGATGAGCGAGGACGACGTGCACGCGCTCGCCGCGCACGAGTTCCCCGCGCACGTCTACATGAAGTCGAACATCTACGGCCACCACGAGATAGACGGCGAGACTGTGGGGAAGAACACGGTCATCAACATCTTCGCGGACCGCGCGAAGGAGGGGAAACACCTCGAAGTGCACGAGCCGGGGACGCAGGCGCGCGACTTCATCCACGTGAAGGACGTGGCGCGCGCGTACTCGCTCAGCCTCGAACGGCTCGTCGGCGGCGATGTCGAGCCGGGCGCGGAGACGATTCCGCTCGCGAGCGGCGAGGAGTACAGCGTGCTCGCGCTCGCCGAGCTCGTCCAGCGCGTCACGCGCGAGGAGCTCGGCGTCGAAATCGACATCGAGATGGTCGAGAACCCGCGGTCGGCGGAGACGGACGCCGCCGACTTCACCGTGGACACGAGTCACGCGCGCGACGCCATCGGGTTCGAGACCGAACACTCCGTCGAGGAGACGGTCCGGGAGCTGGTGTCGGCATGAAGGCCGTCGTCATGGCGGCCGGCGAGGGGACGCGGATGGGGCCGCTGACGAAGACGCGCCCGAAGCCGCTCCTCCCCGTCGCCGGCACGACCCTCCTGGAGAACGTCATGGACCAGTGCGTCGACGCCGTCGACGGGTTCGTCCTCGTCGTCGGCCACCAGTCCGAGATGGTCGAAGAGCGCGTCGGCGACACCTACCGCGGCCTTCCCGTCGACTACGCCGTCCAGGACGAACAGCTCGGCACCGCGCACGCGGTCGAACAGGCCGAACCCTACGTCGACGAGCGCTTCCTCCTCCTCAACGCGGACGTGGTCGTCGACGACTCGCTCGTCGCCGCGCTCGCCGAGAGCGAGGGGTACGCGGTCGCCGTGCGCGAAGTCCCCGACCCCTCGAACTACGGCGTCGTCAGCCTCGACGGCGACCGCGTCACGGGCATCGTCGAGAAGCCCGCGGAGCCGCCGAGCAGTCTCGCGAACCTCGGCGCGTACGCCTTCGAGCCCGCGGTATTCGACTACGTGGCCGCGACCGAGAAGAGCGAGCGCGGCGAGTACGAGATTACGGAGTCCATCGCGCGCGCGCTCGCCGACGGCGTCGCGATCACCGCCGTCGAGTACGAGGGCGAGTGGCTGGACGTCGGCCGGCCGTGGGAGCTCCTGAACGCGAACGAACACCTCCTCGCCGACCTCGACCACCACGTCGAGGGCGTCGTCGAGGACGGCGCGACCGTCCACGGGCCGGTCGTCGTGGAGAACGGCGCGCGCGTCCGCGCCGGCGCGTACGTCGAAGGCCCCGCGGTCATCCAGTCGGGCGCGGACGTCGGCCCGAACTGCTACGTCCGCGGCTCGACCGTCGTCGGCGAGGACGTCCGCGTCGGGAACGCTGTCGAGGTGAAGAACTCGATTCTGATGACCGACGCCGCCGTCGGTCACCTCTCCTACGTCGGCGACTCGATTCTCGGCGAATCCGTGAACTTCGGCGCGAGCACGACGGTAGCGAACTTACGGCACGACGACGCGAACGTACGCATGCAAGTGAAAGGAGACATGATAGATACGGGAAGACGAAAACTCGGCGTCGTCGTCGGCGACGCGTCGAAGACGGGCATCAACACGAGTCTGAACGCGGGCGTACGCCTCGACCCCGAGAGCACGACGACGCTCGGTGAGACCGTCACGCGGGATAAGGTGGTGGACAGAGAATGAAGGCCGTCATCCTCGCCGCGGGCGAAGGCACGCGCTTAGAGCCGCTCACGGAGAGCCGCCCGAAGCCGATGCTCCCCGTGGCGAACCGGCCGCTCCTCGAACACGTCCTCGACGCCGTCAAACGCGCGGGCATCACGGACGTCGTGCTCGTCGTCGGCTACAAGCGCGAGCGCATCCAGAGTCACTTCGGCGACGGCGACGAGTGGGGCGTCGACATCGAGTACGCCGTCCAGCGGAAACAGCTCGGTACGGGGCACGCCGTCCTGCAGGCCGAATCACACGTCGACGGGCCGTTCGTCGCGCTGAACGGCGACCGCATCATCGACGCGAGCGCCATCGAACGCGTCATCGACCGCCAGGAGGAGACGAAAGGGACGACCATCGCGGTGACGCGCGCCGACCAGCCGAGCAACTACGGCGTCGTCAGCCTCGACGGGGAGTCCGTCGCGGACATCGTGGAGAAACCGCCGCGGCACGCCGCCCCCTCGGACGTCGTCAACGCCGGCATCTACGGGTTCGACCAGCGTATCTTCGACGCGCTCCGCGAGACCGAAGCGGACGGCGAACTCGGCATCACGGACACGCTCCGCGGCCTCACCACGGACGGCAGCGTGACGGCCGTGATGGTTCGCGAGCGCTGGCTCGACGTCTCCTACCTCTGGGACATCCTCGACGTGAACGCGCAGGTCGTCGCGCGGCGGGAAGCCGGGAGCGCGCGCGTCGCGGACTCCGCGAGCGCCATCGGCGACGTCGCGCTCGGCGCGGACGTCCGCCTCCAACCCGGCGCGCGCGTCCTCGCCGGCACCGCGCTCGGCGACAACGTCGAAATCGGCGCGAACGCCGTCGTCGCGAACAGCGTCGTCCTCCCCGACGCCACCATCGGCGCGGGCGCGGTCGTCCGCGACGCCGTCGTCGGGGAGAACGCCACCGTCGAAGCGAACGCCACCATCGCGGGCGGGGACGCCGACCTCGTCGTGAACCGCCGCGTCCACGAGAACGTCCGCCTCGGCGGCGTCGTCGGCGACAACGCCCGCGTCGGCGGCGCGACCACCCTCGCCCCCGGGAGCGTCCTCGGGAACCGCACCGACGTCGAAACCGGCTCCGTCATCGACGGCCGCATTCCCAGTGACGCGGTCGTGAGGAGGGCCTGACCCATGTGTGGCATCGTCGGCTACGCCGGGTCACGCGACGCCCTCCCCCTCCTCGTCGGCGGGCTGGAGAACCTCGAATACCGCGGGTACGACTCGGCGGGCGTCGCGCTCGTCGAAGACGACCTCACCCTCGTCAAACGCTCCGGGCAAGTAGAAGAACTCGCCGCCGCCGTCCCCGACGCCTCCGACGCCACCGTCGGCATCGGCCACACGCGCTGGAGCACGCACGGCGAGCCGACAGACGAAAACGCCCACCCGCACACCGACTGCACGGGCCGGGTCGCCGTCGTCCACAACGGCATCATCGAGAACTACGACGAACTCAAACGCGACCTCCGCGAGAAGGGCCACACGTTCGCGAGCGACACCGACACGGAAGTCGTCCCCCACCTCGTCGAGGACGAACTCGCCGCCGGAAAAACCCCGAAGGACGCCTTCGTCGACGTCGTCGCGCGCCTCCATGGGAGTTTCGCGCTCGCCATGGTCGTCGACGACGGCGACGAAATCTACCTCGCGCGCCAAGACTCACCTATCTGCGTCGGCCACGGCGACGGCGAGACCTTCGTCGGGAGCGACGTCACCGCCTTCCTCGAACACGCCCGCGAAGTCACCTACCTCGAGAACGGTGACATCGCCGTCGTCACCCCCGACGGCGTCACCATCGAACACGACGGCGAAGTCGTCGAACGCGGCGTCGAAGAGATCGAATGGGAGGCCGACGCCGCCGAGAAAGGCGGCTACGACCACTACATGCTCAAGGAGATTCACGAGCAGCCGCGCGCGCTCCGCCAGGCGCTCTCCGGGCGCGTCGACGAACTCGCCGGCGACGTCGACCTCGACGTCGACCTCCCGACCGAATACCTCGACTCCCTCGAAGAGATCCAGATCGTCGCCTGCGGGACCTCCTACCACGCCGGCCTCTACGCCGCCCAACTCCTCGAACGCTACGCCGACGTCCGCGTCTCCGTCCACGTCGCCAGCGAGTACGAGTTCGGCGGCGGCCGCGACCCCTGGCGCACCCTCGCCGTCGCCGTCACCCAGTCCGGCGAAACCGCCGAAACCCTCAGCGCGCTTCGGGAGGCCGCGCGCGCCGGCGCGCGCACCCTCGCCGTCACCAACACCGTCGGCTCCACCGTCACCCGCGACGCCGACGAAACCCTCTACATCCGCGCCGGCCCCGAAATCGGGGTCGCCGCCACCAAGACCTTCGTCTCACAGGTCGCCACGCTCGCCCTCCTCGCCGTCCACGTCGGCCGCCGCCGCGACACCATTCCCGCCGCCGACGCCCGCGACGTCCTCGACGCCATCCGCGGCCTCCCCGGTGCCGTCCAGCAGATCCTCGACACCGACTCCCAGATCCGCGAGGTCGCCCGCGAGTACGCCGACTCCAGCGCCTTCTTCTTCATCGGCCGGAAGCTCGGCCACCCCGTCGCCCTCGAAGGCGCACTCAAGTTGAAGGAGATCTCCTACGACCACGCCGAAGGCTTCCCCGCGGGCGAACTGAAGCACGGCCCCCTCGCCCTCGTCACCGACGACACCCCCATCATCGCCGTCCTCACGCGGGGCGCGAACCCCGACGCCACCCTCAACAGCGTCAAGGAAGCCGAATCGCGCGGCGCGCCCGTCATCGGCCTCTCCTCCGCCGGCCGCGGCGACAAGTACGCCGACGCCGCCCTTTCTGTTCCAGACCTCGGCGTCATGGAACCCCTCCTCGCCAACGTCCACATGCAGCTCCTCGCCTACCACATCGCCAACGCCAAGGGCCGCGCCATCGACAAACCGCGGAACCTCGCGAAGAGCGTCACCGTGGAGTAATCAGACGTAGCCGCGGTTTCGTTCCTGGCTAGTTATGTAGATTGGTGTCGAAATATTCCTGTATCTCACCGTGTGTGAATAACGGAATTATCCCCGTGGCAACATATTTAAATAGTTCAAATGGGCAATATTATCTGATGGGTACACCTCGCGTCTGTTTCGTTGTGAACTCGGTTAGCGAAACATCGGTTCCAGCGTCCATCGCGGCAGCCATTAACGAGTACACGGACGCAACCGTCGATATCCTCTCGTGGTTCTCAGCGGGCGAGTTTACACAGGACCCATCGCTGAAAATCCGCAACATTAACGCCCCAGATAGTTTCACAGGAATTAGTAGAGCCAGCTACGCGCGAGCGAAAACCATTCTCAGAGAGTACGATCTTATACAAGCGCATCACAACCACTCGGGGTCGTTTGCGAAAATCATCGGAAGGCGACTCGGTATCCCAGTAATCTCCCGCGAGGGAAACACACGAGATGGGTTCACGAGAGAGGGGCGAATACTGAACGGGCTAACCAACCCGCTGTGTGAGTTCGTCGTGTGTAACTCTACCGCAGTGCGGGACTCATTCAAGCAGTGGGAGTCCGTCCTGTTGAGCTCAAACTCGGTTCGGATAATTCCAAATGGGATCGATGAGGAGCAGATCTCTAACGCGCTCGCGAACGTCGAGAACCCCCTGGAAGGATTGGCCCTCCAGTCCGAATCAATCGTCGTCGGGACAGCGTCGAGCTTGACCACACAAAAGGGGTTAGACACCCTAATTAACGCAATAGCTCTCGCCAACACAGAGGCCGACTCCCCGTTTGAACTGGTCGTCGCAGGCGACGGACCGCTTCGAGAAGAGTTAGAACGGCTCGCCCGAGAGAAAGAAGTCGAGAACTCTGTCCACCTCTTGGGCTCACTCGAGCGGGCAGAAGTGTACCAGATGATGGATAACACCGATATTTATGCGATGCCGTCTCGCTGGGAGGGGTTCGCGAATGCGGCCGTTGAAGCGTTAGGTATCGGGAATGCCTGCGTCTTCTCTGATATCGCGCCGTTCAGTGAACCGTACGAGCAGGTCGCGTTATTCCACCCCGTTGACGACCACGAAAGCCTCGCAACGAAGTTACGTGAGTTCGGAGAGAACGCGGACCTCCGTAGAGAGTATGCAGAGAGGGGGAGAAACCTGGTCCGTGAGAAGTACACCCTTCCGGAGATCGCTGCACGGTACGAAGCACTGTACAACCGTGCTCTCAGTTAGTCTTCGGTAAGTAGCTACATGTAGCCGAGGTCTTCGAGCTGCTGCCGAACCGCCTCGGAGTCCCCGGCGTCGCCGCCGCGATGCGGATTCCCGGCGGGTTCGTGCGCGCCGTCCGCGAGCGCGGCGTCGATGGCGGCCTTCACGTCGGTGACGCTGTCGACGTCGTCGACGAGTCCGGGGTCGGTGGCCGCGACCATCGCCTCGTCCGTGTGGAGGCCCTCTTGGAGGCCGTGGTCGCTGACGAGGAGGAGGTCGTCGTCCCCGCCGAGGTCGGCTTTCACCTCGCCGACGAACTCGTCGAGTTCCGCGTAGGCGTCCGCCTGGAGACCGGGATTCGCGTAGGAGACGTGCCCGATGAGGTCGATCGCGCTCGTGTACGCGAAGACGAGTTCGTACTCGCGACTCCGGAGGCCGCGGCGGGCGCGCGCCAGTCGCACCATCCCCATCTCCATACAGCGCTCGTAGAACTCGACGGGGTCAGAGGACGTGTGCCCGCCCGTCGCGTCCGGGTCGCGCTCGAAGAGGTCGCCCATGCTCCGCCGGAGCTGGTGCTCGCGGTCTTCCGCGTCCGTGTCGACGACGTAGTTCGGGACGCCGATCGGCTTCGCGGAGCGACCGTCGAAGACGGTCTCGATGCCGCGCTCTCCGTAGTAGGACGCGGGCTCGCGGAACGCGTCCTCTCCCGTGTTCGTGAGGAGCCACGCCCCGATCTTCGTCTGCAGCGCGTCCGGGAGAACGTAATCCGCGGCCGTGCTTCCGAAGCGGAGGAGCGGGTTCTCCCACGCGACGCCGTCGTCGAGTTTCAACCCGTGCTCCTCCGGCGTGAGACCCGTGATAATCGTCGGCCAGAGCTCGTGCGTGCTCGGCTCGCCCGCCACGCTGACGATCGTCTCGATACCGTGATGGGCGTCCAACGTGAGGTTCGGGTGCTCGGCCGCGTCGACGAGATCCGGGTCGAGCGCGTCGAGCCCGAGGACCACGAGAGTCATATCGAACGCATAGGGGGTCCGCCCGATAACGCTTTCTTTGGAACCGATAGAAGTTTCATCGACCCCGCGTTTCACGGAACTATGACTCGGCGTCCGAACGTCGTCTGGGTGACGCTCGACAGCGTCCGCCTCGACCATACCTCCCTCGGTGGATACGAACGCGACACCACCCCGAACCTCGCTCGGATCGCGAACGACGGGGGCGGACAGGCGACGTCGAACGCCATCTCGCATGCCACGTGGACGCTCCCCTCGACCGCGTCGATTCTGAGCGGGACCTACCCGTCTCACCACGAAGTCGGGTTCGGGAGCGAGCGCCTCCCAGAGAGCCTCCGAACCGTCCCCGAACTCCTCCGCGAGGAAGGATACCACACAATCGGCGTCTCCCGGAACTCGCACTTGAGCGACGCGACTGACCTCTCACGGGGCTTCGAGGAGTTCGATTGGCTCGCGTCGTCGACGCTCCTCCAGGCTGCTGGCCTCAAGACGACGCTCAAGTACCTCTTCAACCTCCGAACTCATTCGGCGGGGTACGACCTCGACACCGCGAAGCACTCGACGCCGTTCTTGATGAACAGGCTCGCGAAACGGCGGCTCGACGACGCCGCCGACGGGGACGAGCCGCTCTTCTGCTACCTCCACTACAACGAACCACACCGCCCATACTATCCGCCGCTCCCCTATCTCGACCGATATACGGACGAGTTAGAGATGAGCACGGAAGAGGCAGCCGAGTTCTCGATGGACGTGCACTATAACCTCTACGAGTACGTCGCAGAAGGCTGTCCGTTCAGCGAAGACGAGTGGGGGGCGCTCGTCGCGATGTACGACGCCGAGATTCGCTACACGGACGAGATGATCGGTCGCCTCTTCGATTACGTGCAGTCGCTCGACCTCGACGACACCGTCTTCGTCGTGACTGCGGACCACGGTGAACTCTTCGGCGAGCACGGGATGCTCGCGCACAAGGCCGTCCCGCACGACGGCCTCGTGAACGTTCCGCTCGTCGTTCACGGTGCGGACTTCTCGTTCGACTCGGCGGACCTCGTCCAGCACGCCGACGTGATGCAGACGCTCGTCGCGGGCGCCGGCGGCGACACGGACCAGTTCCAAGGCGTCGACCTCCGCGAGGAGACCCGGGAGCGCGCCATCGTCCAGCGGGACCCGCTGGAAACAGAGCCGTACCTGCAGTACAACCCCGACTTCGATGTGTCGCGCTACCACGAGCCGATGCTCACCGCCGTCCGGGATACGGAGTGGAAGTTCCTCTACAGCGACGACGGCGAAGACCTCTACCGACTCCCCGACGAGTCCACGGACGTCGCCGCGGACTATCCCGAAGTCACGGCGGAGTTCGAAGCGTTCACCGAAGAGTGGCTCGACGGACCGGGCGCGCCGCTCGGCGAGCGTTCGGAAGCCGAGTTCACGGACGCGATGAAACAGCAACTCGCCGACCTCGGGTACGTCGAATAGATGCGGCTCGGACGCCGCACCGTCGTCCACTTTCTCTCGCAGATCGTCGTCACGGTCACGGGGTTCGCTGCGACGTTCATCATCGCTCGGCTCCTCGGCGCGTCCGCGCTCGGGACGTACAAGGTCGCGCTCGCCATCGGTCTCTTCTGGCTGAGCATCCCGACGAACGCGGTGGCGACCGCGATTACGAAGCGGATGAGCGAGAGCACCGACCGCAGTATCTACGCGGGCGCGGGCCTCCTCGTGAACGCGGTTCTCGGCCTCGTTCTCGCGGCCGTCATCGTGGTCGCCGGAACGGTGCTACCGTTCGTCGTTGACCCGCGTTCGACGGAGTTCACCAATGTCCTCGTGACGTACGGTGGATTCCTCGCGCTCATCGTCCTCGGGAACACGGCGTTCCGGACGGCTCGCGCGTCCGTCTGGGGGGAGAAACGCGTGATGTTCACGGGCGTGATGAACGCCGTGGAGCGCGCCAGCCGGACGGCCGTGCAGGTCGTGCTCATCCTCGCGGGGTACCGCGTCACGGCGCTCGTCGTGGGCCCCATCGTCTCACTGTTCGTGAGCGCCGCAATCGGCTTCGTCGTTCTCACGAACCGCCCGACACTCCCGGACCGCGCGGCCGTCGAGAGCGTGCTCGCCTACTCGCGGTACTCGTGGATGGGGTCGTTGACGTCGCGGATGTTCGGCTGGATGGACACTATCGTGCTCTCCTTCTTCGTCACGTCGACGCTCATCGGCGTCTACGAGGCGGCGTGGGGGCTCGCGTCGATGCTCGGGATGGTGAGCGCGTCGGTCAGAACCACCTTGTTCCCCGAGTTGAGCGAACTGGACGCCGCGAACGACTACGACCGCATCCACCACTTCCTCAACGAGGGGCTCGTGTTCTCCGGCGTCTTCCTCATTCCGGGGCTCGTCGGCGCGTACGCCGTCGGCGGGCGCGTTCTCAGAATCTACGGCGCGGAGTTCCCACAGGGCGCAGCCGTCCTCGTCGTCCTCGTCGGCGCGTACCTCCTGAACGCCTACGCCTCTCAGTTCATCGACGTCCTCAACGCCATCGACCGCCCGGACGTCGCGTTCAAGGCGAACGCCGCGTTCTCCGCCGTGAACCTCGTCGCGAACGTCGCGCTCGTCTGGGAGTTCGGCTGGCTGGGCGCGGCCGTCGCGACGCTCGGATCGTCCGCGCTCCGGCTCGGCATCGGGTTCGCCTCGCTCCAGGCGCTCATCGGCCGGCCGCGCGTCCCGTTCTACGACATCGGCGTCGAGCTCGTCGGCGCGGCCGTGATGGGCGGCGTCGTCGCCGTCGCCCTCACCGTCGCGCCCGGCGGGATCCCCGCGACAATCGGTCTCGTCGCCCTCGGCGCGACCTCCTACGTGCTCGTGCTCCTCGCGCTCTCGAAGCGCATCCGGACGAAGGCTATCGGTATGCTCCCCGTCGACGTCTCGCTCCCCGGGCGGTGAGACGATAACCGTTAAAGAGCGGGATTCCCATCCTCCGGTATGAGTCAAGCCCGCAACGTCCTGCTGGTCACCGTGGACTCCCTCCGCGCGGACCACGTGGGATACCACGGCTACGAGCGCGACGTGACGCCGTTCATCGACGGCCGCGCCGGCGACGCGGCGACCTTCGAGAACGCGTTCGCGCACGTCGGCGGCACGAAGTTCGCCTTTCCCTCCATCCTGTCCGGCGTGACGCCCCTGATGTACGGCGGCTACGGACGCATCTCCGAGGAGCAGACCGTCGTCGCCGAACCCTTCCGCGACGCCGGCTACCGGACCGGCGGCATTCACTCGAACCTCTACATCGGCGCGGACTACGGCTACGACCGCGGGTTCGACACGTTCTTCGACTCGAAGGAGGACGCCTCACCGCTCAGCAAGGCCCGCCAGTACGTGAAGACGAATCTCGAGGGAACGGCGCTCTTCGACGTCTTGCAGTCGATGTACGACTTCGCGGAGTCAGCGGGCGGCGTCAACGTCGGCTCCTACCACTCGCCGGGCGACGAAATCACGGACCGCGCCATCCGGTTCATCGAGGGGTCCGGCGACCAGCCGAACTTCCTCTGGGTCCACTACATGGACGTCCACCACCCCTTCCTCCCGCCCGCCGAGTACCAGGAGAAGTACCTCGACGAGCCGCTCGACGACCGCGAATGCATCAAGCTCCGGCGGAAAGTCCTCGAAGAGCCCGAGAACGTCGCGGACGAGGAACTCCAGACGCTGATCGACCTCTACGACGCCGAAATCCGATACACCGACGACGAAGTCGAACGCCTCGTCACGGCCGCTGAGGACGAGTGGGGCGAGGACTTCGTGTTCGCGTTCACCGCCGACCACGGCGAGCACTTCCTCGAACACGGCTACTTCTCCGGCGCGCAGCTCTACGACGTCAAACTCCACGTCCCCCTCCTCATTGATGGGCTCGGCGGGAGCGGGTCGTTCGACGACCTCGTCGCCCTCACCGACCTCCCGGTCACGCTCCTCGACTCGGTCGGCGTCGACGTCCCGGAGAGCTACTGCGGGCACAGCCTCGTCGACCTCGTCACCGAAGGAACGTGGCCGCGCGAGGAGATCTGCGGCGGGATGTTCGTCGACGACGGCGCGGGCGAGGACTTCCAGTGCCGCACCGACCGCTGGAAGTACATCGAGCGCCACGGCGGCGACCGCGAACTCTACGACCTCGACGCCGACCCCGGCGAGCAGGAGAACGTCGCCGACGACCACCCCGACGTCGTCGACGACCTCGCGGACCGACTGAACGACCACCGCCGCGCCGTCACCGAGACCGACACCGATATCTCCGACGTGGAGATGGAAGAACACGTCAAGGAACGCCTCCGCCGCCTCGGCTACTCGGAGTAGTCAGGCGCGGAGCGCCGCGAGAATCTCTCGATACCGGTCGACGGCGGCGTCGAAGCTGTACTCGTTCTCGACGAGCGCGCGGCCGTTCGCGCTTATCTCGGCGAGGTCGTCGCGTCCGAGGATGCGTTCGAGGTCGGTGAGAATCCGGTCGGCGTCGGCTGCCTCCATGAGGAAGCCGGTGTCGCCGGCTCTGACGACGTCGGGAACGCCGGCGACGGGCGTGGCGTAGACGGGCGTGCCGCAGGCGAGCGCTTCCAGTATCGTCGTCGGGAGGCCTTCGGTGGGCTCGGAGGGCATGACGAGGAGGCGGAGGCCGTCGAGTTCGCGGGGGACGTCGTCGTGGTCGACCCAGCCGGCGAGCTCGACGCTTCCTGTTTCTATTTCGGCGTCGAGTTCGTCGGCGAGCCAGTCGTCGAGGTCGCCGCTCCCGATGAACCGGAAGGTGTAGTCGTCGGGGAGGCGGCGGGCGACAGCGGCGAGCGTGCGGATGCCCTTCTCCTCGTCGAGGCGGCCGAGGAAGCCGACGGTCTTCGGGCGGTCGCCGTAGGGCGTGCGCGGGGCGAAGGTGTCGGTGTCGACGTAGCGCGCGCCGTTCGGGTGAACGTCGGCGTCGTCGGGGTCGAGGCCGAGCTGGCGCGCCATGTTGGGCGTGTAGGTGACGACGCCGTCGGCGGCGGCGAAGCTCGTTCGTTCGAGGAGGCGGACGAGCCCGGCGAGAACGGCGGCGACGGGGTCGGGGACGCGTTGCCGCCAGTTGAGTTTCAGCGTGAGCGGGACGTCGCCGCGGGGTTCGACGGCGACCGTCTTCCCCACGAGCCGCGCGACGAGGACGGGGAGGAGGTAGGCGGTCGCGCCGAAGAAGAGCACGACGTCCTCGTCGCGGCCGGCGACGACGCGGCTCATCCGGAGTTGGTTCAGCGCGAAGCGGACGGCGGCGACGAGAATCGAGTCGCCAGCGCCCGCGCGAGTGATCTCGACGACCTCGTGGTCGTCCCGAATCGTCGACGCCGCGGGGAGGTCCGCGGTGACGAGTGAGACCGGGCCGAGGGCCGCGAGGACGTCGAGGAGGGTTCGCGTGGCGTTCTCGCCGGACGAACTCAGCGGGTGGGTGACGACGCAGACGCCGCGGTCGGGCATACTCCGTCCTTACAGCATCGGCGGTATCAGCCTTGCCACCTACCGCGTGGCGACGCCGTAGAGATAGCCGAACCCGACGAGCGCGGTGAAGACGTAGAGCGTGACGAGCTGCTTCGCTTTCGGGAGGGAGGGGCCGGTGAGGAGGGCTTTCAGCCGCTGCGGGGTGGCGGTGAGGAGGAGGAAGGCGAGGAAGTCGGTCTCCTCGCCGCCGGAGTCGGGGAGGAGCTCCTCCATGGCGCGTTTCGAGTAGCCCTGCCAGAACGCGCGGTCACAGAGCCAGCGGAAGTCCGTGCGGTAGTCGAAGATCTTGTGTTCGACTTCGGCGGACGGAACGTAGTAGACGCCGCGGTCGTACTCGCGTCGGAGGCGCGCGCAGAGCTCGGTCTCGCCGCCCTGGAGGTTCTTCTCGCCCTTCCGGCCGCCGATCTCGGGGTCGAACCCGCCGAGGTCCTCGAAGATGTCTCTTCTGAAGCTGATGTTGGAGCCGAAGGTGTTGCGGACTTCGCCGGGGCCGTCGGCGAAGCCGGCGTGTTGCGCGCCGACGAGCCAGTAGAACTCCTCGGGGAGGAAGTCGGGTTTCCCGGCGACCCACTGGGGGAGGAGTTTCCCGCCGGCGGCGAGGGCGTCGGCGTGCTCGTAGGCGTCGACGAGGCCGACGAGCCAGTCCTCGTCGGCGACGGCGTCGTCGTCGATGAACGCGACGACGTCCCCGGTGGCGTACGCCGCGCCGCGGTTCCGACTAATCAGGAGCCCCTGATTCTCGTCGTTACAGTGGACTTGGACGTTTTCGATGCCTCCGTAGTCCTCGTTCACGGTGTCGTAGACGTCCTCGTAGCCGTCGACGACGACGACGAGTTCGACGTCGCCGTGAGACTGCGCGAGGACGCTGTCGGCGGCCTCGCGGAAGTGGTCGTACATATCGAGCGTGTACGTACAGAGGACGACGGAGACCCGCATCGTCTTCGGGGTAGTCCAGGCGGGATAAAAGAGGTTTCCGTCGTCGGCGGGACCCGGCGAGGCCTGCAGATTCCAGTCGTAATGACAAGGCATATGGTTGCGTTGGCAGTGCGTGTTGGTAATGAGTAGCGACGCTTCGGGAGGCCCCTCCATCTCCCGAGAAGACGCGTTGGCGTACGCCAGGGAGTGGTATCACGTCGCTGCGCTCGCGCTCGTCATCGTGTTCATGTTCGCGATACGGGTGCAGGCGTGGCAGAAATTCATCGTCAACGGGAAGGTGTACTTCTCCGGAAACGACCCCTGGTACCACCTCCGGCAGGTGATGTACACGGTACAGCACTACCCGAGCGTCATGCCGTTCGACGTCTGGACGGGCTTCCCGACCGGGAAGACCGTCGGTCAGTTCGGCACGCTCTTCGACCAGATCGTCGCGACGGTCGCGCTCGTCATCGGCCTCGGAAGCCCGTCCGACCACACTATCGCGATGACGCTCCTCTTCGAGCCGGCAGTCGCGGGCGCGCTCACAGCGATTCCCGTCTACTTCCTCGGGAAGCGCCTCGGCGGCCGCCTCGGCGGCGTCGTCTCCGCCGTGGTCCTCGCGCTCCTCCCCGGCCTCTTCCTCGGCCGGAGTCTCGTCGGCGTCGCCGACCACAACGGCACGGAGCCGCTCTTCCAGGCGTTCGCCGTGCTCGCGACGATGGTCGCGCTCACCGCCGCCCAGCGCGACTACCCCGTCTGGGAGCAGGTCGTCGACCGCGATTGGGACGCCCTGCGCAGCGTCGTCGGGTGGAGCGCGCTCGCCGGTGTCGCCACCGGCCTCTACCTCTGGGTGTGGCCGCCGGGCGTCCTCCTCGTCGGCGTCTTCGCCGCGTTCTACACCGTCGCGATGTGCGGCGAGTACGCCCGCGGGAACAGCCCTGACCACGTCGCCTTCGTCGGCGTCATCAGCATGGTCGTCACGTTCGTGATGGCGCTCGTGCCGGTCGGCGAGAGCGGGTTCGCCGCGGCCGCGCCGACCCTCCTCCAGCCCGCGCTCGCGCTCCTCACCGCCGGCGGCGTCGTCTTCCTCGCGTGGTTCGCCCGCGAGTGGGACGAACGCGCTGTCGAACGCGAATACTATCCGGCCGCCGTCGTCGGCATCCTCATCGTCGTCGCCGCTATCTCCGCGGTCCTCCTCCCCGGCGTCTTCGACAAGCTCGTGAACCAGCTCGTGCGGTTCGTCGGGTTCACGACCGGCGCGACGACCCGGACCGTCGGCGAAGCGCAGCCGTTCCTCGGCGGCGCGTCGACCGGCGCGGCAGAGAAGTTCGCCACCATCAGCCAGCAGTACGGCGCGACGTTCTACACGGCGCTCCTCGGCGCGGCCGTCCTCATCTACGAGCCGCTCGTCCGCTCCGAGAAGACCAACGAACTCTACTACGCTATCGTCTCCGTCGTCGCCATCGTCCTCGTCTTCTTCTTCCCTAACCTCATCGTTCCGGGCGTCGCCGGCGCGCTCGGCATCGACGCGACCTTCCTCGGTATCCTCGTCGTCGGCGGCCTCCTCTTCGGGGCCGTCGGCCTCACCGACCGGTCCGCCGCGGCGAAACTCCTACTAGTCTATGGGATGTTCATCGTCTCCGCCGCCTTCACGCAGGTCCGCTTCAACTACTACCTCGTCGTCCCGGTCGCCGTCCTGAACGGCTACCTCGTCTACTGGATCGCCGACCTCCTCTGGAACGGCGAGTTCAACGCGAGCGACATCCGCGGCGACCAAGTCATCGCCGTCGCCGTCGTCCTCCTCGTGCTCGTCGTCCCGCTCGCCGCCCCCGTCTCCGCGTGGACGGCCGACGACCCGCACGTCACGCAGGCCGGCGCGGCCGCCGACTCGAACGGCCCCGGCTCGGTCGTCGGATGGGACTCCATGCTCACGTGGATGAACTCCTCCACGCCCGCGGAGGGGAACTACAACGGCACCGGTAACGCCGACCAGCTCGACTACTACGGCACGTACTCGAAGACCGACGACTACCAGTATCCGGACGGCGCGTACGGCGTGATGTCCTGGTGGGACTACGGCCACTGGATCACGACGAACGGCGAACGCATCCCGGTCGCCAACCCGTTCCAGCAGAACGCCGAAGTCGCCGCGAACTTCCTGCTCGCGCCGAACGAGACGGCCGCGCAGGACGTGCTCAACAACCTCGGTGAGAGCGGCGAGCAGACGAAGTACGTCGCCGTCGACTGGAAGATGGCGACGACACAGGGCCAGAACGGGAAGTTCTTCGCCCCGACCGTCTACACGTCGATGAACGTCTCGCAGTACGACTACTTCCAGAACTTCGCGAAGGTCTCGAGTCAGAACGGCCAGCTCGCCTACGAGCAGAACCTCGGCACCGTCCACACGCAGAAGTACTACGAGAGCCTCATCGTCCGGCTCTACCGGTACCAGGGCTCCGCCGTCCAGCCGAGCCCGGTCGTCGTCGACTGGGACTACACGGCGCGGACGAACGACGGGACGCCCGCCGCTCGCTACTACCAGCAGAACGGGCAGAACGACACGGCGTACAAGCAGTTCAACTCGATGCAGGCCGCGCGGAACTACGTGCAGAACGACTCCGTCGACCAGTTCGGTGAGCCGACGAGCCAGGTCGGCGGCGTCGGCAAATACCCCTCGGAGTTCGTGCCCGCGCTCCAGCACTACCGCATGGTCGGGACGAGCACGGACTACGCGCCCGCCCGCCAGGTCATTCAGGGTGAGCGCTTCTCGAACATCCCGACGTGGGCGAAGCTCTACGAGCGCGTCCCCGGCGCGACCGTCCAGGGACAGGGCCCGGCGAACAGCACGGTCCGCGCGAGCGTCCAGATGGACGCGACGCGCATCGGCCAGAACGCGACGTTCACCTACACGCAGTACGCGCAGACCGACGAGAACGGTGACTTCACGATGACGCTCCCGTACTCGACGACCGGCTACAGCGAGTACGGCCCGGAGAACGGACACACGAACGTCAGCGTCCGCGCGACCGGCTCGTACGAGTTCACGGCCGGCCAGCAGGTCGTCATGAAGAACGGCAGCCTCCAGGTCGTCCCGGCCTACTCCGCGAACGCCAGCGTCTCCGAAGGCCAGGTCATCGGCGAAGACCCGAGCGCGGTCACCGTGACCCTCGAACAGACCGCCAGCCAGCCCCCGACCAACTCGACGTCCGGCACCTCAACGTCAGGTGACACGACGGCGTCGCTCGTCGAACCCGACACGCTCGACGCCGACACCGCCGCACTCGCCTAACCCACGATGCCTGCACGCGACCTCGCCGTCGTGTATCTGAAGGGCGCGTGCATGGGCGCGGCGGACGCGGTTCCGGGCGTCTCCGGCGGCACAATCGCCCTCATCACGGGCATCTACGAGCGCCTCGTGAACGCGGTCGCGTCGCTCGACCCGCGCGACGTTCTCGCGCTCGTCCCGCTTCTCGCGGCCGCCCGCCACGCCGAGCCGCGCGCGGAACTCCGCGCGGAGCTCCTCCGGATGGACGTTCCCTTCCTCACGGTGCTCGCGGTCGGCGTCCTCTCCGCGGTCGTCACCGTCGCGAACGTCGTGACGGCGGCGACGGCGGTCGCGCCCGGCCCGACGTACGCGTTCTTCTTCGGGCTCGTCGCCGCCTCCGTCGTCGTCCTCCGCGCCGACTTCACACTCAGTAGCCCGCGCCTCCTCGGCATCGCCGTCGCCGGATTCGCGCTCGCGTTCCTCGTCAGCGGGCAGGCGTCCGGCGGCACCGGCACGACGAACCTCCTCGTCGTCTTCCTCACCGGCGCGCTCGCCATCTGCGCGATGGTCCTCCCCGGCATCTCCGGCTCCCTCATCCTCCTCACCATCGGCCAGTACCTCGTGATGACGACCGCCGTCCACTCGCTCACCCGCGCGCTCTTCCGCGGCAACCTCGCCGCCGCGACCGACCCCTTCCTCGTCCTCGCCGTCTTCTCCACCGGCGCGCTCATCGGCCTCCTCACCTTCGCGCGCGTCGTCTCCTACGCCTTCGACCACTACCGCACCGCGACGCTCACCTTCCTCATCGCGCTCATGGCCGGGTCGCTTCGCGCGCCCGGCGAACAGGTCCTCGCCGAAACGCCCGCGTGGACGCCCACCGCCGTCGCGGCGCTCCTCGCCGCCGCCGCCGTCGGCGGCGGCCTCGTCGCCGCCCTCGACCACTACACCAACGACCTCGGCTACTGACCCCGCCGCCTCGTTCTCTCCGCACTTTCGACGTCCGCACGTCCGGGGAACTTCGATCCGCCGGCCCGCTCACTGCCCCGTCGCTTTTAGTCGCTCCCCCGCTCCGAACGATCACGCCACCGCTCACGCCTCCCTCTTGCGGTCGCTCGGCGTTCGCGTGTCCGGTGCGTCTCGGCCGCCTTCCGCGGCCTCCGAAGCAGTCTCACGCGTCGCTCCTGTAGTCGCTCGGCGTTCGCGTGTTCGGTGCTTCTCGGCCGCCTTCCGCGGCCTCCGAAGCACCTACACCTAGAAGTCTGGGAGGTCGTCGGGGGCGTCGTAGTCGTCTTCCCAGTCGACGTACTCGTGGAGCTCGTCGGCGATGATGCGGCCGAGCGTGGCGAGTTCGGCGTTGATGGCGGAGACCTGACTCCACGAGTCGAGGTCCGGGTGGAGGCCGCGTTCCTTCCAGTCCTCCGGGATACCGGGGGTGTGGTAGCCGACGCGCTGCGCGAAGGAGTCCCAGAAGAAGTCGAACTCCTGGAAGAGCCCGAGGTCGCGCGCGATCTCGTACTCGGCCTCGTCGAGGTCGGCGTCGGCGGCCCACTCCTCGATGGCGTCCGCCCACGCGCCTTCGGCGAGGAAGTCGTCGAGGTCGTCGCGGTGGGTGTCGGTCGGGTTCACCTCGACGTCGTCGTACTCGCTCACGTCCTGTTCGCGCGCCAGCATCGGCGGGTCCGGGAGGTCGTCCGGGTCGATCATGACCGGAGGTTGGCGGAGGGAGCGGTTAAACCCCGCGTCACCCACGACGCCCGCTCATTCGACGTGGTCGGGCTCCTCGGTGAGCGCGTCCTCGCGGAGCTCCTCGCCCTCGACGCTGTCGACGGTGAGCGGCGGGACCTCGTTCGGCTCGCCGTCGTCGTCGATGGCGACGTAGACGAAGTAGGACTCCGTGGTGAGGCGCTTCTCGCCCGTCCGGGGGTTCTCGGCGTACGCGCGGAGGCGGACGCGGACGCTCGTCGTTCCCGCCTGATAGACGTACGCCTCGATGGCGGCGGTGTCGCCGATGGGGACGGGGCGTTTGAAGTTCACCTCGTTCATGCGCGCGGTGACGACGGGCTGGCCGGCGAAGCGCATCGCGGACATCGCGCCGACCTCGTCCATCCACTTCATCACGTTCCCCCCGTGGCAGGTCCCGTTGATGTTCGCGTGGTTCGGCTGCACCATGAAGCGGTTCTCGATGACGGTGTCCAGAACGTCCATACCCGAGGTAGCTCGTAGGCGGGGAAATACTCACTGTCCTCGGTGGCACAGCCCCGAAGTACATCACGCCGGCGACCGAAGACGGAGTGAATGACGTCGCTCCTGGAGCAGTACGGTATTCACTCGGTCTCGGAACTCCCGCTCGTCACCGACACCGGCCACATCTCCCACGTCAACGCCTTCGACCGCCACCGCGAACACGAGATGCGCGCGGCGGTCTCCCGCATCCTCACCGAACACGGCCTCGCGGACGCCGTCGCCGGCGAGCAGGTGAACTGGCAGCAGGCGATGACGGACGCCGAACGCCTCCCCCGCCATCACCGCTCGAAACTCCGCGAGCTCCGCGACCGCATCGAACGCGACTTCCCGAGTCTCGTCGAGATAACGGTGGACATCGACGGCGACATCGACTACGCCGCCGGCCAGTTCGTCGGCTTCCGCTACGACGGGCGCTCACGGGCCTACTCGCTCTCCTCCTCGCCGAACGACGACGACCTCGCGCTCTGCATCCGGCGGGTGCCCGGCGGCCGCATGACGGACCACTTGCTCTCGAACGCACAGGTCGGAGACGACGTGACGATTCGCGGCCCCCAGGGCCACTTCACGCTCGACGAGGACTCCACGAAGGACCTCGCTTTCCTCGCGACCGGGACGGGCGTCGCCCCGCTCCGCGGGATGATTCGCTACCTCTACCAGGAGGACTTGGCCGAGGACCGCGACGTCTGGCTCTTCTACGGCACCGCGTGGAAGGACGACCTCGCGTACCGCGAGGAGTTCCGGCAACTGGACGAGGAACACCGCGGGTTCCACTTCGTCCCGACGCTCACGCGCGAGCGGACGGTGACGACGTGGCGCGGCGAGACGGACTACGTCCAGCAGACGTTCTGCAAGTACCTCGCCGACGGCGTCGACCCGGCCGGCCTCAACGCCGACCTCCGGAAGTGCCTCCGCGAGGCCCCGAACACCGACGCGCCCGCGACCATCGACCCCGACGAACTCCAGGTCTACGCCTGCGGCATCTCCCTCATGGTCAACACCTTAGAGGACGTCGTGCACGCCGTCGGCGTCCCCGAATCCGACGTCTACTCCGAGGGGTTCGGGTAGTCACTCGACGACTTCCTCGACGGTCACGCGGTAGAGCGTCCCGTTCCGCTCGACGTAACGCGGGTGTTCCGCGGCGAGGGCCTCGAAGCCCGCCGGTTCGTTCTCAGTCGTCCCCTCCCACTCGACGGTTCCGTTCTCGATGGCGCGCCGGAGGACGTCCCGGTCGGCGGGCCCGACGGGGGCGTTTTCGAGCGCGGTGACGTGGTGCTCGCGAACGTACGCCTCCCACGCGGACTCGTTCGACGCGACGGTGTCGAGCGTGTAGGTGACGCGATACCGGACTTGCTCGCTCGTCCGCGACGGGTCGAGTTCGAACTTCCAGAGCGTCCCGTCGTAGCGGACGACGTGCGTGTCGCCGTCCGCGAGCGTCGCGTTCTCGGGGACGGTCCCGTTCCGGAAGTAGTGCCAGTAGCCGATGCCGTGGTAGCCGTCGTAGGGGCCGCTGGAGATGCCGATCGTCGCGGCGACGGCGCGGCGGTCGGCCCGGGAGAGCGCGCTGTCGTTCACCGCGCGTTCGCGGTAGGCGTCGAGTTCGTCGCCCTCGTAGGAGTTCTCCAGTGGTCCGTCGGCGTGCACGAGGTGGGCGGTCACGCTCTCTCGCGTGGTTACGGTGGCGTTCACGCGGGCGTACGTGCCGTTCACGGCGACGAGCTCGCCGTCGAGGCCGAGGTTCACGTCGGGCCCCATCTTCACGCGGGACGCGGACCCGTTCGCGGCCGCGCGGCGGACGAGCCGCGCTTCCTCCGCGCGGTGTCGCGCGAGGTCGTCCGGCGTCCGCGCGACGTCGGCCGCTGCGTCGTCGAGCGATGCGGGTGACGCCCGAACCGTGTACGCGCGGTAGTAGCCGCCGTCGCCCAAGCCGGTGGTGGTCTGTGTACCGTCTGTCGTCGTGGTGGTCTGTGGGTTGGCCGGCGTCGTGGTCGTCGTGGACTGTGTCGTCTGTGGGTCGTCCGGCGTCATCGTCGTCGAGCCGCCCGAACAGCCCGCGAGGACGAGGAGCGCGACGACTGCGAGAGCGCGGAGGGCGCGCGACATACGTCGAACGTCCGATGGGTTCGGGATAGGTTTTGTGTCGGCGCATCCGCCCGCCGACCCCGCGAGCGGGAGGTGGGGTCGCGAGCGCGCGAGCCGACGCCGAGTCAGTGAACGACACACGTAAGGACGCGGCGAGGACTACGAGGAGTAATGAGCGATTCCGCCGCGTCCGAGCGTGGGTCGGTCCGCGTCGTCGGGACGGCACACGTCTCTCACGAGAGCGTGGAGGAAGTCGAACGCGTCATCGAGGAGGAGGAGCCGGACGCCGTCGCGGTCGAACTCGACGAGGGCCGCTACCGGCAGATGAAGGGTGAGACGCCGGACGACATCGACCCGAAGGACCTCCTGCGGGGGAGTATGGCCTTCCAGTTCCTCGCGTACTGGCTGCTCTCCTACGTGCAGACGCGGCTCGGCGAGAAGTTCGACATCCAGCCGGGCGCGGACATGCTCGCGGCGGTCGAGACCGCGGAGGCCCTCGGTATCGAGGTCGCGCTGGTCGACCGGAACATCCAGGTGACGATTCAGCGGTTCTGGACGCGGATGGGGATACTGGAGAAACTCCGGTTGGTCGGCGGGCTCGCGCTCGGCGTGGCGGACGGCTACACCATCGGCGCGGCGCTCGGCGGGTTCGTCGGCGTCTTCGCCGGCATCGCCGCGGAAGCCGTCGCCGGGCCGTTCCTCGTCGTGCCGCCGACGCTCTCCTCGGCGATTCTCACGGCCGCACTCAGCGTGCTCGCGAGCGTCGTCGAAGTCGTCGCCATCGCGCTCGCCGCCGCGCTCGTCGGCGCGGCCGTCCTCGGGACGCTCCTCCGCCTCACCGAACCCGAGGGCACGGACGTCGAGGAGCTCGACATGGCGGAGCTGATGGACCAGGACGTGGTCTCCGTGATGATGGACGAGTTCCGGCGGTTCAGCCCGAACGGCGCTGAAGCCCTCATCGACGAGCGCGACGCCTACCTCGCCCACGGCATTCACGCCCTGCGGATGCAGGGGAAGGACGTCGTCGCCGTCATCGGCGCGGGCCACCGCGAAGGCGTCGAAGCCTACCTCGAAAACCCCGACAGCCTCCCGCCCATGGAGTCTCTTACTGGTCGTGCGGAGAAGCGCTTCAGCCTCTTCAAGGCCGTCGGCGTCCTCATCACCCTCGGCTTCCTCGTCTTCTTCGCCCTCCTCGTCATGGCGGGCGTCTCCAACCTCGTGTTGCTGAAGGTCTTCGCCGCCTGGTTCCTCTTTAACGGTATCTTCGCGGGCGGCCTCGCCTACGCGGCGGGCGCACGCCCCCAGTCCGCGCTCGTCGGCGGCCTCGTCGCGTGGCTCACCAGCCTCAACCCCCTCCTCGCGCCCGGCTGGTTCGCCGGCTACGTCGAACTCCGCTACACGAAGGTCAGCATCTCGGACATCTCCACGCTGAACGCCCTCCTCAGCGACGAGGAGCGCCCCGTCCGCGACCTCTTCGCCGACATGCTCGACGTCCCGCTCTTCAAGCTCATCGCCATCGTCGCCGTCACGAACCTCGGGAGCTTCGTCGCGAGCATCCTCTTCCCCTTCGTCGTCCTCCCCTTCGTCTCCGGGTTCGACTCCGTCGACGCCGTCACCGCCGCGATGCGCGCCGGCATCCAGAACAGCATCGACCTCCTGACGAGCCTCGCATGAACGTCACCCGGACCGAGCTCCGCGACCTCCTCGTCGCCTGGGTGGCGCTCGGCGTCGCCTTCGCCTTCCTCCAGCTCCGCCTCGACCCGACGGAGCTCGTGACCGTGTTCACCGTTCCGGGGTTCTACCGGCTCCTCGCGGTCACGATGCTCACCGCGGGCGTCGGCTTCCTCCTCCACGAACTCGCGCACAAGGTCGTCGCCGTCCACTACGGCCAGTACGCGGAGTTCCGCGCGGACTACGGCATGCTCCTCCTCGCCGTGGCGAGCGGCCTCGCCGGCTTCCTCTTCGCCGCCCCCGGCGCGGTCCACCACCGCGGCCGCCTCACCGACCGCCAGGGCGGCCTCATCGCGCTCGCCGGCCCCGTCACTAACCTCGTCCTCGCCGGGGGCTTCTACGCCCTCTCCCTCGCCGGCGGCGTCGTCGCCGCCGTCGCCGGCTACGGCGTGACGATCAACCTCCTGCTCGCCGGCTTCAACATGCTCCCCTACGGCCCGCTCGACGGCCGGAAAGTCCGCGCGTGGAGCACCGCGGTCTGGGCCGCCACCGCCGTCCCCTGCGTCGGCCTCGCCGTCTACGTCCTCTTCTTCTGAACGCGATTCACGGCGGACGCGGCTAGCGGGTTAGTTCGCCGGGGCGAGCCAGGTGAGCGCGAGGCCGACCGCGGCGAGCGCGGCGGCGTAGCCGAAGGCGGCGACGTAGCCGGAGCCCTCGATGAGGGAGCCGGCGGCGATGGGCGCGGAGAACGCGCCGAAGATGGAGGCGGCACCGAGGAGGCTGAGCGCGGTGCCGGCGATGGTCTCGTCGACGGCCTCCCGGACGTAGCTGTAGAGGATGCCGATGGAGAGCTGGACGGCGAACCCGGCGACGACGAGCGCGGCGAGGAGGACGGTGACGTCGGTGACGAACGCGACGACGGCGACGACGGGGAGCGTGACGAGGAAGGACGTGACGACGATGGGGAGGCGGCGCTGGCCGAGGTAGCGGTCGGAGACGACGCCGCCGGCCGCGCGGGAGACGACGCCCATCGCGGGGAAGACGGCGACGACGACGCCGCCGGCGGCGAGGGAGACGCCGAGGTCCTGGGAGAGGTAGGTGGGGAGCCAGGAGTTGAAGATGAGGAAGAGCGAGTAGGCGGCGAAGCCGAAGGCGCAGCCGTAGCGGACGGCGGGCTCGGAGAGGGCGGCGCGAACATTACGAAACGCGGAGGTCGCGGCGGGGGCGTCGACGGGGTCGGTGCGGCCGTGGGCGAGCGCGAAGAGCGCGAAGCCGCCGAGGGCGGCGACACCGAAGAGCCCAATGGCGACGGGCCAGCCGGCGGCGTCGGCGACGCGCGGGCCGAAGAGCTGGCCGACGGCGAGGCCGGCGGGGGCGCTCGTCGTGAAGAGGCCGAGGGCGGTGCCGGCCCGGCTCGAGTGGAACGTGCGGCCGACGAGGTTCGAGCCGGCGGTCCAGATGCCGCCGATGGCGACGCCGGCGACGACGCGGGAGGCGACGAGGGAGCCGAAGGCCCCGTCGACGCCGGCGTAATAGCCCCAGACGCCGGCGACGGCGACGACGAGCGTGCCGACCGCGCACACGGTGTAGTCGCCGTAGCGGTCGATGCCGACGCCGACGCCGAGGTTGGTGAGCGACCAGGAGAGGAAGGCACCGCTAATAACCCAGGCGGCGGTGGCGTGGTCGACGCCGGTGTCGGCCATGATGAGCGGGAGGACGCTCGACGGGACGATGAGGTAGGCGTTGACGACGAAGGAGAGCACCCAGATGCCGGCGAGCGTGAGCCAGGGGTCGAGGCCGGCGTCCTCGCGCGCGCTCATCAGCGAGCGGTCCAGCCGCCGTCGGCGGCGAGACACTCACCCGTGAGGTAGCTCGCCGCGTCGCTCGCGAGGAAGACCGCCGGCCCCGCGATTTCCTCCGGCTCCGCGAACCGGTCGAGGGGCGTGCGTCGCTCGATGGACGCCCGCAGCTCCTCGTTCTCCTGGAGGTCCGCGGTGAGGTCGGTGGCGACGTAGCCGGGCGCGAGCGCGTTCACGCGGACGTCGGGGGCCCAGTCGAGCGCCATCGACTTCGTGATGCCGACGAGCCCGTGCTTCGAGGCGACGTAGGGGTGCTGGCGCGGGAGGCCGACGAGGCCGCCGACGCTCGCGACGTTCACGACGCTCCCGCCGCGCTCGCGCAGTGAGGACGCGGCCGCCTGCGTGCAGCGGAAGGCCGCGCGGAGGTTCACGTCCGTCACTTGATCGTAGGCGTCCATCTCGACCCGTTCGGGCGTGCCGAGCGCGCCCTCGGCGTTGATGCCGGCGTTGTTCACGAGGACGTCGACGCCGCCGAACTCGGCTTCGACGCGCGCGAAGGCGTCGTCCACGGCGTCGTCGTCGGTCACGTCGAGCGGCGCGACGAGCGAGTCCGCGCCGCGCTCGCGGACGGCGTCGGCGGCCGCTTCCACGTCCGTCTCGGTCCGCGAGGTCGGGACGACGGCCGCCGCGTTCGCGTCCGCGAACCCCTCGCTTATCGCGCGGCCGATGCCGCGCGTCCCGCCCGTCACCACTACCACTGCGCCGTCGAGGTCGAACGAATCGAGCGTCACACTCTCTCTCCCGTCGCCGCGGGCAAAGGCGTTCGCCCATCCGAACCCAACGACCCTGCACATATCGAAGACGTTTAGAGAGTGAGATACGCACAGTCGTGTATGTCTGAGGACGACGAGTCGCTGACGTACGCCGACGCGGGCGTCGACATCGAGGCGAGCGAGGCCGCGACCGCCGCGCTCGTCGGCGCGACGAAGGGACTCGACGACGACACCGCCTACGCCGGCCTGCTCGACGTCGGCGACCGCTACCTCGCCCTCGCCACCGACGGCGTCGGCACGAAACTCCTCGTCGCCGACGCCGTGGGGGAGTACAGTACAGTGGGAATCGACTGCATGGCGATGAACGTCAACGACCTCGTCGCCGCCGGCGTCGACCCGGTCGCGTTCGTCGACTACCTCGCCATCGACGACCCCGACGAGGCCGTGATGGCGCAGATCGGCGACGGCCTCGCCGCCGCCGCCGAGGAAGCCGGCGTCGTGCTCGTCGGCGGCGAAACGGCGGTGATGCCCGAAGTCGTCAAAGGGTTCGACCTCGCCGGCACCGTCGCCGGCCTCGCCGCGAAAGGCGACGTCTTCGAGAACGACGCGGAACCCGGCGACGTCCTCGTCGGTTTCCCCTCTTCGGGGGTTCACTCGAACGGCCTCACGCTCGCCCGGAAGGCCGCCACGCGCGACGGCGACTACGACGACCCGTACCCCTACGACGGCTACGAGACCGTGGGCGAGGCGCTCCTCGAACCGACGCGCATCTACACCTATCTCCTCGACCCGCTCCGCGAGGCCGGCGCGAACGCGGCCGCGCACGTCACCGGCGGCGGCTGGACGAACCTCTCCCGGATGGGCGACCACCGCTATTCAGTGACGGACCCGCTCCCCGCGCAGGACGTCTTCGCGTTCGTCCAGGAGCGGGGGAACGTCTCCGACGAGGAGATGCACCGGACGTTCAACATGGGGACGGGCTTCGTCGCGGCGATTCCGGACGCGGACGCCGCCGAGGCGCTCTGCGACGCCACCGACGGACAGGTCATCGGCGCGGTCGAGGCGGGCTCGGACGTCGCGGTGCGCGGGCTGACGCTCGACTAAGCGGTGAGCGCGTCCCGGATGCGTTCGCGGTAGATCCACGCGCCGAGCGCGACGGCGGCGAGCGCGGCGAGCACGACGAGCGCGGTGTCGTAGCGGCCGTGTGCGGCGTTCGACCCGGCGTACGCCGCGGCGAAGAAGCCGGGCGTTCGGCCGAGCGCGGCGACGGCGGTCATCTTCTTCACGTCGAGGTCGGTGAGGCCGGCGACGAAACAGACGACGTCGTCGGGGAGGCCGGGAATGAGGAAGACGCAGAAGAGCGCGAGGAGGCCGTGGTCGTGTGAGAAGGCGTCGAGCCAGCCGAGGGCGTCGTCGTGGAGGACGCGTTCGACGTACGGGCGGCCGAAGCGCCGGGCGAGCGAGAACGCGACGTAGCTTCCGATGGTCGCGCCCGTGACGCCGTAGACGGTGCCCCAGACGGGGCCGAAGAGGTAGCCGGCGACGAAGGCGAGCACCTGCCCGGGGATGGGCGCGGCGACGACCTGCACGGCCTGCAGGAGGACGAACGCGAGCGGGGCGAGCACGCCGAAGCCGCGGACGAATCGCTCGACGGCGGCGGGCGTCGCGAGCACGTCGACGCGAGTCACGAGAAACGCGAGGAGGAGGCCGGTGGCGGCGAGCGCGAGCGCGGCGACGAGCGCGCTCCGCTTGGTGTCGTGCGTGCGGAACAGCCGGCGGGGGCGAGGCATTTAGGAGACGCGCGCGGCGACGTCGGCCTGCGTGATGATGCCGACCGTTTCGCCGTCCTCGGTGACCATGACGGCCTTGTAGTGGTCGAGGAGGCTCGACACCTCTTCGAGCGTCGCGTCGGGGGAGACGGTCGGGAAGGACTCGCTCATGACGTCGCGGACGGCGAGGCTGCCGGCGTCGTCGCCGGCGTGGACGACGTCGCTCTCCGAGATGGAGCCGACGGGGACGCCGTTCGTGAGGACGGGGAGCTGGCTGAAGCCGGCGTCCTGCATGCGGTCGACGGCGTCGCGGACGGCGTCGTCGGGGGAGACGGTGACGAGGTCCTCGTGCATGAGGCTGCGGGCGCGCACGACGTCGCCTTCGGCTTCGTCGAGCGCTTCGACGATGCGGCGGAGCGTGGAGAGTCGCGGGTCGACGTCGCCGCCCTCGATGCGGGCGATGAGGGGCTGTGAGACGTCGGCGCGGTCGGCGAGTTCGGCCTGCGTCAGGCCGAGTTCGGTCCGGCGCTCCCGGAGGTCCTGCGGCGTCGGGAGGTACATACCCGCTCATAACCACAGGTAATGAATAAAGCTTTGGCTCCGCGGTCGTCCGCCCGGCCGCCGGATTTTTTGCGGCTTCGTGGGAACCCCCAGCTATGACCGACTACCACATCCCGAAGGGCGTCGACTTCGATACCCTCCGAGAGATCATCGCCGGGTGGGCCGAGGCGGGAGCCGCGACGGAGCCGAAGTACACGTCGGACGTCGAGTCGGTCACGGGGATCCGCGACGCCGTCGGCCGGCAGAGCCGCTTCCTCGAATCGCTCGGCGTGCTCGAACGCCACGACCGGGAGCACGAACTCACGCAGGACGGACGAGAGCTCGCTGGCGCGCTCCTCGAAGGGAACGACGACCGCGCTCGCGAGCACGCCCGCGCCCTCCTCGCCGACTGGCCGCTCACCGAGGAGGTGCGCGACGCCGTCGCCGACGCGGACGGCGGCGTCCCGGAAGTCGACCTCGTCGAGACGACCGCGGACCTCGCCGGGAAGGACCTCGAAACCACCCGCGTCGAACCCGGCATCGAGACGCTCCTCGACCTCTACGAGTGGACGGGGCTCCTCGACCGGGACGCCGACGACAGATACCGCCTCCCCGCCGACGAGAGCGACGAGGCCGGGTCGGCGGACGGCACCATCGAGGCGGTCGAGCGAGCGGGTGAAACCGCACGCGAAGCGGTCGACGCCGCAGCGACCGCGCGAGAGGCGGTCGAAGATACAGGTGAAGAGACGTCGGCCGGCGAGCCGGTCGAGGCAGCGGAGACGCTCGAAGAGACGATCGAGGACGTCGCGGAGCAGACAGTCGCAGAAACCGCCGAATCGACGGCCGAAGCGGCCGCGCGAAACGTCGCCGAGACCACAGCGCGGGAGACCGCACGAGAGGCGGCTCGCGAGGCCGCCGAGGAGGCCGCGGCGAAGACCGCGCGGAACGTCGCCGCCGAAACCGCGGCGGAGCGGGCGGAGTCGGCCGCCGAGGACGTCGTCGGGGACGCCGCGGACGAGCTCGACGAGGCCGCCGAAACCGCCGTCGACGCGGCCGAAACCGCCCGGTCGGTGGCCGAGGAAGTGGAGACCGAGGCCATCGAGGAGACCGCGAGAGCCACCGCCGAGGAGACGGCGGCGTCAGTCGCGCGGGAGGTCGCGGCGCGGACGGCGCGCGAGACCGCGAGAACGGTGGCGGAAGAGGCGGCGGCGGAGGCCGCCGAACAGACCGCCGCGCGAGTCGCCCGAGACACCGCGCGCGACGCCGCACGTGAGGCCGCGGAGGACGTCGCGGCGTCAGCCGCCGAAGCGACTGCAGCGGAGACGGCCACCGAGACAGCCGAAACACTGGTGAGCGAAGCGACCGCGGACGTCGAGCGCGCCGCCGAGGCCGCCGCGGACGCCGCCGACGCGGCCCGCGAGGTCGCCGCCGCACGCGAGAGCAGCGAACCGGCGACGAGCACGGACGCGGAGTCGGCCGAGGACGCGGCCGCGGGCACCGGTGACGCCGCGGAGGAACTCGAGTCGGCTATCGAGTCGGTCGGGACCGAACCCGCAGAGGCGGTCGAGTCGGCTGTCGAGCCGAGCGGGACCGAACCCGCAGGGGGCGAATCCACCGAGCCGGTCGAAGCCGGCGGTGAGGAGGTCGAAGATGCGGTCGAGACAGCGGCGCGCGACCTCTTCGAGGACGCGGTCGAAATCTCGCTCGGTGACTCCGGCGTCGAGCTCTCGGTCGACGAAGAGTCCGGCGTCGAGATTCACATCGACGACGACGTCGACCTCCGAGACATCGACCTGCCGGACGACCTCCAACTCGGCAGCGACTCGCCGCTGGGAGTCGACATCGACCACGAGAACCTCGAAACCGACGGCGGAACGGTCGACGACGACAGCGCGGTCGAACTCGTCGAAGACGACGACACGGTCCGCATCGACATCGACGCCGGTCCCGGCATCACCATCTCCGTCGGCAACGACGACGCAGCCGGGAACGAGGGCGGACGGGGACCCGAGAGCGCGGAAGAAGCGGGCAGTGACGACGAAGCGGCCGCCGACGAGGAAAGCGTGGGAGAGGCGGCCGACGAATCGAATACGGGAGGCGAAGCCGGCGAAGACGGCGAGAGCGCCGCCGAAGACGCTGACGAAGCGGGGGGCGAGGACGGTGACGAGGACGCCGCCGAAGAGGCCGGCGAAGCGGGCGATGAAGACGGTGGAGCGGAGGGAGCTGCGGACGCCGACGGAGCAGGCGGCGAGGAGAACGGGGAGGAAGTCACCGAAGGTTCCGGCGAAGCCGAGGGTGAGGAGAGCAGTGAAGACGTCGCCGAGGCGGGTGTGGAGGGAGTTGGCGCGGATGCCGAGGGCGTGATTTCGGATATCGCGGACGCAGCGGAGGAGGCGCGGGAGGCGGCGGCGGAGGCGAAGGCTGCGGCGGAGCGGGCGGAGTCGGCGGCCGAGCAGGCGGCGTCGGGCGGTGGCCCGGCGGTGTCGGCCGGTGAGCCGGCAGCGTCGCAGCCACACGCGATTTCGCTGGACCTCGACGTCGACTCGGAGGACTTAGAGGCAATCGTTCGCGGGCTACGGGAGGGACTGACGGCGGAGGACGAGTGAGAGCGGTCGCTCTCGGCTGTGAGAGAGCGGGGTCGGAGAAGTCCTAGTCGTCCTCGGGTTCTTCGACGACTTCGATGACTTTGAGCGGGACGTCGCGGAGCGCGCCGCCGACTTCGCTCTTCGCGATGCGTGAGGCGTGTTCTTCGGAGTCGGCGTTGAAGATGGTGAGTTCGAGGACGAGGCCGACGAGCGCGGTCTCGGCGGCGAGGAAGGCGGCGTCGAGCGGCTCGGCGCAGGCGGGACACGAGGTGACGCCGGCTTCGACTTCGACGTAGTCGAGGTCCTTGTCGTTCAGACGCTTCCCGGCTTCGCTGACGGCGACCCCGATAGCGTCGTCCGAATTCTCGACGTCACGGACGAGCCAGGCCGCCTCCATGGCGACGACGTAGTTGCTCATACGCACTGGTGTGGCCGAGGGTAGTCGTGCCTTACGGTTCACGTCCCGACCAAAGCGACCACCGGGAGCGACGGGAGGGACGTGAACTAAGGAGCGCTAGCGACCGTAGTTCAGATTCCGAGCGGGAGCGAGGAGATCTGTGCGGAGGTGTGGAACGCGACCAAAGCGACCACCGGGAGCGACGGGAGGGACGTGAACGAGGGGGGCGTCGGCGGGGGGCGTCGACGGCCGGTTCGCGGGGCGGACGTTACGCGAGAGCGCTGTATAACTTAGAGAGACGAGTGAGGAAAGGACGGGTGGGGCTACGGGAGACCACGGGCGACATCCAGTTCGGTTTACTCGGGTACTGGCTGGGTTGAATCGCAAGACTGCGTCGGGTTCGACGGGGCGTCGGGGGCGGAAGTCATTTATAGGGGATGTCGCGTGAGGAGGAGGTAAGCCAATGCAGTCACAGGTCGCCCGTTTCACGACGGCGGTCGCCTATCAGACCAGCCTCGCAGTCGGTATCATGCTCCTCCCGTTCGCGCTCGTGGCGCGTCGGATGGGGGTGACACTCCCGGTCGGCCGGCTCGTGGAGCGCGCGGAGGGCGCGTACGAGTCGACGCGCTGAACACCGGAAGGGTTGCTTTTATCAGTTAGCCACCTGTACGAACACCCAATGTACAACCCCAATCAGTCGTCGGATTTCTCCCGTAACCTCGACCGGTTCCAGGGTAAGTTCGAGAACCCGTACGGGCCGGAGCTCGGGGATATGCCGCAGAACGAGATGACGCAGGCGGACATGGAGAACGTCAACAAGACGGGGACGACCATCGTCGGGATGGTCACGCAGGACGGCGTCGTGATGGCGTCCGACCAGCGCGCGAGCCTCGGCGGCCGCGTCGTCTCGAACAAGAACGTGCAGAAGGTCGAGGAGATTCAGCCGAACGCGGCGATCACTATCTCCGGGAGCGTCGGCGGCGCGCAGTCCTTCATCCGCTCGCTCCGCGCCGAGGCGAACCTCTACGAGGCGCGTCGCGGCGAGTACATGAACATCCCCGCGCTCTCGACGATCGCGTCGAACCTCCTCCGCGGCGGCCCCTTCTTCGTCGTCGTCCCCATCCTCGCCGGCGTCGACGACGACGGCGGGCACGTCTTCAGCCTCGACCCGAGCGGGTCGAGCATGGAGGATAAGTACACGGCGCAGGGCTCCGGGATGCCGTACGCGCTCGGGACGCTCGAAAACGAGTTCGAGGACGGCATGACGACGGACGAGGCCGTCACGGTCGGCGCGAAGGCCATCAACGCCGCGACCGAGCGCGACACCGCGTCCGGCAACGGCATTCACATCACGAAGATCACGCGCGAGAACGTCGAGATCTCCGCGTACGAGGACGTCGACGAGCTCCTGTAAGTCGACGAGAACCGACGACCCGCCGCTTTCTCTTTCGCTCACCCGGTGAGCGATTGCGCCGTCGAGACCGGAGCGCTGGGTCGGTCAGTCGTCCATATTCTGCCCGCGCCCCACCCAGTCCGCGAAACTCCCCTCGAGGAGGGTTTCGTGTTGGTTCTGGAGGTACTCGAACTGCATCTCGTAGACGGCGTTGGTGAAGTCCGCGCCCTCGTCTAAGTGTTCGCTGACGCGCGCTCGCTTCCACATGGCGGGCGTGACTGCGTGGCGGGCGCGCTGGCGGAGCGGCCAGAGGTATTTCGCGGCGGCGGTCTCGGAGAGGCCGCGGTCGGTGAGGCCGGCTTCGGCCTGCTCGAAGAGGTCGGTGTAGAGTTCGGTGTGGTCGGTGGTGGTGTCGCCGTCGGCGGTGACGTAGGTGAGGTCCGCGCCGATGCCGTTCCGCGCGGCGTTGTAGAAGTTCGTCTTCGCGGTCTCCCAGTCGAGGTCGTAGAGCGGGTGGTCGCGCTTCACCATGGATTCGAGGAGGCCGGCGAAGAGCGCCTGCACGGCCATCGTGTCGCGGACCGTGGGCTGGCAGGGAATGGGGCGGAACTCGATGCGGGCGTTCGCCTCCTCTTTCGTCGCGCCGCCGAAGACCGGGCGCACCCACCGCCAGTACGTGCCGTGTTTCATTCGGAAGTCCGCGAACTCGTCGTCAAAGCGGCCCTGGCGCTCGACGGGCATCGGGACGATGACGGGGTCGTCCGCGACCATGTCGACGAGGTCGAAGACCGTGTCGGCGTCCTCGGGGAAGCGGACCTTCTCCTGCTTGCCGGGGACGTTGAGGACGTCTTCGAAGACGCCGATGCGGGATTCGTCCCAGCCGTCGGCGATGATGTCCTCGCTACTCGCGCCGTCGTCGTAGAGGTCGGGCGGGAAGAACGGGGAGTTCCCGGTGAGCGCGACGAGCGGGGCGGCGATGCGGAGCGCGTACGTGTAGTAGGTCGCGAGGTCGACGGCCTGCGGGACCTGGTAGTGCGGCTGGATGGAGGTGATGAGCGCCTCCGGCATGACGGTGTCCGCGTCGAGGGAGACATGCGGAAAGTCGAGTTTCATCCCCGCGGGCTGGTCGGTGTTCGCCATCGCTTGGTAGCGCGCGGAGCTGCTCATGTTCGTCGCGAGGCGGACGCCGTCGGCTTCGATGCTGTCGGCGAGGTACTCGCTCGCGGTTTCGCCCTCGGGCGGGATGGTCCAGAGGGCGTCGCTGACGAGGTGGAGGCCTTCGGCGTCCATCGGGCCGGCGGCGGCTTCGAGGCGGGATTGGACTTCGGCTTCCTGGGCGTCGAGGCCGTACTCGTTCAGCGGCTGTGGCGACGCCGTCATCTCGGCGTTGTGCAGGCCGAGTTCCTTCTCGAACCCGACGTATTCGAGGAGGCGACGGGGGATGCGGGCGAGCGCGCCGTCGTCGTTCACGGCGTAGAACTCGTACTCGAGGCCGATGATGGCCTGCGGGTTGTCGAAGGTCCCGGCTTCGAGTTCGGTCTTGATAGTCTCGGCGTCCGCGCGGACGCGCTCCTGGAAGGCCTCGGGGTCCGTGTCGAGGACGTCGTGGATGTCCGCGAGGAGCTCCGGTTCGGGCATACCCGGGAAGTTCGCCCGCGAGGACTTCAAACCCGACGGCCGCGGGTCGCCGCCGTTAAATCCGGCGTCGTCTAACTCCTCTCCGATGGAGTTCAGCGAGTTCGTCGAACACGCCGCCGCCATCGAGGCGGAGCCCGCGGACCTGGAGACGGTCGACCTCGTCGCGGCGCTCCTCGCGGACGCCGGGGGCGACCTGGAGGCGGTGACGCGGTTCGTACAGGGCCGGGTGTTCCCGGCGTGGAGCGAGCGGAAACTCGACGTCGGCCCGGCCGCGGTCTACGAGGCGCTCGCGCAGGCCGCCGGCCCGAACGTCACCGCAGGCGACGTCGAGGACCGCCTCGCGGACGTGGGCGAAATCGGCGCGGTCGCGGCGAGCTACGACCTCGACAGCCAGCGGGGCCTCGCGGCGTTCACCGGCGACGAGAGCGAGGATGACGCGCTCTCGCTCGCCGACGTCGTCGACGAACTCGACGCAGTGGCGGAGACGGAGGGGTCGGGGAGCGATAAGGAGACGGTGCGCCGGCTCTTCGGCCTGTTCAATCGGTGTTCGAGCGAGGAGGCGAAGTACCTCGCGCGGCTGGTGCTCGGCGAGATGCGTATCGGCGTGGGCGAGGGCGCGGTCCGCGACGGCATCGCGGCGGCGTTCGGCGTCCCGGCCGAGCGGGTAGAGCGCGCCCTGCAGGTGTCGAACGACTACGGACTCGTCGCCCGGACGGCGCGCGACGCGGGCGAAGCGGGTCTCGACGGCATCCACCTCGAAATCGGCCGGCCGGTGCAGGCGATGCTCGCGCAGGCCGGCACGGTGACCGACGCGCTGGACGCGTGGGAGGAGGCGGCCGTCGAGACGAAGTACGACGGCGCGCGCGTCCAACTCCACTACGACGGGGAGGACGTCCAGATATTCTCGCGGAACATGGAGGAGGTGACGCACGCGCTCCCGGAGGTCGTGGAGTTCGCCGAGGCGGAACTCCCCGTGCCGGCGATTCTCGACGGAGAGGTCGTCGCGGTCGACGCGGACGGGAATCCGCGGGCGTTCCAGCACGTCCTCCGGCGGTTCCGGCGGAAACACGACGTGGCGAAAGCGCGCGAGGACGTCCCCGTCGAGCTGCGGGCGTTCGACTGCCTGCACGCGTGGGGCGACGACCGCCTCGACGACCCCCTTGTCGACCGCCACGATGCGCTCGACGCCTTGCTCGGTCACACGAACGCCGTCTCCGACCTCTCGGTCTCCGGCGACGTCGAGGAGATCGAGGCGTTCGAAGCCGAGAGCCTCGACGCCGGCCACGAGGGCATCATGTTGAAGAATCCTCGTTCGCACTACTCGCCGGGGAAACGCGGACAGAACTGGCTGAAGCGCAAGCCCGACGTGGAGACGCTCGACCTCGTCGTCACCGGCGCGGAGTGGGGCGAGGGCCGCCGCGCCGAACTCCTCGGGACCTTCCTCCTCTCCGCGAGAACAGAGGACGGATTCGAGACCATCGGGAAGGTGGCGACCGGCATCACCGACGAAGAACTCGCGGAACTCACCGACGTACTCGAACCGCACGTCCGCCACGAGGAGGGCCAGACGGTCGACATCGAACCCGCCGTCGTCTTCGAAGTCGGCTACGAGGAGATCCAACAGTCACCCACGTACTCCTCGGGGTACGCCCTCCGCTTCCCGCGGTTCGTCACCGTTCGCGAGGACAAGACGCCGGCGACGGCGGACTCCCTCGAACGCGTCGAACGCCTCGTCGCGAACGACTAAGGACGGCCCGCGAGACATGGGGGTATGCGCGAACAAGACCGCGTCGCCGACTTCTTCGACGAACACGACCTCGAAGGCGAACCGGCGTACCAGCTTCTCGACCTCACCTCTGAGGTCGGCGAGCTCGCGAAAGACGCCGTCGAATCCACCGATTACGGCGCGAGCGGCGAGGTCGAGGTGAAGTCGGACGAGGTCGGCGACGTGCTCTTCAGCCTCCTCGCCGTCGCGAACTCGCTCGACCTCGACGCGAGCGCCTGCCTCGACGAGGCCATCGAGAAGTACGAATCCCGCATCGAGGCGACGGGAACGGCCTCTTCCGGCGAATGACTGCGGCGTATCGGGCGGCCGTCGTCGACCTCGACGGCACGGTGCTCTCCGGCGAGTCGCTCCTGCCGGGCGCTGCCGACGGCCTCCGCGCGCTCCGCGACCGCGTCGAACGAATCCTCTTCGTGACGAACAACCCCACGCGGAGTCCGGAGGCCTACGCGGAACACCTCCGCGACATGGGCGTCGAGGCGACGCCGGACGAGATTCTCACCTCCTGCGACGCGACCATCGCCTACCTCCGCGCCCACCACGCCGACGACGCGCTCTTCGCCATCGCCGAGGAGAGCGTCACGAGCCAGTTCGAGAACGCGAACCTCGACCTCGTCGAGGACCCGACCGCGAGCGACGCCGTCGTCGTCGGCTACGACCGCGGCTTCGGCTACGACGACATGACCGCCGCCATCCGCGCGTTCGACGCCGGCGCGACGGGATTCGTCGGCACCGACCCCGACCACACCGTCCCCAGCCCCGACGGCCCCGTCCCCGGCTCCGGCGCGCTCGTCCACGCCGTCTCCGGCGTCGTCGACCGCGACCCCGACGCCATTCTGGGAAAACCCTCGGCGGAGACCGCGGACATCGCGCTCGACCGCCTCGGCGTGAACCCCGGAGCGTGCCTCATGGTCGGCGACCGCCTGAACACCGACGTCGCCTTCGGAGACGCCGTCGGGATGACGACCGTCCTCGTCCGCACCGGCATCGCGACCGACGCCGACCTCGCCGACAGCGACGTCGCCCCCGACTACGTCCTCGACGGCCTCCGCGACATCGCCGCCGTCCTCTCCGACTGACGAAACGTTATCCCTCCAGCGGGTGAACTACGGGGCGTGACCGTTCACTTCGCCGGCCTCACGCTCGACTGGCTCGGCTACGCCACCACCCGCATCGAGAGCGACGCCGACCAGTCCGCCGAACCGGGTCGGAAGCGCGACGGCTCCGTCGTCTACCTCGACCCCGGCCGGTACGGCGTGCTCGACGACTACGACGCCCGCGACGGCGACGTCGTCTGCGTCACCCACGACCACCACTACGACTCCGACGGCATCGAACGCGTCGCCGAGGAGGACGCGACCATCATCGTCTACGAGGGCGTCGACACCGCGAACATCGACCGCGACGTCACGCCCGTCGACGACCTCGATTTCTCGGTCATCCGGCTCGGTGAGCGCGACGAAACCGTCGTCGGCGACGTGTCCGTTCGCTCCCTCCCCGGCTACAACGAGGTCGGCGGCCCGAACGACGACGGCGACGGGAACGTCCCGCACCCCGAAGGATTCGGCGTCGGCTACCTCGTCGGCGTAGGTGAAAAGAACGTCTTCTACCCCGGCGACTCGGACGCGCTCGGCTTCTACGACTCCCTCGTCGTCGACGTCCTCCTCCCGCCGATCAGCCACTCCTACACGATGACGCAGGATGACGCCGCGGCGCTCGCCGGCCGCCTCGACCCCGGCCTCGTCATGCCCGTCCACTACGACACCTTCGACGCCCTCGAAGCGGACGAAGACCGCTTCGTCGCCGACGTCGCGCACGAACAGGTCCCCGTCGTCCTCGACGACCCCAACGAGCAGTAGCCCGTTCGGACTCCGCTCCCCAAGACCCATTACGCTCTCGCGGAGAGTCCGAGTATGCGTCGCCGCGCCCTCCTCGCCGCGCTCGCGTCCGGAGCCGCCGCTTCCGCCGCCGGCTGCGTCCGCGCGCCCGGCTTTCGGCCGCCCGTCCCCGACCCCGACGCGGACGCCGCGCTCGCCGTCACCGACTTCGACGTCACCACGGAGAAAGTCGCCCCGGACTACCGGTGGCTCGTCCGCATCACCGGCGTCTACTCGACGGACGCCGTCGGCCGCCACTTCACCGACCCGGTCGTCGTCGACGTCGCGGACATCGACGACCCCGAGATCCGCGACGCCGTCGAGCGCACGCTCCGAGACGGGGAGTACCGGACTAATTCGATTCCGGACGGTCTCCGCGACTTCGTCGCGCGCACCGACCTCGTGACGTGGGCGGCGAACACCGCCGCCGACGCGACCGCCACCCACTGGAGCCTCGGCGTCTTCGACGCCGACCCCGGCAGTTCGCCCGCCGTCCAGTTCGACGCCCGCGTCACCGACAGCGGCGTCAGCGCCGACGACCCCGCCGCCATCGAGTTCTCGCTCACCAACGTCGGCGGCGAGACCTACGCCGTCTTCAGCGGGACCGTCCCGCCGTTCAGCCTCCTCAACGCCACCCGGCCGAGCGACCTCGGGAGCGAGAGCCCGACAGACTTCCTCCTCTGGAACGACCGCTACGCCGACGACGAGTGCGTCGGCATTCAGGACGACCGACTCGTCGTCTGCGCCATCGGCGTCCGCACCCCCATCGAGCCCGGCGAGACGATCACCCGCGAGTACGCCATCGACCCCGCGAAACCTCGTACTCGCTCGCTCGGCCCCGGCGACTGGACGATTTCCGACACGCTCACCTATCACCGCGAGGGCGAGGCGCAGGGACCGAGCACGGAGGTCGAGTGGCGCGTCGACTTCACGCTCGAAGACGTCGAGACCGAGTGACACCGACAAGGTAGAAGGCGTGTCGCCGCGTCGAGTCGAGCGATGCTCCACAACCCCGTCCACTACGTCGACGTCTTCGCGCAGGACCGGTATACGGGGAACCAGCTCGCCGTCGTCCGCGACGCCTCGGCCCTCGACGCGGCGGAGATGCACGCGGGAGACGAACTTCTCCGAAGCCGCGTTCGTCGAGTCCGAGGAACCCGTCGACGGCGCGTACCCCGTCCGCATCTTCGACCCCGCCGAAGAGCTGCCGTTCGCCGGCCACCCGACGCTCGGCGCGGCGAACGTCGTCCGCGAACACGTCGCCGACGACCGCCCGGACGAACTCGTCCTCGACCTCGGCGTCGGCCGCATTCCGGTCTGGGTCGAACGCGAGCACGACGAGGCGGTCTACTGGATGCAACAGATCGAACCCGACTTCGGCGACGAACTCCCTCCCGCGCTCCTCGCGGCCGTCCTCGGCCTCGCCGAAGCCGACCTCGACGCCGAACATCCGGTGCAAGTCGTCTCCACCGGCCTCCCGACCGTCGTCGTCCCGCTCGCCTCCCTCGACGCCGTCCGGCGCGCCGACACCCAACTCGACGCGTACTACGACCGACTCATCGACGTCCACGGGAACCTCAACGTCCTCGTCTTCACCGACGAAACCGAAGAACCCGGAAACGACCTGCACGCCCGCGTCTTCGCCGACTGCGCGGGCGTCCCCGAAGACCCCGCCACCGGCTCCTCGAACGGCTGCCTCGCCGCCTACCTCGCCCGCCACGACTACGTCGACGCCGACCCCGTCGACGCCACCGTCGAACAGGGCTACGAGATGGATCGTCCCTCGCGCCTCCATCTCCGCGCCGAGGAAACACGCGACGGAATCGACGTCGAAGTCGGTGGCCGCGTCGAACCCGTTCTCGACGGGCGACTCCGGTAGCTCGTCAAACAACAGACGGGGTGAGCGTCCGCGACCCTACCGGTCCCGCCCAGAGCCCGGTAGGGTCGCGGTTCACTCGCGGCGAGCGAATGCGAGCCGCGAGGCCAACGAGCGACTAACGCGCCCAGAGGGCGCGGCAGGAGCGAGGAGGCTTTTAGTCCAGGTTTTTATCGGGCGGTCGGCGAAGCCGACAGCTCGTGGTTCGAGAGACGGCTTCGCCGTCTCTCGTCATCGCGAAAGGCGCAACGCGCCTTTCGAACGACAATAAAAACGTGGGTGTTTAGATGACGCCCATCTCGTCGAGGCGTTCGGGGAGGTAGGTGTCGGTGACGAAGTCCAGCCCGCGAGACGCGAGCGCCTGCTGTTCGGCCTTCTTGCCGATGTCGAGTTGGAGTTCGATCTGCTCGGTCCAGTAGTCGTCCTGGAAGCGGGGGTCCTCTAACTCGCTTTCGAGGGCGTTGACGTCGGAGTCGGAGAGCGAATCAGTAGGTAAGTCGTATTCGACGATGTCGCTCGGTTGGATGCCGATGAACTCGGCCTGAGGGGTGGCGAGGTATTCGGAGAGGTGGGCGGATTTGATAGAGCCGTAGGAGACGGAGCCGAAGATGCGGTAGCTCCAGGGGTCGCCGTCAGTGAAGACGGTGACGGGGAGGTCGAGTTCGTCGTGGAGGCGTTTGGTGAGGCGGCGGGTGGCGCGGGCGGGCTGGCCGCCGAGGTGGACGACGAGGGCGTTGTACTCGTCGTCGAAGCCGTTCTCGACGAGGCGGTCGCGCATCCCGCCGGTCTCGACGCAGAGGACGAAGTCGACGTCGTGGTCGAGGAACTCGATGGTGTCGGGGTTGTTGGGAATCTGGTAGCCGCCTTGGCCGACGTCCTCCTGACAGTGGATTTCGCGGTCGCCGCGGTTCGTCTGCTCGCGAATGCGCAGCGGCCCCATGACTTTCGCGCCCGACTCTTCGGGGCGCATGTGGAAGTCCTCGCGTTTCACGCCGGAGACGATCTCTAAGTCTTCGACGAGTTTGTCGGACTCCGACTGGTCGTTGAACTTCGCCTCCGCCTCGTCCCAGGACTCGGAGAGGTAGTAGAGTTCACGCAGCGTCGACGAGCGGTCCTCCTCTAACTGCTGTTCGAGGAATTCGACGGTGTAGACGGCTTTGAGGAGTTTGCGCGCGCCGCGGACGGAGTTCGCGGAGCGAGTGCTCTTCCGGTCGCCGTAGACCCAGACCTGAGACTCTTCGTCGAAGACGATGTTCGACTTCGAGCGCGTCGGGATGTCCATGTGGGGGATCTCCCCGTCGAGGAACTGGTCGTAGAACTCCTCGGCGAGGTCGAGGAGGCGTTCCTGTGCGATTTCGTCGGTGTTGTCTGTCTGACTCATTGGTTGACGGTTAGTTTCTCGTCGTCGACGCCTTTCACGGTGAGACCGCCCTCGCTGCCGTCGGGGACGGTGTAGGAGAGGACGGCGTCGTCGCCGCTCGCGACGGAGGGCGACCACTTCACGAACCACTCGCCGTCCATCTCGACGACGGTGCCGTCCGAGAGGTCCGTGGGTTCTTCGGTGACGATGTCAGTGACGTCGAGGTCGGCGGACTGCCCGGAGTGGTTCTCCACGACGATTCTCGCCGTGTCTCCCTCGGATTCGCGTTCGACGAGGACGTTGTTCATGATGCGGGCGAGGGAGTCGTCGACGACGAGCTCCTCGCGGCCGGTCATCTCGGAGACCTTGTGCGCCATCTTCGGGAGGATGTCCGCGATGACGTTCTGCTTCTGCCGGCGCTTCTGCCGGGAGCGCTGCGCCTTCAGGTAGGACTTCAGGTCGCGCGCGGCCTCGCGGACGGCGAGTTCGATTTCGTCCTCGATGGCGGGAACGTTCGCGAGCGCGTCCTTCGACTCGCTCGTGAAGGGCACGTTCGTCGAGGCGACGTGGATCATGACGACGCAGGGGCCGCTCGGCATCCCGCTTCCCCCGGGCTGGTCGAGGCCGTAGTTCCGCCAGCCGATGTTCTTGATTACTTGCGTCGTCGCGCACGCGCCGCGCTGGTAGACGAGCGGCACGCGGTTCGCGAAGCGCATGAGGTCGACGCTCCCCTCCGCGGCGAGTTCGCCGCCGTACGCGATGCCGGCTTCGACGATGAAGGGGTCGCCGCCGTGGACGTCCGCGTCCCGCGTCGCCGACGCGTAGAAGTCCGCGTCGTACTCCTTGCGTAACCCCGCTTCGACGAGCTCGGCGGTGATGGGCGCGAGGCAGTCCGTCGGCGGAGCCATGACGTCCGTGCGGGTCATCGCGTCGAGCAGGTCGCGGGCGAGGTCGCGCTCCCCGGCGATCTCGCGGACGAGCGGCACGTCGTCCTCGACGCGCACCATCGACGCCCAGATGGCGTCCGCGACGTTCTCCCGCGCCGTCTCGCCGACGGTCGCGTCCTCGACGTCGGCCGTCATCTCCGCGGCGCGCTCCACGAACGTCTCCAGCGTCCCGCGGGTCACGCGCGCTCGCGGCGTCTCCTCGTCGAACTTCTCCGCGATGCGCTCGGCGAGGCCGTGGACGACCGCGTCGCCCTTCTGCACCGTCGTCGCCTCGTCAACGAACGGGTAGAGGCTCTCCGTTCGGTTCTCGTCGGCGGCGAGCACGCCCCAGAGCGCGTCGACGACGTTCTCCTGCACCGTGTCGCCGAACGACTTCCCGGTCTCGCCTTCGACCGTATCAGAAACGTTCGCGACGACGGCTTCGAGGTCCGTATACGAGAGCCGGTCGCGCTCCGCGAAGGCGCGCTCGACGTGCTCGGCGAACGCCGACGTCGCCGCCGCGCCCTTGTTCGAGATCGCGTCCGTGACGACGGCCTCGACGTCCACATCGTCGCCAGCGCCGGGCGTCTGCCAGGCGGCTTCGCGGCCGAAGTGGTTGTCGCGGAAGGCGTCGAGGATGCTGTCCGCGGTCTTCGCGCCGACGCGCGTGAACTCCTCCTGGAGGAAGCCGGAGACCGAGTGCGAGTCGGTCTCACCGAGCATCTTGATGAGCGCGCCCAGTTCGACGCCGTGGGGGTGCGGGCGGATCTCTTCGGTCTCCGCGGGGAGCCCCGCGTTCTCCGCGCGTTCGTACTTCTCGTGGGCGTTCGGCTCGCGGAGTTCGAGGCGCGCGTGCGGGTTCACGACCGCCGTGTGCTCCATGTAGTCGTGGAGCTGACCGCGAGCGCGCATGTTCGCCTCCATCTCCAGTTCGATGCGCGTCCCGTGGGTTCGGTCCCACGACGTCGTCTCCGCCGTCTGAATCTCCGGCTCGTTCGTGTCCGTGTCGATGATGAGCTCGAAGTATTCGGCGGTGTCCGAGCCCTTCGTCCGGCTCGTGATTTTCGCGGGCGTCCCGGAGGTGAGCTGACTGTAGAGGACGGCCGCTGAGATCCCGATGCCCTGCTGGCCGCGGGTCTGCTCGCGGGAGTGGAAGCGCGAGCCGTAGAGGAGTTTCCCGAAGACCTTGGGGACTTGTTCTTTGGTGATGCCGGGGCCGTTGTCCTCGACGACGAGCGTGTAGTAGTCGCCGTTCTCGGCGATTTCGACGTAGATGTCTGGGAGGATTCCGGCTTCCTCGGCGGCGTCGAGGGCGTTGTCGACCGCCTCTTTCACGGCGGTGACGAGCCCGCGGGCCCCCGAGTCGAAGCCCAGCATGTGTTTGTTCTTCTCGAAGAACTCGGCGATGGAGATCTCGCGCTGGTTCTGCGCGAGCTCCTCGGCCACCCCGTCGCCGAGCGTCGACTGGAAGGACGTCATTCAGTACCGGATGTATCCCTTCCCGAGATAAGAACGTCCCGGTGGCGGAGTGAAAGTGAAGACCGACGCGAGGAGCCACGAAAACGCCGACGCGGGGCGGAACGTCGAAATACCCGCTCGGAGCGGGTCGTGTCGCGCGCCGTCGAACGCATCCGTCGACGGCGTCAGGTCGGAGGGCGCGCCGTCGAGCCGAACGGTCGCGCCGCGAGGCTGGCCCGTCGAGTCGCACTCTCGGTTCGCCGACGCCTCGGCCCGCGGATGCTTCGAGCCGCGGTGTCGAACACGTGTCATACGCGCGTCGCGCACGCGCACGAGAGGCTTTTTAAGAGAGTAGGACCTAGCAGCGAGTAACCATTCATGGCAGACGAAAGTGAGTACAGCGCTGGCCAGATTCAGGTCTTAGAGGGCCTGGAAGCGGTGCGGAAACGGCCAGCGATGTACATCGGTTCTACCGACTCTCGGGGTCTCCACCACCTGGTCTACGAAGTGGTGGACAACTCCATCGACGAAGCGCTCGCCGGGTACTGTGACGAGATCGAGGTGACTCTCCACGACGACGGATCGGTCAGCGTCGAGGACGACGGCCGCGGCATCCCCGTCGACACGCACGAGGAGTACGACCGGCCGGCGGTCGAGGTCATCCTCACCGTCCTCCACGCCGGCGGGAAGTTCGACAACAAATCCTACCAGGTCTCGGGTGGGCTGCACGGCGTCGGCGTCTCCGTGGTGAACGCGCTCTCCGAGCGCTTCGCCGTCGTCGTCAAGCGAAACGGCACGCAGTACCGAGAGAAGTTCGAGCGCGGCGAACCCGTCACGGACTTAGAGGAAATCGGCGACGTCCCCGAAGACGAGACCGGGACGCTCATCCGGTTCCGCCCGGACACCGACATCTTCGAGACGACGGAGTACAAGTTCGAGACGCTCCAGACGCGCCTCCGCGAACTCGCCTTCCTCAACGAGGGCGTCACCATCACGCTCACGGACGAGCGCGAGGGCGAAGAGGAGAGAACGGAAACGTTCCACTACGAGGGCGGCATCCGCGAGTTCGTCCGCTACCTCAACGAGTCCCGGCAGGCGCTCCACGACGACGTCATCTTCATCGAGGACGAAGACCAGGGCGTGCAGGTCGACATCGCGATGCAGGCGACCGACGACCTCCAGTCCTCCACGCACGCGTTCGCGAACAACATCAACACCCGCGAGGGCGGCACGCACCTCACCGGCTTCAAGACCGCGCTCACCCGCGTGGTGAACGACTACGCGAACACCAACGACCTCCTCGGCCCCATCGACGGCGACAACCTCAAAGGCGAGGACATCCGCGAGGGCCTGACGGCGGTTATTTCCGTCAAACACCCCGACCCCCAGTTCGAGGGACAGACGAAGACGAAGCTCGGGAACTCGGAAGTCCGCGGCGTCGTCGAATCCGCGCTCCACGAGGGCCTCGGCACCTACTTCGAGGAGAACCCCGACACGGCGCGCGCCATCATCAACAAGGCCGTCGAAGCCGCGAAGGCGCGGAAAGCCGCGAAGAAGGCCGAAGAGCTCACGCGCCGGAAGTCGGCGCTGGAGTCGACGGCGCTCCCCGGGAAACTCGCGGACTGCCAGTCCCGCGACCCCGAGGAAGCCGAGCTCTTCATCGTCGAAGGGGACTCCGCGGGCGGCAGCGCGAAGCAGGCGCGGAACCGCGAACACCAGGCGGTGCTCCCGATCAAGGGAAAGATCCTGAACGTCGAGAAACACCGCCTCGACCGGATTCTGGAGAACGACGAGATCCGCGCGCTCATCACCGCAATCGGCACGGGGATCGGCGAAGAATTCGACATCGAGGACCGCCGGTACGACAAGATCATCCTCGCGACTGACGCCGACGTCGACGGCGCGCACATCCGCACGCTCCTCTTGACGTTCTTCTACCGCCACATGCGGCCGCTCTTAGAGGGCGGGCACGTGTACGCGATTCAGCCGCCGCTCTACCGCATCCGCTACCGCGGCGAGACCTACGACGCGATGACCGAGGCGGAACGCGAGGAGATCATCGAGGAGGTCTGCGGCGGGAACCCGACGCAGATTCAGCGATTCAAGGGTCTCGGGGAGATGAACCCCGAGCAGCTCTGGGACACCTCCTTCAACCCGGAGAACCGCATCCTGAAGCAGTTCAACGTCGAAGACGCCGCCGAAGCCGACAGAATGTTCAGCGTCCTCATGGGTGACGCGGTGGAACCGCGCAAGCAGTTCATCCAGGAGCACGCGACCGACGCGGAGTGGGTGGACATATGAGCTCAGACGCACCAGACGTCACGGACACGGTCGCAGAGCGCGTGAAGAGCGTTCGCGTCGAAGAGGAGATGGAGCAGTCCTACATCGACTACGCGATGAGCGTCATCGCGGGACGCGCCCTCCCCGACGTGCGCGACGGCCTCAAACCCGTCCACCGCCGCATCCTCTACGCGATGCACGAAATCGGCGTCACCTCCGGCTCCACGCACCGGAAGAGCTCCAGCATCGTCGGCGAGACGATGGGTGACTTCCATCCGCACGGTGACTCCGCTATCTACGACGCGCTCGTGCGGATGGCGCAGCCCTTCTCGATGCGCTACCCGCTCGTCGACGGTCAGGGGAACTTCGGTTCCGTTGACGGCGACCCGGCCGCGGCGATGCGGTACACGGAAGCCCGGATGGCCCCCATCGCGGAGGAGCTGCTCGCGGACATCGAGAAGGACACCATCGACTTCTCCGCGAACTACGACGACCGCCTTCAGGAGCCGGACGTCCTGCCCTCTGCGGTGCCGAACCTCCTCGTCAACGGCTCGTCCGGGATTGCGGTCGGCATGTCGACGAACGTGCCGCCGCACAACCTCACCGAGGTCGTCGACGCCGCCGTCCACCTCGTCGACAACCCGGACGCGACCGTCCGCGACCTCATGGAGTACGTGAAAGCGCCGGACTTCCCGACCGGGGCGAACATCGTCGGCCGCTCGCCGGTGAAGAAGGCCTATCAGACGGGACGCGGTCGCCTCCGCGTCCGCGCCGAATACCACGTCGAGGAGAACCAGGAGCGCAGCGGGAAGCAGATCGTCATCACCGAACTCCCCTACCAGCAGAACAAGAGCCGGCTGGTGGAGCGCATCGCTGAGGACGTGAACGACGGCGACTTAGAGGGCGTGCGCGACCTGCGCGACGAATCCGACCGCGACGGCATCCGCGTCGTCGTGGAGCTGAAGCGCGGCGCGAACGTCGACGTCGTCGAGAACCACCTCCTAGAGTCGCATCTCGAACGCACGTTCGGCGTCATCAACCTCGCGCTCGTCGACGGCGAGCCGAAGGTCCTGACGCTGAAGGAGATGCTCCAGCACTACCTCGACCACCGCCGCGAGGTCGTGCGTCGCCGCAGCGAGTTCGACCTCGCCGAAGCCGAGGACCGCGCGCACATCCTCGAAGGCCGCCTGAAGGCGCTCGACAACGCCGAAGACGTCGTCGAGACGATTCGGAACGCCGAGGACCGCGACGGCGCGCGCGCCGCGCTCCGCGAGACCTTCGGCTTCTCCGAGGAGCAGGCCGCGCACATCGTCCGCATGCAGCTCGGCAGCCTCACCTCGATGGAGGCCGCCGAAATCGAAGACGAGTACGAGGAGGTCACCGCGGAAATCGAACGCCTGGAAGCGATCCTCGAGAGCGAGGAAGAGCTCCTCGGCGTCGTGAAGGACGAGCTCCGCGAGATGAAGGAGACGTACGGCGACGACCGCCGCACCTCCATCATCGAGGACACCGGCACGGTCACCGACGAGGACCTCATCCCCGAGGAGGACGTCGTCGTCGTCCTCTCCGAGCAGGACTACATCAAGCGCGTGCCCGCCGAGACGTTCAAGAGCCAGCATAGGGGAGGAAAAGGCGTCATCGGCTCCGACCTGAAGGAGGGCGATAAGGTGTCGACGGTGTTCCACGCGAACACGCACGACTACCTGCTCGCGTTCACCAATCAGGGCCAGGTCTACCAGCTCAAAACCTACCAGGTCCCGGAGATGAGCCGGACCGCCAGAGGAACGTCCGCGGTGAACATCCTCGACTTAGACGACGGCGAGCGCGTCACCGCCATCGTCAACACCGACGACTTCGAGGAGGACGAGTACCTCACGATGGCGACGCAGGACGGCTACGTCAAGCGAACGGAAGTCGGGGACTTCTCGAACATCCTCTCCACCGGCATCATCGCCATCAGCCTCGAACACGGGGACGCGCTCGTCGACGTCGAAGTGACGAACGGCGAGAACGAACTCGTCCTCGGGAGCGAACGCGGGCACGCCATCCGCTTCGACGAGTCCGACGTCCGCGCGATGGGGCGGAACGCCCGCGGCGTCCGCGGCATGAAACTCGACGGCGGCGACGCCGTCGCCGGCCTCGCGGCCGCGACCTCGGACGACCCCCGCGACCTCCTTACAGTTACGGAGTTCGGCTACGGGAAACGCACCCCGCTCGCCGAGTACCGCGAGCAGTCCCGGAACGGCAAGGGCCTCGTCGACATCAAGACCGGCGAGCGCAACGGCCGCGTCTCCGCCATCAACGCCGTCGCCGCCGACGACCACGTCGTCGCGATGAGCGAAGCCGGCCAGATAATCCGCATGCCCGTCGCGGAAATCTCCGAAATCGGCCGGAACACGAAGGGCGTCAAAGTCATGGACTTAGGCGACGACGACCGCCTCGCCGCCGTCGACGTCTTCACGCCCAGCGAGGACACCGACGAAGAAGACGCGGAAGCAGCAGGCGAAGCGGACGAGTCCGAAGACGACGAATAGCTCGCTCGAAACCCGAATCTTCCGGTTTTTCTCTCAGAGGATGCGTTTCCCGAGCGCGGACGCCGCGAGTTCGACCGCGAGGTCCGCGGTCTGGTTGTGGGAGTCGAGAATCGGGTTGACTTCGACGAGCTCCATGGAGCGGAGGACGCCCTCGCTGGCGTGGCGTTCGGCGACGAGTTCGAGCGCGGAGTGGGCTTCGCGGTAGCTGGAGCCGCCGCGGACGGGCGTCCCGACGCCCGGGGCCTCGTTCGGGTCGAGCCAGTCCATGTCGAAGCTGACGTGGATGCCGTCGACGCCCGCGGTGGCCGCGTCGAGGGCGTCCTCGACGACGGGGCCGATGCCGCGCTCGTCGATGTCGCTCATCGTGAACGCCGTCATCTCGCTCGCGTTGATGGCGTCGCGCTCGTGGTCGTCGACGGAGCGCAGGCCCACGTAGACGACGTTCTCCTCGCGCAGGCGGTTCTCGGACGCCCACGGCTCCTCGGCGAACGCGCCGCGGCCGAGCGCCGCGGCGAGCGGCATCCCGTGGACGTTCCCGGACGGGCTCGTCTCCGGCGTGTTGAAGTCGCCGTGCGCGTCGAACCAGATCGCGCCGACGTCCGCGTTCTTCCCCGCGCCGTTCAGCGAGCCGATGGCGATGGAGTGGTCGCCGCCGAGGACGAGCGGGAACATCCCCGCCTCGATGGCGTCCGCGACGCGCGCTTCGAGCGCCTCGCAGACCTCACGGGTCTCCCGGAGGAACTTCGCGTTCCCCGACCGGAGCTGCTCGACGTCGGGGTCACGCGTCTCCGCGCGCGGAATCGGGAGGTCGTCCTCGTCCGTCGTCTCCAACCCCATCGCTTCGAGCTCCTCGGCGAGCCCGGCGTACCGGATGGCTGACGGCCCCATGTCGACGCCACGGCGGTTCGCACCGTAGTCGGAGGGCGCGCCGATGATTCGCACAGGTCGGTCGAGCGTCATAGCCCACACTCGGCGTGCCCGCCTGAAAGTACGACCGGTTCACACCCCACCCCAGAACTCCACCACGGGAGCCGTCTCCGAACGCGCTCTCGACACCTCTCTACTGGTGCTCCCGTGCGACCCGCTCGGCGGGCGATTCGACGCCTCGGCCCGTCCCGGCCTTCGAGAGTTTTATGCGGTTCTCGCACGAACCTGCACGTATGTCATCAATCGAGCTGACGTCCAGTCAGCGCGCGATTCTCACGGCGCTCGTGAACCTCTACACGGAACGCGAAGAAGCCGTGAAGGGCGAGGACATCGCCGCGGAGGTCGACCGGAACCCCGGGACGATTCGGAATCAGATGCAGAGCCTGAAAGCCCTCCAGCTCGTCGAGGGCGTCCCCGGCCCGAAGGGCGGATACAAGCCGACGTCGAACGCGTACAAGGCCCTCGACGTCCAGCAGCTCGACTCCGCCGCCGAAGTCCCCGTCACGCACGACGGTGAGGAAGTCGACGCGAACGTCGAAGAAATCTCGCTCACGAGCGTCCACCACCCCGACCTCTGCCGCGCCGAAATCCACCTCCGCGGGAGCGTCCGCGACTTCCACGAAGGCGACCACGTCGTCGTCGGCCCGACCCCGCTCTCCAAGCTCGTCGTCGAAGGCGACGTCGACGGCAAGGACGACACCAACAACGTCCTCATCCTCAAAATCGACCGGATGGAAGCGCCCGCCGAGCAGCCCGCACACTAACTCCCGCGCTCTCCCACTCCGGTCGTCTGACGGGCGGCGGACGCCCGCGTTTACCGCGTAACGCCCGTAACCAAAGGCTTTGTATTCGTCGGCGTTCCAGCCACAGGTATGTCTGACAGAGTCGTCGTTCTCGGCGCTGGCTACGCTGGCGCGGGCGCAATCGCCCCGCTCGAGGACGCACTACCCCGCGACGCCTCGCTCACCTGGGTCTCCGACACCGACTACCACCTCGTTCTCCACGAATCCCACCGCGTCATCCGCGACCCCAGCGTCAAGGACAAGATCACCATCCCCGTCGACGACATCAAATCGCCCGAAACCGAGTTCGTCCAGGGCCGCGTCGTCGACGTCGACACGACCTCCCGCCGCGTCCAACTCGAGGACGGGAGCACCGTCGACTACGACTACCTCCTCGCCGCTATCGGCAGCGAGACCGCGACGTTCGGCATCCCCGGGATGGACACCCACCCGCTCTACCTCAAGAGCCTCGACGACGCGCTCGAAATCCACGAACAGGTCAAACAGGCCGCGAAGAACGCCACCCGCGAGAGTCCCGCGCAGGTCGTCGTCGGTGGCGCTGGCCTCTCCGGCATCCAGTCCGCCGGCGAGATCGCCGAGTTCCGCGACAACCACAACGCCCCCATCGACATCCACCTCGTCGAAGCCATGCCGGAGATCTTCCCGCCGGGCGACTCCCAGGTCCAGGGCGCGCTCCGCCACCGCCTCGACGAAGCCGGCGTCAACATCCTCACCGACGACCCCATCGTCGAAGCCACCGCGAACCAAGTGCAGTTCGAGGAGCGCGACGCCCTCGACTACGACGTCTTCCTCTGGACCGGCGGCGTCACCGGACCGCAGGAGTACGGAGACGTCGACATCGAGAAGGAACACAACCGCCTCCAAGCCGGCATGGACTTCCAGACGAGCGACGAGCGCGTGTTCGCCATCGGTGACAACGCCGTCATCGACCAGCCCGGCGAACGCCCCGCCCCGCCCACCGCGCTCGCCGCCTGGCAGGCCGCCGAAGTCGCGGCCGAGAACATCGTCGCCGCCCTCCACGGCCGCCCCCTCAAGAAGTGGACGTACCAGGACCAGGGCACCCTCATCTCCGTCGGCGAAACCGCCATCGCCCACGACGTCACCGTCGCCGACTTCGACCTCCCCATCCGCACCTTCAACAGCCTCCCCGCGAAGATCCTGAAGAAGGGCGCGGCCGCGCGCTGGATCGCCAAGATCACCTCCTGGAACCGCGCGCTCGACGCCTGGGACGCCCTATAGCACGTTTTGCTGCGCGCGCCTGACGGCGCGCTGGCAAAATCTCCACCAAAAGCTTCCTCCTTCGGTCCTTACAGTCCCTCAGTCGTCGGCCTCGCGGCGAAGCCGCGAGTGAACCGGCGGCCGTCACGCGAGCGAACGTGGTGAGTGAGTGTGACTCAGCGAGAGCTTGCTCTCGCGAGATTCCGGGGTCTTCGACCCGCTCGGTCGCCGGATGCTTTCTCTCTGTTTCTTCGACGCTGGTTCCGTGGATCGGTTCTGTTCCTCCGAGCGTTCAAGTACGAAGACGCGGCCAACTCGCGTCGTGACGTGATGATGGCCGCGGGGCGCGCGATTCGGTGAGCGCGACGCCACGTCCCGCGACGACGAAGTTCGGTGTCGCCTGTTCGCTATCCGCCCGAAGTGTAGGTTTCCCGCGACGTCGTTAGTCGAGGCTGAGGCCGGCGTGCCATTCGTCGACGCCGGCGTCCTCCTTCACCTGATCCATCTTCGCGAGGAGTTTCACGGCGAGGCTCGCGGTTTCGGCGGCTCTGGACTCGCCCTCCGTCCGGAATTCGCCGGTGACGCGGTTGGCGTAGACGGAGCAGACCGCGCCCGCGCGGAGGCCGTAGACGTTCGCGATGGTGAGAATCGCCGAGGCTTCCATCTCGATGTTCTTCACGTTCGCGTCTCGGAGGTCGTGAACGAGGTCCTCGCCGCCGGCGGCCATGAACTCGCCGAAGCCCGGTCGCCCCTGGCCGGCGTAGAAGGAGTCCGCGCTCATCGTGATGCCGACGTGGTAGTCGTGACCGAGGCGTTCGGCGGCGGCGACGAGCGCGGAGACGACTTCGTGGTCGGCGCTCGCCGGGTAGTCCTCGCGGACGTACTCGTCGCTCGTTCCTTCTTGTCTCACTGCGCCGGACGTGATGACGAGGTCGCCGACCTCCATGCCCTGTTGGATCGCGCCGCAGGAGCCGACGCGGATGAAGGTGTCCGCGCCGACGCGCGCGAGCTCCTCGACGGCGATAGCGGCGCTCGGACTCCCGATACCCGTCGACGTGACGGAGATCGGGGCGTCCTCGTAGGTCCCGGTCGCGGTCCGGTATTCGCGGTGGGACGCCTTCTCCTCGTGCTCGTCCCAGAGCGCGGTGATCTTATCGACGCGCTCGGGGTTCCCGGGGAGGAGGACGCTCCCGGCGACGTCGTCGGGCGTGACGTCGACGTGGTACTGCCGGTTCGCGTTCGGGTCTTCGGAGTCGTCGGTCATACTGAGAGCAGGGCGGCGGACGCCCATGGTTCTTCCCGTTCTGCAACCGAGTGGTGTTTCCGGGGGGACGCCGTACCGCGACTCGTGTCACGTTCTCGGTATCTCGCTGCGGCGCTGTTCGCCTACGTCTCGCTCGCCTGGGGCGGGTCGTTCGTCGCGATCAAGGCGGGCCTCGACGCGCTCCCGCCGCTCCTGTTCGCCGCGTTCCGCTTCGACGTCGGCGCAGCCATCCTGCTCGGAATTGCCTTCGCTCGCACGGAGCGCGGCGCGTTCCTCCCGCGCACTCGGGGCGACGTCGTCGACCTCTTGGTGAGCGGCGGCCTCATCGTCGCCGTCAACAACGGCCTGCTGTTCGTCGCCCAGCAACACCTCACGTCGGGAACCGCCGCTATCGTCTACAGCCTCAACCCCATCCTCTCCATCGGAGTGGCGAGCCTCCTGCTCCCATCGGACAGCCTCGACGCCGTCGAAGCGCTCGGCGTGCTCTGCGGGCTCGTCGGCGTCGTCATCGTCGCGAACCCCGAGCCGAACGCGCTCCTCGGCGCGGACACGCTCGCGCTCGGTCTCGTGTTCGTCGCGGCGGCCGCAATCGCGCTCGGCAGCGTCGTCTCTCGGCGCGTCCAGCCGTCGATCGAGACCGCCCCCGGGACGGCGTGGGCGATGGTCGTCGGCGCGGTCGGCCTCCACGCGTGGGCGGCGGCGTCCGGGGAGACGCTCGCCGACGCGACGATGACGCCGACCGTCGCCGGCATCCTCCTCTACCTCGGGCTGTTCGCGACCGCGTTCGCCTATCTCGCGTACTTCACGCTCATCCGGACGGCCGGCCCGGTGCGCGCGAACCTCGTCTCCTACACGGTGCCGCTCGTCGCGACGGTCGCGGGCGCTGCTCTCCTCGGCGAGCCTGTGACCGCCGCGACGCTCCTCGGGTTCTCGGTCATCGTCGCCGGCTTCGTCCTCCTGAACCGCCGGCAGGTCGTCGACGCCCTCCCCTGATTACTTTCCGAGCCGGCCGCGGTCGATAGTGTCAGGGATGAGTTCGCCGACCGTCCACTCGTCGAAGCCGTCGCCGGTGTCGCAGAGGACGCGGACGTCGTCGTCGCAGAACTCCGCGAGCGACTGCCGGCACATCCCGCAGGGCGTGAGGCCGTCGCGCTCGTCGTTCGTCACGACGACGGTGTCGAACTCGCGGTGGCCGTCGCGGACGGCGGCGGCGAGTGCGACTTCCTCCGCGTGGAGGCTGTTCGAGTAGTTCGCGTTCTCGATGTTCGCGCCCGTATAGACGGTTCCGTCGGCGGTGCGGAGCGCCGCTCCGACGCGGTACTCCGAGTAGGGGACGTAGGCGGCGTCGAGAGCGTCGCGGGCGTCGGCGAGCAACTGCTGGTCGTCGGTCATAGCGGCGGGTTCGACAGCCGAGAAGAAAAGACGGGGTGGTTCGCTACCGCTGGTCTTCGCCGGTGTCGTAGTGCTCGCCGGCGGCGTCGGGGACGCGCGTGCGGCCGACGAGGGCGAGCACGATGATGACCGTGATGTACGGAATCATCTCGATGACGGCGGAGGGGATGGCGAGGCCGATCTGCTGGAGGCGGACCTGGAGCGCGTTGAGCGCGGCGAACAGGAAGCTCGCGCCGAACGCGCCGAGAGGGTTGTAGTTCCCGAAGAGGTACGCCGTGATCGCGATCCAGCCGCGGCCGGACACCATCGTGGTGCCGCCGCCGATGAACTGGCCGACTTGGCCGAGCGCGAGGCCGGCACCGCCGATTCCGGAGAGGAACCCGGAGATGAGGACAGAAGAATAGCGGACCTTCCGGACGTCGACGCCGACGGTGTCGAGCGCCTTCGGGTTCTCGCCGCTCGCGCGCACCCAGTAGCCGAAGTTCGTGTTGTAGAGCACGTGCCAGCAGACGGGGACGGCGATGAGCAGCATCCAGACGGTGGGCGTGATGCCGAACCAGACGTCGAGCGTCGGGACGGAGGGGCTGTTGACGTTCCCCCAGATGACGTTCGACGCGAACGGCGCGAAGCCGAGCGCGACCAGCCAGACGGCGAGGCCGGCGATAATCTGGTCGGCTTTGTACTCGATACAGATGACGGCGAAGACGAGGGAGAGGAGGACGCTCGCGACGACGGCGGCGGCGAAGCCGATCCAGACCGTCGACTGGCTGGCGTCCCCGGAGCCGACGACGGAGGTGACGGCGACGCCGGTGAACGCCGCGATGATGAGGAGGCCTTCGAGGCCGATGTTGATGACGCCGGATTTCTCGGCGAAGATACCGCCGAGCGCGGCGAACGCGATGGGGACGGTGAGGCGGAGCGCGGACTGGAAGTAGGAGACGTCGAAGACGCCGGTGAGCGACTGGAGGGGCTGTGCGAACACCGAGGTGAGGACGAGGCCGACCGCGGCGGCGACGCCCGCGCCGAGCGTGATCTGCGCGCGGCGGGAGACGCCGTCGATGCCGGTCATTCGCTCTCACCTCCGGTGGCCGTCGCGTCCGACCCGAGGCCGAGTTTCAGGCCGAGCATCCGGAAGAACTCCGGCATCGCGACGAAGAGGATGATGAGCCCGCGGAGGACGTCCACGAGCTGCGGCGGGACTTCGAGGCCGAACTCGATGGCGATGCTCCCGCCTTTGAGCACGCCGAAGAGGAGCGCGGCGGGGAGGACGGCGAGCGGGTTGTTGCCCGCGAGAATGCTGACGGTGATGCCGTCGAAGCCGAAGGAGGGAACGCCGTCTTGGTACTTCCCGAGCACCATGAGGATGTAGATTGCGCCGGCGACGCCGGAGATCGCGCCGGAGAGCGCCATGGAGGACACCATCGTTCGCTTGGAGTCGACGCCGCCGTACTCGGCGGCTTTCGGCTGGATGCCGCTCGTGCGGAGGTCGTAGCCGAAGGAGGTCTGCGTGAGCAGCCAGTAGACGCCGACGGCGAGCACCATCGCGCCGAGGAGGACGACGATGGAGAACCGCGAGCCCGCGCTGAAGGCGGAGAGCACGGGGTCGAGCCGTGCGGCTTCCGGGATGGCGCGCGTCTGCACGGCCTGCGAGCCGGGGTCCTGGAAGACTTGGGTGACGAGGACGAACGCGAGGTTCGCCGCGATGAAGTTCAACATGATGGTCGTGATGACCTCGTTCGCGTCGGCGTACGCTTTCAGCGCGCCCGGAATCGCGCCGTACGCGCCGCCGACGACCGCGCCGACGAGGACGGCGAGCGGGACGAGGACGAGCGTGCCGACGAGGCCGCCCGGGACGAACGGCCCGGCGGCGATGACGGCGAGCGCGGACGCGAGCGCGCCGAGGACGAGCTGTCCCTGCGCGCCGATGTTGAACATCCCGGAGCGGAACGCCACGGCAACGCTCAGCCCGGCGATGAGGAGAATCGTCGTCTCCTGCAGGGTGATCGCGAGGTTGAACGCGGAGAACGCGAGGGAGTCCGGGCTGGCGAACGACCCGACGAAGAGGTATTTGTAGACGCGGAAGGGGTCGTAGCAGAACGAGCCGATCCCCGGGAGCGTCACCCACGCGGTGCTGCAGGTCGCCACCCAGCCCGCGCCGGTGACGACGAGGCCGCCGACGATGATCGCGGTGACGAGCGCGGCGACGCTGATGGCGACGCGCTCGCCGGTCGAGGCGTTCACGAGCCGTTCGAGGGTGGCGTCGACCGTATCGCGGACGCTCACGCGTCGTCACCCCCGGACGGGAGGCGTTCGGCGCGCGGCGCGTCCGCGTCCTCGCCCGCCATCAGCAGGCCGAGTTGTTCCTCCGTGACCGCGTCCGGGTCGACGACGCCGCTGAGGCGGCCGTCGTGCATGACGCCGAGGCGGTCGGAGAGCTGGCGGACTTCGTCGAGTTTCGAGGAGACGAGTAGAATGGCTTTGCCCTCTTCTCTCAGGTCGAGGAGTCGGTCGTGGATGAACTCGATGCTCCCGACGTCCACCCCGCGCGTGGGGTGGCTCGCGACGACGAGGTCGGGGTCGCGTTCGAACTCGCGGCCGACGATGAACTTCTGTTGGTTGCCGCCGGAGAGCGATTCCGCGGTCGCGTTCGGGTCGGGCGGGCGGACGTCGTACTCGGTGATGACGTCGCGCGCGTCGGCTTCGACGGTGTCCCAGTCGATGCGGCCGCCGGGCGCGACGCGCTCGTCGTGCTGGCTCCCGAGGATGTCGTTCTCCACGAGGTCGTACTCCATGACGAGCCCGCGCTCCTGGCGGTCTTCCGGGATGTACGCGATGCCGGCGTCGATGTGGTCGCGGCGGGACGCGTGCGTGACGTCGTCGCCGAGGAAGGAGACGCTGCCGGCCGCCGCCGTCCGGATGCCGGTAACGGCCTGCACGAGCTCGGACTGGCCGTTCCCGTCGACGCCCGCGACGCCGAACACTTCGCCCTCTCGAACCTCGAAGGAGAGGTCGTCGACGGCGGTGATGCCGCGGTCGTCCTCGACGGTGAGGTGTTCCACGCCGAGCACGCGTTCGCCGGGCTCGACCGGGTCCTTGTCGGCCTCTAAGAGGACTTCGCGGCCGACCATGAACTCCGCGAGCTCCTCGCGGGAGGTCGCGTTCGCGTCCACGGTCCCGACGTTCTTCCCGTCGCGGAGGACGGTGATGTCGTCGGCGGCCTCCATCGCTTCGCCGAGCTTGTGACTGATGAAGATGATCGTCTTCCCCTCGGCGGCGAGCTCGTCGAAGACGTCGAAGAGCTCGTCGACTTCCTGCGGGGTGAGGACGGCCGTGGGTTCGTCGAGGATGAGGATGTCCGCGCCGCGGTAGAGGGCTTTCAGAATCTCGACGCGCTGCTGGACGCCGACGCTGACGTCCTCGATGCGGGCGTCCGGGTCCACGTCGAACCCGTACTTCTCGGAGAGGTCGCGGACTTCCTCGCTCGCGCGGTCGTGGTCGACGGCGAGCCCGCCCCACTTCCGGGGTTCGCGGCCGAGGACGACGTTCTCCGCGACCGTCATCGTGTCCACGAGCATGAAGTGCTGGTGGATCATCCCGACGCCGGCGTCGATGGCGTCGCGCGGCGACGCGAACGACCGCGGTTCGCCGCCCACGTTCACCGTCCCCTCGTTCGGCGTGTAGAGGCCGTAGAGGACGTTCATCAGCGTCGTCTTTCCCGCGCCGTTCTCACCGAGGAGCGCGTGCACTGTCCCTTCCCTGACGCGTAGATCGACGTCGTCGTTCGCGACCACCCCAGGGAACCGCTTCGTGATACCGTCTAGATGAACTGCGAGAGACATTGATAGCTGTGCGCGTCGGCGACAGCTTCAGACGTTCTCGGGTTTCTGCGGAACTTCGATCTCGCCGGACGCGATCTGCTCTTTCGACGTCGCGAGTTTGTCCTTCGCGGACTGCGGGATGTCACCGCCGAGTTCCGCGCCGTAGACACACGCGACGCCGTCTTCGGCGAGACCGAGGGAGTGGACGGAGCCGCCGTCGAACTCGTCGTTCACGACGTTCCCGACGCACTCGAACACCGCGTTGTTCACGCGTTTCACCATCGACGCGAGGATGACGTCGGCGTATTCGGAGGCGGACTTCGACTGGTCGGAGTCCACGCCGAACGCGAACCGGCCGCGTTCCTGTGCGGCCTTGAACACGCCGATGCCGGTGCCGCCGGCGGCGTGGTAGACCATGTCCGCGCCCTCGTCGAACATGGAGAGCGCGATCTCCTTCCCGGTCGCGGGGTCGTTGTACGCGCCGGCGTAGGCCGCGCGCACTTCGATGCTGTCGTCGGCGTGCTTGACGCCCGCGCGGTAGCCCGCTTCGAACTTCTGGATGAGCGGGACTTCCTTCCCGCCGACGAACCCGACGACCTTCTCGTCGGGCTTCGTGCTGCCCGTGCCCGCGGAGAAGTCCTGCGTCGACAGGAGGCCCGCGAGGTAGCCGACTTGGAAGGACCCCTGGTGTTCCTTGAACGTGTACGAGGACACGTTGTCCATGTCGACGACGGAGTCGATGATCTGGAACTGCTGGTCGGGGAACTGCTCGGCGTTCGTCTTCAGCGCGTCAGCCTGCACGTAGCCGACCGTGGTGACGAGCTCGTAGCTCGGGCTCTGCGAGGACGCGAGCTTCCGCTGGAGCGTCGAAATCTCGCTCTGCGAGCCCGGTTCCATGTTCTGGTAGGAGACGCCGTACTCGTCTTCGGCTTCCTGCACGCCGCGGTGCGCCATGTCGTTGAAGGATTTGTCGCCGAGGCCGCCGAGCGCGTACACCATCCCGACGTTCGTCGGGTCGCTGCTCGTCGTCTCCGCGTCCTCGGAGTCCCCGCTCTCCGACCCGCCGCTCTGCGTCGTCGTCTCGTTGCCTCCCCCTCCCGAGCAGCCGGCCAGTCCGGTCATCGCGAGTGTGCCTGCCCCACCGAGCGTCTTGAGAATGTCTCGTCGTTCGAAGTCCGCCATACCTGCCGGAAACACAGGATGGTTTGCGCATAAATCCGTCGTTCCGTCCCTCGTGCGTGCCTCACGGCCGCATTCACGTCGGTCGGGCGAAAGGACGCGAACGGATTCGCGTTACGACGTGGCCGCGACCGCGTCCTCGACGACGCCGACGACGGTCTCGACGAGGTCGTCGACGGTCTCGCTCTCCGCGTACACCCGGACGTAGGGCTCCGTGCCGGACGGTCGGACGAGCGCCCACGACCCGTCGTCGAACGCGAGGCGGACGCCGTACTCCGTGGAGACGGCCGCCTCGGGGAACGTCTCGGGAAGCGCGTCTTCGAGCGCGGCCATCACCGCCGGTTTCGCGTCGTCCGGGCAGTCCACCGAGACTTTCCGGTACGGGCGCTCCTGCACGTCGGCCGTGAGCGCGGCGACGCTCCCCGCGTCCGCGACGAGGCGCGCGAGTACCGCAGCGGAGGTGACGCCGTCGATCCACGACCCCCACTCCGTGTGGATGTGCTTCCAGGGTTCCGCGGCGAACACGACGTCGCCGCCGTGCTCGCGGGCCGCGGCGATGCCCTCGTGGAGCGCGCCGAGGTGGATGCGCTCTACGCGCCCGCCCGCCGCCTCCACGCGGTCGTCGATACGCCCGGAGGCGTTCGGCGTCGTCACGACCACGGGGTCCGCGACGTCGACCGTGCGCGTGTAGTGTTCCGCGAGCACCGCGAGCACGGTGTCCTCGTGGACGACGTCGCCCTCGCTGTCGAGCGCGACGATGCGGTCGGCGTCCCCGTCGTGCGCGAGTCCGAGGTCGAACTCGCCGCCGGCGACGAACGCCTGTAGGTCGCCGAGCGTCTCGGGCGTGGGCTTGCTCGGCCGACCGGGGAAGTGGCCGTCGACGTTCGCGTTCAACGCGACGACGTCCGCGCCGAGCGCGCGCAGGACTTGCGGCGTCGCGACGCTCCCCATGCCGTTCCCGCAGTCCACGGCGACGCGGAGGCCGTCTGCGGCCGCGCCGTGCCCGCGGGCGTAGTCGGCGACCGCCGCGCGGTAGTCTCCGAGCACTGACGCGTGCGTGCCCTCGCCCCACTCGTCCCACGCCGCCGGTGCCGCCCCCGCCGCGACGCGCTCCTCGATGCGGCCCTCCTCGCTCCCGTCGTACTCCGTGCCGTCGACGAAGAGCTTCAGCCCGTTGTCCTGCGGCGGATTGTGGGAGGCGGTCACCATCACGCCGCGCCGCCCGCGGCTCGCCCACGCGAGCGCCGGCGTCGGACACTGCCCGAGGCGGACGACGGACGCGCCCGCCGACTCCAGTCCCGCTTCGACGGCCGCGGCGAGCGCCGGCCCGGTCACGCGGCCGTCCCGCCCGACGACGAACTCGCCGCCGTTGACGCCGGCGGCCCGCCCCACGTCCAGCGCGAGCGACGGCGTCACCCGCGTCTCGGCGCTGCCACGGATTCCCGCAGTCCCGAAGAGTTCCATGCAGGCCATCCGCCCGCGCCGCACTTGAACAGTTCGAACCCTCAAACGCCCTCGACCGGCGTCCTGTCACCCCGTCGTCCGTTTCGACACGGGCGTTTTTAGTCTCACCCGCCTATTAGGGGTAGTAGATGTCGAGTGACTTCCTCTCCAGCGTCGAGGCGCGCGCGTCAGCGGTCCGCTGGCAGCTCCACCGCTACGTCGACGTGCTCCGCGGCGCGGACCTCGACGTGGAGAACTACGACCCGAGCGAGCACGGCCCGCTCGTCTCGTTCTCCGGCGTCGACGGCATGGAGGAAGTCGACCGCTACTGGGTGAACGCCCCCTTCGCGTTCGTCTCCGTGAACTACAGCGAAGCGGAGAACGAACACCGCTACGTCGCCGTCGAACCCGAACTCGACGAGTTCGAACGCGACCTCCTCGAAGACCTCTACGAGGACATTCGTGAGTCCCTCGTCTTCCGCGCCGAATACGACCCCGAGAACTCCGAAGCCATCCTGAAAACCCAGATGGAGGACCTCCTCGAAGAGTACGGGGTCGTCCTCGACATGAACACCTTCTACCGGCTCTTCTACTACCTCTACCGCTCCTTCGAGGGGTTCGAGAAAGTCGACCCCATCATGGAGGACCCCCACATCGAGGACGTCTCCTGCGACGGCTACGACATCCCCATCTTCGTCTACCACGACGACTACGCCGACATCGGCACGAACGTCACCTTCGAGGAGGAGGACCTCGACTCCTTCGTCGTCCGCCTCGCCCAGCAGTCCGGGCGGCACATCTCCATCGGCGACCCCGTCACGGAGACCACCTTGCCCGACGGGTCGCGCGCCGAACTCGCGCTCGGCACCGAAGTCACGCCGCGCGGCTCCGCGTTCACCATCCGGAAGTACTCCGAAGAGCCGTTCACGCCCGCGACGCTCGTCGACTTCGACACCTTCGACCTCGACCAGATGGCCTATCTGTGGCTCGCCATCGAGTCCAACAAGAGCCTCCTCTTCGCCGGCGGGACGGCGTCCGGGAAGACCACGAGCATGAACGCCGTCTCCATGTTCGTCCCGCCGCGCTCCAAAGTCCTCACCATCGAGGACACCCGCGAACTCACGCTCTACCACGAGAACTGGCTCTCCTCCGTCACCCGCGAGAGCATCGGCGAGAGCGAGGACATCACGATGTACGACCTGCTCCGCTCCGCGCTCCGCCACCGCCCCGAGTACATCATCGTCGGCGAAGTCCGCGGCGCGGAGGCGATGACGCTCTTCCAGGCGATGAACACCGGTCACACGACGTACTCGACGATGCACGCCGACAGCGTCCAGACGGCGATCAATCGCTTAGAGAACGAGCCCATCAACGTCCCGCGCGCGATGATTCAGAGCCTCGACATCCTCTGCGTGCAGACGCTCACGTACGTCGGCGACGACCGCGTCCGCCGGAACCGCGTCATCGCCGAAATCGAAGGCATCGACCAGCGTACCGGCGACCTCGACTACTCCACCGCCTTCGAGTGGAACCCCGTCGACGACTCCTTCGAGCAGTACGACAGCCAGGTGTTGAGCGACATCCAGGACGAACGCGGGTGGAGTCGCTCCGAACTCCTCCGCGAACTCCAGAACCGAAAACGCGTACTCCGGTACCTCGTCGACCAGGACGTCACCGACTACCGGCGGTTCACCGCGCTCGTCAACGAGTACTACGCCCACCCCGAGCGCGTCGTCGAGCGCGTGACCGACCGCCTCGACGAGGACGTCGACACCGGGTTCGGCGGCGAATGATCGCGGAGTTCCTCCCGCTCGCCGGCGTCTTCGCGCTCGTCCTCCTCGTCTCCACCACGCCCTACGTCCCCCGGCTCAACCGCCTCTTCACGCGCATCGCGCTCACGACGTTCGGCGCGTACACGCGGCGGCGCGAACCCGTGAACCGCCACCAGGTCCAGACGCTCCGCGCCGCCCACCGCAGCGAGACCTACCGCGTCTTCGCGTCCAAGACCTTCCTCTACGCGACGTTCGCCGCGCTCGCCGGCAGCGTCCTCAGCGTCTACGCCGTCGCCGCCGTCGTCGTCCTCGTCGTCGCCGGGAACGCGGCGCTCGCCGACGCCCTCCCCGGTGAACTCTCCGCGCTCCTCGGCTCCATCTCCCCCGGCTTCTCCGTCCTCCAGCTCGCCGGCATCTTCCTCCTCGCGAGCGCGACCGTCGGCGTCGCCGCCGCCTTCGCCGTCTACCGCTTCCGCTGGTCGATGGTCGAACACGACGCCGAGACCCGCGGCCGTCACATCGACGCCAGCCTCCAGCGGAACATCGCCTTCATGTACGCGCTCTCGCGCTCCGGCATGGCGTTCACCGACATCATCCGCGTCCTCGCGCGGAACAAGGACGTCTACGGCGCGACCGCCGACGAACTCGAAATCGTCGTGAAGGACGTCGACATGTTCGGCACGGACATCCTCGCGTCCCTCCGCCGGCTCGCCGACCGCACGCCGAACGACGACCTCCAGGAGTTCGCTGAGAACCTCGTCAGCGTCCTCCAGTCCGGGCAGAACCTCCCGAGCTTCCTCCGCGACGAGTACGAGTACTTCAAAGAGCAAGCGGAGTCGAAGCAGACGCAGTTCCTCGAACTCCTCTCCACGCTCGCCGAAGCCTACGTCACCGTCTTCGTCGCCGGCCCGCTCTTCCTCATCACCGTCCTCGTCGTCATCGGCCTCGTCATGGGCGGGATGCTCATCTACCTCCGCCTCCTCGCCTACCTCGTCCTCCCCGTCACGACCCTCGGCTTCCTCGTCTACCTCGACTCCGTCACCGAGTCCACCGTCGCCACCTCGCCCGAGGAGCGCACGCAGCACCAGACCCTCCCCGACGCCCGCCACGCCGAAACCGCGAACACCGACGCCGACGCCAGCCCCGTCACCGACGGCGGCGACCGCCGGCGGAAGAACCACGCGCGCCTCGCCGCCGCCTGCCGCCTCCGCCCCATCACCTACCGCCTCCGCCACCCCGTCGAGAACCTCGTCGACAACCCGCTCGCCGTCCTCTACATCGTCATCCCCGTCGCCGTTCTCGCCGTCGCCGTCGACCTCTACCGCGCCGCGACGGCGGGGTCGCTCACGCTCGCGCGCGCCGACGACCCGCTCGTCATCGCCACGCTCTTCGTCACCGGCACGTTCGCCGCCGCCCACGAAGTGCGGAGCCGCCGCATCAGCGCCATCGAAGCCGTCGTCCCCGACTTCCTCGACCGCCTCGCCAGCACGAACGAAGCCGGGATGTCAATCGTCGAGAGCATCGGCCGCGTCGTCAACACCGAACTCGGCGCGCTCTCCCGCGAACTCGAACGCGTCTGGGCCGACATCCAGTGGGGCGCACACGCCGAGACCGCCCTCCAGCGCTTCGAATCCCGGATGGGAACCGCGACCGTCACCCGCGTCACCACGCTCGTCACGAACGCGATGGGCGCGAGCGGCGACCTCGGCCCCGTCCTCCGCATCGCCGCCGACGAAGCGAAAGCCAGCCAGCGCCTGAAGCGCGAACGCCGCACCGAACTCCTCACCTACCTCATCGTCATCTACCTCTCCTTCTTCGTCTTCATCGCCATCATCGTCGCGCTCGTCGTCGTCTTCATCCCCTCCATCCCCACGGACCTCGGCCAGCTCGGCTCCGGCGCGGCCGGGACGTCGATCCCCGGCGGCACGCCCTCCTTCGTCGGCGGCAGCAGCGGCGGCGGCGAGAAGCCCGAATACCGCCTCCTCCTCTTCCACACCGCCATCGTGCAGGCGGTCTGCTCGGGGTTCGTCGCCGGCCACATGGGGCAGAGCACGACGCGCGCCGGCGCGAAACACGCCACGCTCCTCCTCCTCGTCGCGTACGCCACGCTCCTCGTCTTCGGCGGCTGAAAAGAACTGACGGGGGCGGCTTAGTCGTCGGCGGGCGCGCCGTCGAGGTGGCAGGCGGTCGGCCGACTCGACCCTTCCGCGTCCAAGGCCGGCTCTTGTCGCTCGCAGACCGTCTCGAACTCCTCGGCGAGGCGGTCGCGGGCCGCCGCGACGTTCCGGTGGACGACGTCGTCGAGCGCCCGTTCGAGGACGGTCTCCGCGCTCGCGTCCGTGAGCGACTCGGGGATGTCGTGCTCTCTGCGGAGCTCCGCTTTCATCTTCGCGGCGTCCGCCTCGGAGACCGACTCGCCGTCGTCGAGGCCGACGAACTCGCGGAGCCCGTCGACGTCGACGCCGTGGCGCTCCATCGCGACGCGGAGGTCCATGACGCTCCGCCAGTGCTCCTGTTCGAAATCGTATCCTTCGGGCTGGATGACTTCCGGACACCGCGTGTAGAAGTTACAGCCCGAGGGCGGGTCCGTCGGGTCCGGGACTTCGCCGCGGAGGCCGGCGTCGATGCCGCGCGAGTCGAGGTCGAGCGTCGGAATCGACCGGAGTAACGCCCGCGTGTAGGGGTGTTCGGGGTTCGCGAAGAGCTCTTCCGTCGAGCCGATTTCGACGATCTGTCCGAGGTACATCACGGCGACGCGGTCGCAGACCTCGCGCACGACGCTCATGTCGTGGCTGATGAAGAGGATGGCGAGGTTGAACTCCTCCTGGATGTCCTGGAGGAGGGAGAGCACTTCGGCCTGCACGGAGACGTCGAGCGCGCTCACGGGTTCGTCGGCGACGACGAGGCGCGGGTTCACGACGAGCGCGCGAGCGAGCGCGACGCGCTGTTTCTGCCCGCCCGAGAGCTCGTGGGGGTAGCGGTCGGCGTCGTCCGCGTTCAGCCCGACGCGTTCGAGGAGGTCGCGGGCGATTTCGAGCCGGCGCGTCCGCGGGCCGACGCCGTGGATGCGCAGCGGCTCCGAGACGGACTCCCCGATGGTCATCCGCGGGTCGAAGCTCGAATCCGGGTTCTGGAAGATCATCTGCGCCTCCCGCCGGAACCGCTTCAGCTCGCGGTCCCCGTACTCCGTGATGTCCTCGCCGTCGAACTCGACGCTCCCCGCGGTCGGGTCGTCGAGCCGGAGGATGGATTTCGCGACGGTCGACTTCCCGCAGCCGGACTCCCCGACGATTCCCACCGTCTCGCCGGGGTGGACGTCGAAGGAGATGCCGTCGACGGCGCGGACGCGCGCCACCTCCTGTTTCAGGACGCCCTTCCTGATGGGGTAGTGTTTCTCCAGGTCTCGCACCTGCAAGAGCGGTTCGTCTGCGTCCGTCGGCCGGTCGAACGTGCGTTGACTCATCGCGTCCCTCCGTCAGCCATCGTGTCTCGACTGCTCGTCTCGTCCGCGCTCCCGGTGTCGAGCTCCGCTTCGTCGTAGCCCGCGCCGTAGTAGACGCAGGAGGCCTCGTGCGTCTCCGAATGGACCGCGTGCATGGCCGGCTGGCCGCCCGTGCGGCAGTCCTCGGTCGCGTACGCACACCGCGGGCTGAACCGACAGCCCTCGGGCGGGTCCGTGACCGCGGGGAGCGACCCCGGGATGCGGTTCATCGACCCGCCGCGCCCCGGCAGACACTCGATGAGCGCCTTCGTGTAGGGGTGTGCGGGGTTCCGGAAGACGTCTTCCACCGTGCCGGCCTCCATGACCTTCCCCGAGTACATCACGACGACGCGGTCCGCGATCTCGGAGACGACGCCGAGGTCGTGCGTGACGAAGATGACGCTCATGTCGAACTCGTCCTGGATGTCTTCGAGGAGGCGGAGAATCTGCGCCTGGATGGTGACGTCGAGCGCGGTCGTGGGTTCGTCCGCGATGAGGAGGTCGGGGTCGCAGGCGAGCGCCATCGCGATGAGGACGCGCTGTTTCATCCCGCCCGAGAACTCGTGCGGGTAGTCGTCGACGCGCGCCGACGCCTCCGGAATCCCCGTGCGGTCGAGCAAGTCGACGACGCGTTTCCGAACCTCCCCCTTCGAGAGGTCGTCCCGGTGGATGCGGAGCGTCTCCCCGATCTGCCGACCGACCTTGTAGACGGGGTTGAGGCCGTTCTGCGGGTTCTGGAAGATGTGACTGATGCGGTTCCCGCGGATCTTCTGTAACTCTTTGTCCGTCTTCGTCGTGAGCTCCGTCCCGTCGAACGTGATGGAGCCCTCGACGATTTCGCCGGGCGGCATGTCGAGGATTTTCGTGATCGACTCGCTCGTCACGGTCTTCCCGCTCCCGGACTCGCCGACGATGGCAACCGTCTCGCCGCGCTCGACGTCGAAGGAGACGCCGTCGACGGCGTACGCGGTTCCCTCGTCGGTGTGGAAGTACGTCTTCAGGCCGTCGACGGAGAGCAGCGGCTCTCGGTCGCTCACAGGCCACCACCCCCGCCGACCTCCTGTCGCGGGTCCATCGCGTCACGCATCGCCTCCCCCGCGTAGTAGAAGGAGAGCACGGTGAAGAACAGGAAGACGCCCGGAATCGTCGAAATCCACCAGGCGTCGCCGAGGTGCGCCTGCCCCGCGGAGATGGTGCGCCCCCACGAGAACGTGCTCGGGTCGCTGAACCCGAGGAAGGCGAGCGCCGCCTCCCCGAGGATGAACGTCGGAATCGCGACCGTCGCGTTGATGATGATACTGTTCGCGGAGTTCGGAATCAGGTGTTGACGGACGATGTACATCATGTTCGCACCGGACGCGCGCGCCGCCTCGATGTACTCCTCGGACGAGCGCTGGAGCGCCTCGCCGCGCACCGTGCGCGCGATGCCCTCCCAGGAGAGGAAGCCGTAGATGAGGATAATCATCCAGAGCTGACTCCCGAAGAGGTAGACGAGGAGCAAGAGGAGCATGAACGCCGGGAAGACCGACTGGATGTCGACGTACCGCATGAGGACTTCGTCCAGCCACCCGACGTCGAGCGCGGTCGCGAGCGCGGCGACCGCGCCGACGACGGAGCCGATGACGACGGAGAAGACCGTCGCGATGAGGCCGACCTCCATGCTCACGCGCATCCCGTAGACCACGAGTTTCAGGACGCTGTACCCCTCGCCGGTCGTGCCGAGCGGGAACTGCCACGACCCCGTCTTCACGACGCCGTTCACCGTCGCCGTCACGCCGACGGGCGGCACGATGCGATTCCCGAACCGGATCTGCGGCGGGTCGAGGAAGAGCGGCCCGACGATACCGACGAAGAAGATGGTGACGAGGTAGCAGAGCGCCACCACCGCGATCTTGTTCTTCTTGAACCGCCGCCAGTAGAACTCCCGCATCCGCGCGTTTCGGGCGAGCGGGATGACGCCGTGGAAGAACATCGCGATGAGCGTCCCCATCAACATCCACTCGACGCTCAACACGTCCCAGTTGAGCACGAGCGGCCCCGCGTTCTGCAGGACCGCGTAGTCGTAGAGGAACGCGCCGGCGAGCACGAGGTACGCGACGATTTCGGCCGCGCCGGCCGCCGAGAGTGAGAACTTCGACACCGAGTGGGCGTCCCAGTCGATATCTTCGAACGACGTGTCGTTGTCTGTAGCCATGAGTTATCGGTCTCCGTAGTCGATGCGCGGGTCGAGGACGACGTACGCGATGTCCTCGATGAGGTTCCCGATGATGGCGAGGAACACCGTGATGAGCGTCGTCGCCAGGATGAGCGCGGTGTCCTGCTCGACGAGCGCGGTGTAGGACATGTAGCCGAGCCCGGGAATCGCGAATATCTGTTCGATGATGACGGACCCCGACCAGAAGATGGCGATGAGGCTCCCGACGAAGCTCGTCGAGAGCGGGACCGCCGCCATCCGGAGGACGTGATAGATCATCAGGCGGAACTGGCTCGCGCCCTTCGCCTTCGCGACCTTCACGAACTCCTGATTCATCTGTTCGAGCGCCTGCGCCCGCGAGTACCGCATCTGCCACGCGAGCGACGCCGTCAACATCACGGTGATGGGGAGGACGAGCTGCATCGCGTTCGCGAGGGAGAACCACCCCTGCTCGACGGGGATTCCGCTCTGGTAGTAGACGGGGATGAAGTCGAATCGCGTCCCCAGTAACATAATCAACACCAGCGCGAACCAGAAGTTCGGGATGCTGATACCGAAGAACGCGACGAACGACCCGGCGTAGTCCGTCAGCGTGTAGGGCTTGTAGGCGGAGTAGAGCCCGATGCTGTACCCGATGAGCGTGGAGAGCACGATGACGGGTATCGCGTACTGCGCGGTGAACTTCCACGCGTCGGCGATCGCCGACGTGACGTACTGCCCTCTGGAGTCAGACCACCCCCAGTTGAGGGTCGCCATGTTCACCATGTAGTTCTCGTACCGCTCGGTGACGGGGATATCGAGGTCGTGTTGCTGTTTGAACTGTTCGCGGCACTGCTGGGGGTCGTCGCCGGCGGCGGCGCAGCCCATCACGGCCTTCGTCATGCCGGGGTTCGGCGTGACCGAGAGGAGGCCGAACGTGATGGTGAGCGCGATCCACACGGCGACGACCGTCCACAGAAGGCGTTTCGCGATATACCACTTCATGGAGTATGTAGCTAAGTCGGTAGTTGCGGGGGGTTACCGGCCGCTCTCGCCGTTCGAGAAGAACATGCGGGAAGAAGAGCGGTTCTGGAGGTTCGCGAAGTAGCTCTCCGGCGGGCTCTGCCCGATGCCGTGCACGTCGTTCCGGTAGGCGTAGTAGTTGTAGGGGTTGTACTCGAAGATGACGGGGCGTTCCTCGGAGATGAACGCGAGCATCTCCCGAATCGTGCTCGCAGCTGCTTCGCGGGTGTCGGCGGTCTGCGCTTCGTCACGCATCTCGGCGAGGTCCTTGCTCGGCGAGTAGCCGTAGGCGTTGAAGTTCTCCCGCTCGCCGAAGAGCGACGCGATGGTGCCGGCGGGCGTGAGCGGCCCGTAGTCGAACCCGAGCGTGAGCATGAAGTCCCAGGGCTGCGCGGAGACGGCCTCATCCCACGGGCCCTTGTTGTACGCGGACGGCTGGACGTTGTCGTCGCCGTAGCCGATTTCGCCGCTGAAGCCCTCGGCCTTCTGCGACGTCTGGAAGTAGTTCCCGAGGAGGTTCGTCCACGACGTCGTCTCCTGTTTCAGCTCGATGCCGACCTGATCCAGCCGCTGTTTGAGGTAGGCGGCGCGGAGGTCGTCCGTCTCGCCCGACTGGTAGACGACCGTGAGTTCGACCTGCTCGCCCTCCGGACCGAGGAGTTTGCCGCCGTCGTAGCCGTAGTCGCTCGACGTCCCCTCCTTCAGGAGCTGCTTCGCCTTCTCGAGGGAGTCGTCGAAGGTCACCGCGTCCTCCTCTGGGTAGTACGGCCCCCACGTCGGGTAGAGCGTGTTCTGCACGCCCGCGCGGCCGTCGAGGATGTTCTCGACGACGTACTGGTTGTTGTAGATGTGCGCCATCGCGTGGCGGACCTTCTTGTTCCGGAGCTGCGTCCAGCCGTTCGCGCGGTGGTTGATGCCGAGGTAGCCCGACCACGAGCGGTACGGGTTCTTGTAGAGTTTGAGGTCGTCTTTTTGCTTGTACGTCCCGACCTGCGTCGACGGAATGTACGCGGTGTCGATCTCGCCGGCCTGGAGCGCCTGCCGCGCCGTCTGGGACTTATCGAAGTACTGGATGTGGTACTCGTCGAAGTACGGGGCCTCCGCGAGAACCTCGGGGACGCGGTCGTCCTCTTTCGCCCACTTCCGGAGGTAGTACTCGTCGGCGCGCTCGAACGCCATGACGGACTGCTGGGACCAGCGCTTGAGGTCCCACGGGCCGAGGTTCCCGTTGAACGTCGCCTTCATGACGGACTCGTCCTGCGCGAGCCCCTCGGCGTCCTGGCTGTCGACGTAGGGCTTCGCGAGGCCCTTCGGAATCGGGAACATGTCGGAGAGCGGCTCGTTGTACGGGAAGAACGGCCGCGAGTCCGGGATGGTCTCGCGAATCGTGTACTTATCGACCTTCTCGAACTGAATCGGGTCGTCGTTCTTCCCGACGTAGAATTCCTTCGCGTACGTGAAGCTCGCCCAGTCCGCCTTCCAGAGGTTGTCGATACACCAGAGGTAGTCGTCGGCGGTCAGTTCGCCGTAGCCCTCGCCGAACTTGAGGTTGTCGCGGAGGGTGATCTCTACCTCGTTGATCGGCTGTTTGACCTCGATCTGGTCGAACCAGAGCGGGAGGAAGTCGTCGTACTCCGGGCCCTCGTTCGTGTAGCCGGTGTCCATCACGAGGAGCGCGCGGTCGGACGTTTCCCCGTCCCCGATGCGGAAGACGTTCACGCCGTTCGTCGTGTTCGTCGACGCCGAGATGAACGTCCCGCCGTGCGTCCGCTCCGCCTGTTGCGTCGGCTGCGTCGTCCCGCCCGTTCCCTGCGTCGTCGTGCCGCTCCCGCCGCCGGAACACCCGGCGAGGCTGGCGGCGACGCCCGTCGCCCCGAGATACTTCAGGAGCCGACGACGGCTGGTCGAACTCTGGGAGTCCGCGAAACGATTGAGGAGCGAGAGCCGGTCTCGTCTGTCGTCATCTACCATGGTAAATCCAACCAAAACATACGATATATTTCCTTCGGTCCAGTCATGTTATGCGACTTATGTACCTCGCGAGTACCGCCGTCTTAGACGCCCGAGCCGGACGATAAGTGAACGCCCATCCACTCACAAGCCGTTTATTGAGACGAACAGTCACGTTCGCCCGTCCCGAACTGTTTCGGACCGTAACACGTTCGAACGCCCTTCTTCCGTCGGATGCGAACAGCTATCCGTCCCGGCCGATAGCTATCGCACCACGATGACGGAGCGACGCGACGTCCGCGCGACCTACGAGGAAATCGCGAGTCACTTCTCCGAGACCCGCGAGTACGCGTGGCCGGAAGTCGAGGCCTTCCTCGACGGCCGCCGCGGCCGCCGCGGCCTCGACGTCGGCTGCGGGAACGGCCGCCACACCGAACGCCTCGCCGACTGCGTCACCCACGCCGTCGGCCTCGACGCCAGCCGCGGCCTCCTCGACGAAGCCCGCGCCCGCCTCGCCGCCGCCGACCTCGCCGACCGCACCAGCCTCCTTCACGGCGACGCCGCCGCCCTCCCCCTCCGCGACGACGCCGCCGACCTCGCCGTCTACGTCGCCACCCTCCACCACCTCCCCACTCGCACCGCGCGCCTCGCCAGCCTCGACGAACTCGCCCGCGTCCTCACCCCCGACGCCACCGCCCTCGTCAGCGTCTGGAGCACCGCCCACGACACCTTCGACGAAACCGAGAGCTTCGACACCACCGTCGACTGGACCCTCCCCGGCGGCGACACCGTCCCGAGATACTACCACATCTACAGCCCCGACGACTTCCGCACCGACCTCGCCGACAGCGACCTCCACCTCAGCGACCTCGAACTCTCCAGCGGCAACTGCTACGCCACCGTCACACCCGAATAAGCCGCGCTAGCTGGCCCTTAGTCCGCAGAACGTACACGGTCCGAGATTTGAACCACGGTCCAGCATTGGAACGACGGTCCGGGATTTGAACCACAGTCGTTCCGCTTCGCTGCGCACGTCCTCCCGAGTTCAGAATCCCTCTGGTGGTTTTCACGCTCGCTGCGCCCGCGTCGAAAATACGCGGTCCGGGATTTGAACCACAGTCGTTCCGCTTCGCTCCACTCCCTGCTTCAAATCCCGGACGGTTCCCTCGCTCACTTCGTTCGCTCAGTGCACGGTCCGGGATTTGAACCCGGGTCATCAGCTTGGAAGGCTGAGGTCATAGCCGCTAGACCAACCGCGCGCACCTCATCGTATTCATCGTGTGGGATAAATGGGTTTCCCTTCCCCGCGGTCGGTTCGGGCGGCGACGGTCAGCGTTCGGGGCGGGGCTCGGGGTCGGCGGCGGTGGTCGGGAGGGTGAGCGTGACGGTGGTGCCGCCGTCCGGGGGCGTGCGGAAGCCGATGGTGCCGCCGAGAGCGTCGACGGCCCAGCGGACGAACCAGAGGCCGAGGCCGCTGCCGTGTTCGAGGTCGGTTTCGTTCCCGCGCGTGATGGGCACGAGCTCGTGGTCGGGGATGCCGGGGCCGTCGTCGCGCACTTCGATGGTTGCGGTGTCGGCGTCGCGAGCGACGACGGCGATTGTGAGCGCGACGTCGGGGCCGCCGTGTTCGAGGGCGTTGCGGGCGAGCGACGCGAAGAGGCCGTCGACGAGTTCGGGCGACCCGTAGAGCGCGAGGTCGCCGGGGACGTCGAGGGTGACGCCGCCGTGTTCTGCGTCGTCGGTGACGCGGTCGACGGCGTAGGCGATGGCGTCGCGGGCGTCGACGGCGGTCGCGTCGCCGGCGGTGGCGAGCGCCCTCTCGATGCGGCGGGAGGTCTCGCCGAGGTCGATGACGCTCTCGACTTTCCCGTCGGCCATCTCGACGAGGCGGCGGACGTCGTCGTCCTCGGCGCGTTCGGCGGCGAGGTCGAGGTTGCCGGCGGCGACGTTCAGGTCGTTCCGGAGGTTGTGGCGGAGCACGCGGTTGAGGACTTCGAGGCGCTGTTTCAGGCGGCGTTCTCCCGTGACGTCGTAGAGGAGGAGGGTGTAGCCGACGTGCGCGCCATCGGGGTCGTTGAGCGGGTTCGTCGTGACGTCGAAGACGCGGCGGCCGTCGTCGGTGTCGACGGTGAGCGTGCCGCCGTCGCCGTCGAAGGAGACGGCGGCCGGGAGGAACGCGTCGAGCGGACGGGCGAGCGCGTCCCGGGTCTCGACGCCGAGGACGCGTTCGGCTTCGGGGTTCATCGTCACGACGCGCTCTTCGGTGTCGACGATGACGACGGCGCTCCCGAGGTCGTCGACGGCGGCGCGCTCGCCGACGCGACGGGTGGCGGGCGTGAGGTCGAACATGCCCTGTGAGAAGAGCGCGTACATGTCGAGGCCGAGGTGGAGGGGGAAGACGAGCGGGGTGAGGTTGAGCGCGGGGGCGGGGCCGAGGCCGAAGAGGTAGAGGATGTAGGCGACCCCGGGCGGGACGGGTGAGAGCGCGAGCGCGACGGCTTGCTTCCGGTAGAGCGGCCCGTACGCAAGCACGGTCTCCAGCAGGAGGAACGCCGCGAGGGCGACAGTGAGCGCGACGCTCGTGACGTTCACGAAGAGCCAGGGCTGGCGAGTGTACTGGACGGTGGCCGCGCCGAAGACGGGGTCGAGGTGGTAGTTCGTCCAGACGAGATGGTGGTAGTCGTTCGTGATGACGGCGACGCTGTTGAACGTCGCCCAGAGGATGAGCGCGCCCATCCACCAGGAGTCCACGCGGTTCCCGCGGCCCGTGTAGGTGAGCGCGAACGCGAGGAAGGCGACGCCGACGAAGTTAACCGACAGCCAGATCGGGACTTCGAGCGCCAGGCGGAGCATCGGGTCGAACACCGTCAGCGCCGCGCCGTAGGACAGCGACCAGACCGCGACGAAGCCGATCGTCACCAGGAACGCTCGCCCGCCCGGCACGTCGCGCCGCGGCCAGAGGAAGTAGAGGAAGGACAGCGAGATAGCGCCGGCCACGAGGGAGGCGACGGCCGGCCAGGAGAGCGCAAACACGACCGCACCCACTCGCCGAATCGTAATAAGTACGGGCGGCGGGACCGACGCGGCGTCCCCGATCGGCGACCGTGGCGGGCGTCGCCTCAGAACCGGCGGGTTCGGTGGAGTGCGTCGTCAGTCGTCGGCGGTGACTGCGGTGCGCGTCGGCTCGGAGAGTGCGCGGGTGACGAGGAAGAGGCCGGCGGAGACGGCGAGGAAGCCGGCGGCGGCGACGAACCCCATCGCGCGGCCGAGCGCGTCCATGACTGCGCCGATGGCGACGGGGCCGGCGACCTGTCCGACCTTCCACGAGATAGAGCGGAGGCTCATGGAGGAGGCGACGGAGTCGAAGCGCTCGCCTTCCTCGACGAAGAGGCTCATGCTGGCGGGGAGGCGGATGCTGTCGGCGACGCCGAGGACGCCGTAGGCGACGAAGAGCGTGGCGACCGCGCCGGAGACGGCGAGTTCGCGGCCGAGCGCGGTGACGGAGAGCGTCGGCGCGACGTCGTGGACGACGCCGGCGAGCGGGATGGCGGCCGTGCCGAGCGCGTAGAGGAGCGCGCCCGCGAGCACGAACCGATGGGTCTGTCCCACGCGGTCGGTCCACGTCCCCATCTTCCCCTGGAGGAGCGCCTTCGTGAGTTTCCCGCCGGCGAGGATGCCGCCGATGGCGACCGCGGAGACGCCGAAGTCCTTCCGGGCGTAGACGGGGAGGAAGATGATGACCGCCATCTTCCCGACGGAGAAGGCGAAGCGGAAGACGACGAGCGAGCGGACCATCGGGCGGTCGAGGAGGTTCAGGAAGGTGTCGATGGACGTGGCTTCCTCGGGGTCCGTCCGCCCGCCGGGGTTGTCGCGGAGGAAGAAGAACACGCCGACGGTCGCGAGGATGGTGATGGCGGTCAGGACGATGTAGGTGAGGGAGAAGTCGTAGGTGTGGAGGAGGTAGCCGCCGACGAGGTCGCCGGCGAAGCTGGAGAACGCCGCGACCTGATTGTACGTCCCGAGCCAGAGGCCGCGGTCGGCCTCCGGGGAGATCTCGCCGACGACGGTCGAGCCGGTTATCCAGAGGATGCTCGCGCCGAACCCCTGGACGACGCGCATCAGGATGACGTGCGCGGCCGACTCGACGAACATGAAGCCGACGAAGACGAAGACGTTGACGAGCAGGCCGCCGAGCAGGAAGTGCTTCGCGTTCTTCGTGTCGACGAGGCGGCCGAGCGGCAGGACGATGACGAGCTGGACGACGGCGAACGCGGTGCCGAAGAGGCCGGCGACCGTGTCGCTCGTGTTGAAGAGGTCGGCGTAGAGCGCGAGCGCGATGAGGATGGTCGAGTACGCTTGCGCTCGCGCGAACGCCGTCCCGGAGAGCGCGAGGAACTCGCGGTTCCGGAAGAGGGAGAGCGGGTCGCCGTGGGCGGTACTGGACACTACGCCCACCTAGTCGCATAGTGAGTATAAGTCGTCTGGCGGGCGGTGGAATTGCCGGTTGTGGACGCGTCTCAGGCGCGCTGCCAGTCGTCCGCGTCGTCGAGCGCGTCCTCGACGCCGTCGTCGACTTCGTAGAACCGCCGGTGGCCGACGGGCGAGCGGAGCGCGAGAATCCGCGTGTGTTCGGTCGCGGGGTAGAGCCTGATGCCGCCCGGCGACGCCGCGTGGTCGAACGCCGCGACCGGCGTCTCCGCCGCAGTCAGTCGGTCGCCGAGCGCGAAGGAGAGCGCGCGCCCGTCCACGGGGAGCGCGTCGGCGGACGGACGCCCCGCTCCCTCGGTCGTCCCACGAGTTGCCATGCCACACATAGCGAGAGTGACCAATAAAACCGTGACGGTTCGGGGCTCAGGCGAGCCACTCCGCGGGCTTCGTGTCGTAGTCGACGTCGTCGGCGGCGAGGTCGGCGACGACCTCCCACGCGACTTCCTCGCGCGTCGCCTCCTCGCCGTCGTATCGGATTCGGAGCCCGACTTCGTCCGCTTCGGGCTCGCCGCCGGTCTTCTGCGCGAGCGTCACCTGGCGGTCGTCGTAGACGGGCGCGATGGTGTCCAGCACCACCGGCCGCCCCCAGAGGTCGAACAGCCGCTCGACGACCCGTTCCGCTCGGTCGAGGTTCATCGGCACGCCGTTGTACTCGTGGCCGAGGCGGAGCTCGCCCGCGTTCTCGAAGTTCGCGTCGTAGATTTTTATCGTGGGTTTCCCGAAGTTCGCCAGCCGGAGGAGCAGTTTCTTCTTCACGTCGTCGGCGTCGACGCTGGAGACGTGGTACTGGCCGGTGGCGTGGCTCTGCTCGTACGCGAAGTAGTCGTTCGCGTCCACGAACTCCTGGGTGAGGAAGGCGTCGACGAACGTCACGTCGTTGTGGCTCGCGCGCACCTCGAACAGCCGGTCCCAGCCCGCCGTCCGGTCCACGGCCGCGAGCGCGTCCCGCACCGAGGCGTACCGGTCCGTCTCGAAGAGGTAACGGTGGACCTCCTCGAGGTCTGCGCGCGTCACGCGCCGGAGGACGCCCGCGTACTGCGGCTTCGCCAGCGAGTAGTGCCGCACCGCCAGCCCCTCGCTCGTGAGGACGCGCCACGGGTAGTCCGCCGGGTCGAACTCGCCGGCCGCCGCCGCCTCGACGCCCTCGGCGTCCACCCACGCCGCGGGGAGGTCGTCGAGGAGGTGGAGACGCTCTCGGGAGAGCTCGTCCAGCGCCGCGGGCGGCGCGAGCGCCGCGAGGACGGCATCTATGTCTACGCGCTCGTGGAACGTCGCCGGCGTCACGCCCTCCACGCGCAGGAGGTGTTCGAGGACCTCCCGCCTGTTCGTCGTGTTCTCCACGTGCTCCCAGAGCTGTTTTCCGACCTTGTAGGGGTTGAACCCCGGGCTGCCCAATACTTTCGCCTGGTGGTCGGCGTAGTCGAGGAACTCGTCGTCGCCCGCGAACGCCTCCTCGCCCATCATCAGGGACTCCCAGAGCGCCGCCCACCCCTCGTTCATCACCTTCGTGAGCTTCTGCGGCGCGAAGTAGTAGGCCTCCTCGCGGACCACGTCGAGGACGTCGCGCTGCCAGTCCTCGTAGTCGACGGCGCGCCCGGCGTCGCCGTCGTACGCCTGCCCGAACCGGCGGAGGAACCCGAGGAGGTCCTGTTCCGGTTCGGCGGGCACCGCCACGCGCTCGGCGTCGTCGTCGAGGCCGGCGAGCCACTCGTCGTCGAACACCTCGTCGACGACGTCCGAGTCGAGGCCGAGGTCGCCGAGTCGCTCCTTCAGGTCGTCGTCCGTCTCGACCGTCTCGCTCCCCGGCGGGTCGGTGCCGCGGTGCGGCGTGATGCAGTCCGCGATAGTGAGCGCGCTGTCGAGGAAGGACTCCAGCTCGGAGCGCTCCACGTCGGGGTCGTCGAGGTGACGCTGGATGCGTTGGGCGTGCCGTTCGAGGGTCGCGGCGGCGTTCGGCTGCTCGCCGTCCTCGCGGAACCACCGGTTGTTCGCGAAGAAGTCCGCGTGCGCCTCGACGTGCGTGATGACGGCCTTCTGGTCCGCCATCGAGTTCGACGCCTGCAGGAAGGCGTGCGCGGGGTCGTCGTTGTTGACGATCTCGAACGCCTTCCCGCCGAGGAAGCGGTTCTGCTTCGCCTGGCGGTCGTACTTCATCCCCCACCGCCAGTGCGGGTAGCGCGTCTGGAAGCCGTCGTAGGCGATGAGCTCGTTCATCTCGTCGTTGTCGACGACCCAGTAGTTCACGTCGCAGGGCCGCAGCCCGAGTTTCTCCGCGAGCTCGCGGGCGTCCCGCGCCGGCGTTTCGAGCGTCCGTGCGATCTCCGTCTTCTCTCTCGTCATTGTTCCGTGCTGAGGATGGTCTCGATGGCGTCCACGACGTCGTCGGCGCTCCCGACTCGGGTCACGGCGACGTTGTCGCGGTCGCCGAGCGCGTCCTCGACGCGCTCGCCGTGCCGGCCGCCCATCGAGCCCGGCGTCGTCTCCACGTACGCGTGGAGGTTCGCGTCGATGGCCTCCATCAGGGGGACGACGCGGTCTTCGCTGTCGTTGTGGCTGTTCTCGCCGTCGCCGGCGGCGAAGACGTAGCGGTTCCACTCGCTCCACGGGTAGTGCTCGTCGAGCACCGCCGCGGCGAGCTCGTACGCCGAGGAGATGCGCGTCCCCCCGCCGGATTTGATGCCGAAGAACGCCTCGCGCTCCACCGACCAGGCCTCGACGTCGTGTGCGATATAGACGAACTCCGCCGTGTCGTACTTGCCTGTCAGGTACCAGTCGAGCGGCGTGAACACGCGCTCGATGAGGTCGCGTTTCTCCTCGCCCATCGACCCGGAGACGTCCCGGATGTTCACGACGACGACGGATTTCTCCGTCACCTCCTCCACCGCGGGGTAGCGGTAGCGCTCGTCGTCGCGCCGGAGCGGCACGGGGCCGAGGCCGTCCCGGCGGATGCGCGCGTTCACCGGCGTCGGCGCTTCTACCGCTTCGTAGGCCTCGATGGACGGGTACTCGTCGCGCTCGCTCTCGGGGAGGGCGTCGAGTCGCGTCTCGTACCACGCTCGGGAGACGGGGAGGTGGTTCGCGCGCGCCCACCGGAACGCCTCGTCGACGCCGACGCCCGACACGCGGAGCACGCCCGCCGCGTACGCCTCGTCGAAGTCCACCGCGAGCTTCCGCTTCAACCCCTGCTTGAAGAGGGAGTCGACGTCGAGCGTCGACCGCGGCCCCGTCCGGGCGACGTCGGTGAAATCGCCCTCGACTTCCTCGACCACCGTCTTCCCCTTCGGTTCGAGGTCGAGGCCGAGCTCGTCGTCGAGGGCTTCTGCGAACTCTTCAGGATTCATCTCGTAGTAGCCGTGGTCGCCCTCGCCGTCGCCCGCCTCGTCGCCCTCGCCGTCACCGTCGCCCGGCTGCGGCTGGCCGACCGGCTGGCCGACGTCCGGCTGTCCGCCCTCGCCCTGTCCGACGCCGCCCATCGCGGGTTTCTGATAGCTGAACTCGGGGAGGTCGATCCGCTTGATGGGAATCTGGATGTCCGTGCCGTTCCCGAGCTCGCCGTGCGTGATGAACGCGCGGAGGTCTTCGCGGCGCTCCTCGCCGACCTCCCGGTACCGTTCGAGGTCGTCTCTCAGTCCCATGACTCCTCCACTTCGGCCATCACGGCGCGACTCGTCAGTTCGGCGGACGCCGGCGTGTAGCCGGCGTCGGCGACGAGGCGCTCGACGGTCGCGGCCTTCACGCGTGCGGTCTCCGTTCCTTCGGGCGGCTCCGCCCACTGCGCGGGGTCGAGGTCCGGGAACGCCCGCGCGACGTCCTCGGCGTCCGTCGCTTCGAGCACCGACCGGATGACGGGGATGTCCGTCAGGTCGACGTCGCCGACCGCGAACCCCGTCGTCCGGCTCTCCCACGCGTGCCGGTTCAGCGCGGGGAGAATCGTGCCTTCGCGGAACTCGCTCACGGCGGACCGCGGCTCCACGCCCCGGTAGTCGCTCTCGTCGAACCGCCCGAGGTGCTCGGTCTCGAAGACCTTCAGGCGGAGCGCGTCGGGTTCGACGCGCTCGCCGTGCGCGTCCTCGACGTCACCGCCGGTCGCCCACGCGTAGACGTGCTCGACGTAGTCCGCGACCGTCTCCGCGTCCACCGTCACGTCCGCGGTCGCGGCGGCGAACACGTCGCGCGTCTGCCGGTCGAGCACGCGCTCGCGCACGCCGTCGACGCGCTCTCTGAACGTCTCGCGCTCCGCGCGCGACAGCACCGGCGCGTCGTCCATCCGCGCGGCGAGCGCGTCCAGCACGTCGGCGGGCATCACCACTGACTCCACGGCGAGGTCGGGGTGGCGACGCTCTGAGCGCTCCGCGAGGAGGTCCGCGACGACGTCCCGCGTGTACGTCACGGGCACGCCCGTCCGCCCCTCGGTCTCGTCGTCGAAGTCGAAGTCCTCTCGCGTCCGCACGTCGTCGCCCTCGCCGAGCTCGCCGGCGTCGTAGAGCAACGCTTTCTCCACGAGCGAGAGTTCCCCCGTCTCGTCGAGGCGGGTGACGACGTCGAAGAGCGCGGCGGCTTCGACGGCGTGCGGCGCGAGTTCGCGCTCCCCGCCGTCGCGGCCGCCCGGCAGGACGAGCGGGGCGCGCACGCGCTCGTCGATGGCGTCCGCGTCCGTGTCCGTCCAGAGCTCCGTCGCGCCCGCGAGCTCCCGCCGGAGGAGCTGCGCCTCCAGGCTCACGTTCGTGAGGTAGGTGAACTCGCGTTTGTCGAGGCGGCGTTTCAGCGCCTTCAGCGGGTCGTGGCTCTGCCGGTCGGCGTGCTGGTTCAGCGTCGCTTCGAGGTCGAGGTTCGAGATGACGACCAGCTGGGTGTCGAGGTCCATCCCGACGCCCTTGTCGAGTTTCACGCGTTTCTCGTCGGGGACGTTGAGCAGCTTCTGCAGGAGGTCCGCGTGCTGCGTCGCGTCCTCGACGACCGTGACGCCGCCGTTCCCCTGGCTGAGCACGCCGTCGTAGCTGAACGCCTGCGGGTTCTTCCGCCCCCTGCTGTCGAGGCTCGCGAGGAGCTCGGGCATCCACGATCCGACGAGGCGTTCTTTCGGCGTGCCCGCGTCCTCCGCGTGCAGCACGCCGACGCCACGGCCGACGTCCACGACGTAGTTCTTCACGCGCACGTGGCCGGGGTCCGAGACGGCCGTGAAGAGGTCGTCGCGGCCCGCCCGCCGGTAGCGCTCTTCGAGGACGTCGTACGCCTCCCGGCAGAACGGGTCGATGTCCGCGAGCGCCGGCGTCAACACGCCCGCGTCCGCGAGTATCTCCGCGCGCGTCCCCGGCGGGAAGACCGAGAGCGGGTGGCTCTGCACCGGCGAGGCGTACCAGTCGTCCTCGCGCTCGACCGGGATGCCGTCGCCGTACGTGAAGTCCGCGCCGCCGCCGTCGCCCGACGCGACGTTCCACTCCACGGTGTACCGGCGACCCGCGGGCGTCTGCGAGTACGCCCGCAGCCCCGCGACCAGACACCGCTTGAACTCCGACTTTCCGGTTGCCGTCGGCCCGGCGAACCAGAGAATCTTCTCCGCTTTCGCCCGCCCCGACGCGATAGCGCGCAGGTCCTCGACGAACCCGTTCAGCTCGCGGGAGTTCCCGAGGACGGCGTGCTCGCCGTCGTTCGCGGGGTCGTCGAAGAACCGGTAGCGTTCGAGTTCCTCGCCGTCCTCGATGACGGGTCGCGTCCCGAACGACTCCACCGCCGCGAGCACGTACTCCGTCGCGCCCGCCGCCCGCTCCGGATGCTCGGCGAGCGAGTCGACGAACTCTCGCAGCGAGAGCGGGTCGTCGTACGCGCCCGTCAGCGCCGCGTCCGCGCTCGCGATGTAATTACTCGTCATCGGTCAACTCCGCCTTCGCGACCTCCGCGCCGGCGAACTCCAACACCTCCAGCGCGCCGTCCGTCGAGTAGCCGCGGTCCGTGAGCGCGTCCACCCAGCCGGAGCGCTCCTCGCCGAGGTCGTTCGCCGACACCAGCGCGGAGAAGTTGATGTTGTGCTTCTTGTCCGCCCAGAGCTTGCGTTCGAGCGCGCGGCGCAGCCGGTCGTTGTCCTGCGGGTGGAACGTATCGCCCTCGCGGGCCCGGCGGCTCACCCAGTTCGACACCTCCTGACGGAAGTCGTCTTTCCGGTCCTCCGGGACGCTCAGTTGTTCTTCAACGGCGCGGAGGAACGTCTCGTCCGGCTCGCGCTCCTGACCCGTCACCTCGTCCGGGATGGTGCCGTCGTCGATGTACGCCATCACGTGGTCCATGTACTTCTCGCCCTGGTGCTGGATCTCCTCGACGTCGTAGGCGAGCGCGTGCCGGACGTCCTCGATGGCGCGCTCGCGGTACTCGTCGCGCACGAGTTCGAGGAAGCGGTGGTAGGTGTCGAGTTTCTCCTCGGCGATGGAGCCGTGGTGGTCGAGGTTCTCGTCGACGTGTCGGAAGACCGCGAGGGGACTGAGGTAGGATCTCTCGCGGTGCATCGATTCGACGATGGCGTCCGCGATTTCGTCGCCGACGAACCGCGGGCTGACGCCCTCTAAGCCCTCGCCGATGTCGGCGGCGGCCGCGCCCTCCTCGCGGAGCTTTCGGACGTCGACGTCCTCCTCGCCGATGTCGCCGTTGTACGCCTTCGCTTTCTGGACGACGTCGACGGCGTCGTTGTCGGGTTCGGTGATGCGCGTGAGGACGCCGAAGAGGCCGGCCATCGTGAGCGTGTGCGGCTCGACGTGGACGTCGGGGACGTCGGCGTTCCGCAGGAGCTTCGCGTAGACCTCGGCTTCCTGTTCGTATTCGAGGACGTACGGGAAGTCGATGCGCTTCGTCCGGTCGTTGAACGCCTCCATCGTCTCGTCCGCGCGCTTATCGCGGTACTCCGGCATGTTCGTCCGGCCGACGATGACCTGGTCGATGTCGATTCGCGGGTTGTTCTTCGGCTTGATCGTCTGCTCCTGCGTCGCGTGCAGGAAGTCGTAGAGGAACTCGCGCTGGAGCTTGAGGAGCTCTTCGCCGCTGAAGATGCCGCGGTTGGCGTTACAGAACGCGCCCGAGTAGTCGAACGCGCGCGGGTCGCTCTCGCCGTAGACGGCGATCTTCGAGTAGTCGACGTCTCCTGTGAGTTCCGTCTCGTCCTGGTTCTTCTTGTCCTTCGGCTCGAACGTCTCGATGCACTCGCGGTTGTTCTCGTCGGCGACGAGCCTGATGACTTCGACGTGCTCGTCGAGGACGGCCTTGAGGTCGTCGTCGTAGCGTTCGAGGAGCGCGTCCATGTAGAAGGCGCTCGCCGGGTCGAGCGACTGGTCGTTCCGAATCGTGTAGGGTGCGTCGAGGCGCTCGTTGAGGTCGTCGACGACGTCGTCGCGCTGTTCGACGGGGAGGAGGACGAGCGGGTCCTGATTCATCGGGGAGCGCACGACGTCGTCGGCGGGGTCTTGGTCGGGGATAACGTCGCAGAGGTTCGTCCAGCGGAAAGTGTACATCCGGCCGTCGTCGCGGTGGGTGTAGTCCTCGAAGTATCGGCGGACTTGGGCGTCGAAGGCGGATTTCCCGGAGCCGACGGGGCCCAAGAGGAGGAGAATGCGTTTCTCGGGGCCGAGGCCGCGCGAGCCGCTCTTGACCTTGTTGACGAACTCGTGGATGGCGGCGTGGACGTCGCGGCCGTAGAAGGTGTTCTCGCCGTCGCCGAGCGGGTCCTCTGAGGCGAGGTGGTACTCGACGAGTCCGCGGTCGTCGTCGTAGGCGGAGCCGTAGTAGTCGAACATGTCGGCGAGGCGCTGGTGGGCGTTGCGCGCCACGCGGGGGTCCGCGTACACGGTGTCGAGGTACCACGCCACGTCGTGGTGCTGGCGGAGGTCGGTGGGAGTCGATTCCCGGTAGCGCTCGGTGAGCGCGTCGAGGGTGGTCGTGTCGCCTGTCATGGTTTGAGGGGGCGTCGACGACGACCGGTGGGGGTCGCCGCAACCGAAGCCACTGTGTCGTGTTAACGAGACACTAAAATATAAGTATGTCCCTGAAACCGATAGGCGTAACAGACTTGGAACGGCGAGAACGGCCGCGAACTCCGGCGAGACGCCTTCTGTCGGCGGTTCGACGACTGAATTCCCGTGCCTCGCGCGTCAGAGGTACTGGCCGACGGCCGCGACGTGGCCGTCGTCGAACGCGCGCCGCGCCTGCCCGACGAACGCCGCGGCGTCCACGACCGCCCACTGGCCGTCGTAGGCGGCCATCACCGGCCCGTCCCGGTACTCTCTCGTGACCTCGCCCAGCGGGGACGCGGCCACGGACTCGACGTAGACGTACTCGCGCCCGCGAACCGACACGACGCGCGGGTCCGCGGCGTCGACGTCGACCGCCGACCGCGGCACCCCGACCGCCGCGTGCCCCGGCAGGAAGAAGAGCACCGGGTCGACGGCGAACGGCGCTCGCGACAGCACGCCCGCGAGGAGGATGGCCTTGTCCTCGCAGTCCCCGACCGCGTCCGCGAGCGTCTCTGCCGCGTACCGCACGTACTCCGCGCGCCCCGACGACGCCGCGTCCGTCTCGAACGGCACGGACACCGCGAGCGACTGCGCCGCCCGCACCGCCGCCGTCGCGTCCGTCGTCGCCGCCGGCGCGACCGTCGCGAGCGTGCGCGCCACGCGCCCGACCACGTCCCCGCGCTGTGCCGCCTCGAACGCCGCCGGCACCGTCCGCTTCACGTCGCCTCCCGCGTCCGGAATCGTGAACGCGACCGTGACTTCTTCCCCGTCGATGTCCCACGAGAACGACCGGCGGACGACGCGGCGCGCCGACTCGTGCGGCACGCCCGAACAGCCCGTCGTCGCCGCCGCTACCGCCGCGGACGCCCCGCCGAGGAACCCGCGTCGGGACAGTCGACCGCTCGATGCTCCACCGCCGCCGGCCGCGTCTGACGGCATCCCTCGAACACCCGCGAGGAGGGTGGTCGAACCGCCGCAAAACCGCTGCTATGACCTCTCCTGTGAGTGGCGTTGTCGTGGGGTCGACGCGCGCCTACCACTCGGCGACGCTGCCGTCGTCGTGCCGCCAGACAGGGTTGTGCCAGTCCTCGTCGCGGGCCGCGGCGCGCTCCTCGACGACGGATTCGTCGACGTCGATGCCGAGGCCCGGGCCCTCGGGGAGCGCGACGAACCCGTCCTCGTAGTCGAAGACGGAGGGGTCGGCGAGGTAGTCGAGGACATCCGCGGTCTCGTTGTAGTGGATGTCGAGGCTCTGCTCCTGAATGAGCGCGTTCGGCGCGACGGCGTCCACCTGGAGGCAGGAGGCCAACGCGATGGGGCCGAGCGGGCAGTGCGGGGCCATCGCCACGTCGTAGGCCTCCGCCATGTCCGCGATTTTCTTCACCTCGGTGATGCCCCCGGCGTGCGAGAGGTCGGGCTGAATCAGGTCCACGGAGCCCTGCTCGAAGACCCGCTTGAAGTCCGTGCGCGAGTACATCCGCTCGCCCGTCGCGATAGGCGTGCTCGTCCGGGACGCGATTTCGGGGAGCGCGTCGTTGTGCTCGGGGAGCACCGGCTCCTCTAAGAAGAAGGGCTCGTGGGGTTCGAGCGCCGCGGCGAGGCGCTTCGCCATCGGCTTCGACACGCGGCCGTGGAAGTCCACGCCGATGTCGACTTCGTCGCCGACGGCCTCGCGGACCGCGCGCACGCGCTCGACGGCGGCCTCGACCGCGGCAGGGTTGTCGATACGGCGCAGCTCGGGCGTCGCGTTCATCTTCAGCGCCGTGAATCCGGCGTCCACCTTCTCTCGCGCCGCGTCCGCGACCCCGTCCGGGCGGTCGCCGCCGATCCACTGGTAGACGCGCATTCGCTCGCGGACCGGGCCGCCGAGGAGCTCGTAGACCGGCGCGTCGAAGTGCTTGCCCCGGATGTCCCAGAGCGCCTGGTCGACGCCCGCGATGGCGGACATGAGCACGGGACCGCCGCGGTAGAACCCGCCGCGGTACATCGTCTGCCAGTGGTCCGCGACCGGGAGCGGGTCCTCGCCGAGCAAGTAGCCCTCCATGAGCTCCTCGACGGCGGCCTCGACGGTGTGCGCGCGCCCCTCGACGACGGGCTCGCCCCAGCCGACCGTGCCGTCGCTCGTCTCGACGCGGAGGAAGAGCCAGCGCGGCGGCACCCGGTAGAGGTCGTAGTCGACTATCTCCATAGTTCGAGGCGTACTCGCCACCGAGTAAGCAGTACCGGTTCGTTTCCTCACACGTATCCGGCGGCAAACTCTTTGCGGGTGGTGGACAATGGGGGTGTAGAACCGCCTATGGATTGCGCCCAGCACTGCGCCCTCCTCGACGAGGCGCAGGACAAAATCGTCGTTCTCGACGATACCGGGACCTACCAGTACGTCAACGGTGCGGTCCGACGCATCCTGGGCTACGACCCCGACGACCTCGTCGGCGACGCCACCTTCGACTACATCCACCCCCGAGACCGCGAGCGCGTCCGAACGGCGTTCTTCGCCACCGCCGACGGTAGCGTGGAACCCGCCGGCATCGAGTACCGCCACCGGACGGCCGACGGCGGGTGGCGCTGGCTGGAGAGCCGGATGGCCGACCACTCGAACTCCGAAATCGGCGGGTACGTCGTCAGCTCGCGCGACATCACGGAACGGAAGGAAGCGGAGTTCGCGCGTCGCGAGACCGAGACCCGGCTGGAGGAAATCGCCGCGAACACGTCCGAGGTCCTCTGGATGTTCACCGCCGACTGGGGCGAGGTCCTGTTCCTGAACGACGCGTTCGAATCGCTCTACGGGCTGTCGCCGTCGGCGCTCGATGACGACCCGGAGGCGTTCCTCGACGCCGTCCACCCGGACGACCGCGAGCGCGTCCGCACCGCGATGGCGCGCCTCTCCGCGGGCGAGACGGTGGACATCGAGTACCGCGTGAACGAGGCCCAAGACTACTCCCGGTGGGTGTGGGTGCGCGGCGTGCCGGTCGTCGAGCACGGCGACGTCGCGCGCGTCACCGGATTCTCGCGCGACATCACGGACCGGCGGCGGCGCGAGCGCCAGCTCCAAGTGATGGATCGCCTCCTCCGGCACAACCTCCGGAACGAACTCAACGTCGTCATCGGGCGCGCGGAGCTCGCCGCCGAGAACGGGTCGCCCGACGTCCGCGAGCACACCACCGCCATCGAGCGCATCTGCCGGAGCATCCTCGCGACCGCGGAGAAAGAACGCGACATCGTCAACCTCCTCTCGCAGGCGGGGACGCGAGTGACCTTCGACCTCGTGGACACCGTGCACGCGGCGGTCGCGTCAGTCGAACAGGAGTACCCGAACGCGAACGTCGCCGTGTGCGCGCCCGAGGAGGCGCTCGTCGTCGGCGTCGCGGGGTTCGACCTCGCCGCGGTCGAGTTCATCGAGAACGCGGCCGCACACGCCACCGGGGCCGAGCCCTCCGTCGACGTCTCGGTTCGCATCGAGGAACAGATGGCCGCGTTGACGGTCGCCGACCGCGGGCCGCCGATCCCCTCCGAGGATATCGATGTCCTGCTCGGGGACCGCGAGGCGGACGCGCTCTCCCACGGGAGCGGCCTCGGGTTCTGGCTCGTGCGCTGGGCCGTCGAACTCTCCGACGGCAGCGTCTCGCTCGACAGAACGGAGTCAGGAAACGAGATCACCGTGCGGCTCCCGGTGCCGTCGACGTGATCGGCGACGTGACCGGTGACGTAATCGACTCAACTACGTGACGCCGCCCGACCGCGCCGTGTACGCCTCGTGGGCGTCCGAGTCGAGGATGTCGTGGAGTTCTGCGGCGACGTGCCAGACGTCCTCGTGCGTGACGTAGAACGGGTTGGGGCAGACGCGAATCACGTTCGGCGGGCGGTAGTCGACGACGACGCCGCGGTCCTTCAACGCCTGACTCACGCGGTCGGCGTCGGGGTGTTCGAGGGCGACGTGGCCGCCGCGCCGCGAGTGCTCGCGGGGCGTGCCGACCGTCACGTCCTCGAAGTAGGCGTCCACGAGGTCGACGAGGTAGTCCGTGAGCGCGAGCGAGTCCGCGCGGACGTCCCGCATCTCCACGTCGTCGTAGACCGAGAGCGCGCCGTGGAGCGACGCGGCGGAGAGGACGGGGACGGTGCCGATCTGGTGGCGGGCCGCGCCCGGCGCGGGGTCGTGGACCGGTTCGAGGTCGAAGCGCGTGTCGGGGTCGTTCCCCCACCAGCCCGGCAGAGCGGGAGAGAGGTCGAAGTGGCGTTCGTTCACGTAGAGGCCCGCGAGCGTGCCGGGGCCGCCGTTGAGGTACTTGTAGCCGCACCAGACGGCGAAGTCGACGCCGTGCTCGTCGAGGTGGTGGGGGACGATGCCGACGGAGTGCGCGAGGTCCCAGCCGACGTACGCGCCGGCGTCCTTCGCGTAGCTCGTGATGCGCTCGACGTCGAGGCGCTGGCCGCTCTTGTAGAGCACGCTGGGGAGGAAGACGAGGTCGGGGTCTTCGACGTCGATGGCGGCCTCGATGTCGTTCTCGCCGACGATGCGCTGGTCGGGCGAGGCGACGACCTTCAGGCAGTCCGCGGGGTCGAGGCCGCGGGCTTCGAGCTGGCCGACGACGGCGTACCGGTCGGTCGGGAAGTTCAGTTCGTCCACGAGCACCGTGGGTTCGTCGGCGTCGCAGGCGTCGAGGAAGGTACCGACGAGCGCGTGGATGTTCACCGTCGTCGAGTTCGCGGCGACGACTTCGCGCCCCTGCGCGCCGAGGAGCGGGGCGAGCCGGTCGCCGATGCGCTCGCCGAACTCGACCCACGGCGGCTCGCCCGCCGTCCACCCGTCGATGCCGAGCGTCCGCCACTCCTCGACCACGCGCTCGATGCCCGCCGCCGCGCCGTCCGAGAGCGGCCCGAGGCTGTTCCCGTCCACGTAGTAGGTGTCCGGCGGCGTCGTGAACTCTCGCGCGACGCCGGCGAGCGCGCGCTCCGCGTCGCGGTCGCGCGCGTCGGCGAGGTCGAGGTTCGGGTCGCCCGCGTCGCCGTTCGCGTTCCCGTCGGAGTCGTCGGCCATGTCCAGCGGTCGGCGCGGCACTCACAAACCGATTGCGGGACGCGTCGACGGACGCGTAAGCCGCAGTCCCTAAGTGCTCCGTTATCCAACTCTTTCCCATGGGAGTCAAACGCGCACTCAAGCTCCTCGTACTGCTCGTCTTCATCGCCTCCGCCGTCCACTACGCGCTCTTCGGCAGCCTCCCCTTCGGGACGCCCGCGATGGCCGAAGACGACGCGTAACCGGCCGAACCACTAAGTCACGCGAACCAGATTTCCCGGGACACCCGTGACCCTCCCCGCCTTCCGTCCGCCGACGCAGTTCGCCTTCTACGCCGCGTACGCGCTCTACGCGCTTCCGGAAATCGCCGACGCCGTACGTCGCGACGACGGTCTCGGGCCGGACCTCGACGCGCGCTCGAAGCACGGCATCTACGCCGCCGTCGCCGCGTCCGTCGCAGTCGGATTCGCGCTCGGGCCGCGCGCGCCGGCGTGGGCGACGTTCGGCGCGCTCGCCGTCCCGCTCTTCGCGGTCGGTCTCGCCTGCGTGGTCTGCGGGGTCGCGCTCCGCTGGTACAGCGTCGCGATTCTCGGCGACGCCTTCTCGCGGGTCGTGACCGTCCGGGACGGGCAGGGAGTCGTCGACGACGGTCCGTACGGCGTCGTCCGCCACCCGACCTACGCGGGCGGGCTGCTCGCGCTCGTCGGCTTCGGGCTCGCGTTCGGGACGTGGCCCGCGCTCCTCGTCGCCGTCGCCGCCGGCGGCCTCGCCTACGGCTACCGAATCCGCGTCGAAGAGCGCGCGCTCCGCGCGGAACTCGACGGCTACGCCGACTACTGCGAGCGCGTCCCCGACCGCCTCGTCCCCGGCGTCTATTAGGGGTTCCTCGCCGTCGCCGGCGGTATGGCCGAACTCGACTCCGAACTCGCCGCGGTCGTCGCGGACATCGAAGCCGCGGGCGTCCCCGAGTGGCACGCGCTCTCCGTGGAGTGCGCGCGGCGCGTCGAAGACGACGTCTTCACGCCCGAGGAGACCGACCCCGAGGTCGCGTTCACGCGCACGCTCGCCTTCGAAACCGAGGCGAGCCGCCCGGATGACGCGGCAGCCCTCGAAGACGACGTGTCCGTTCGCCTCTACCGCGACACGGCGGAGACGCCGGTCCCCGTCCTCGTCTTCTACCACGGGGGCGGGTGGACGCTCGGCACGCTCGACTCAATCGACGGCGTCTGCCGCCGACTCGCCGCGCGGACGGGGTGTCTCGTCGCGTCCGTCGACTACCGACTCGCGCCCGAACACCCGTTCCCGACGCCGCTCGACGACGCGTACGCGGCGCTGGAGTGGGTCGCCGAGAACGCCGACGCCTTCGGCGGGGACGGCTCGCGGCTCGCGGTCGCGGGGACGAGCGCCGGCGGGAACCTCGCCGCCGCCGTCGCCCGCCGGAGCGCCCGCGAGGATGGCCCGACCGTCGACAGACAGCTCCTCCTCTACCCGATGGTGTCGACCGACCTCGACCGCGCGTCCTACGTCGAGAACGCGGACGGCCCGCTCCTCACCCGCGCCGACGTCGCGTGGTTCTGGGAGCAGTACCTCCGAAGCCCGGTGGACGCCGCCAACCCCTACGCGGACCTGCTCGCCGCGCCCGACTACGCGGGGCTGCCGCCCGCGACCGTCGTCACGGCGGGCGCGGACCCGCTCCGCGACGAAGGCATCGCGTACGCCGACGCCCTCGTCGACGCCGGCGTGGACGTCACGCACCGCCACTATCCGGAGATGGCGCACGGCTTCCTCAGCCTCACCGACGACGTCACCATCGCCGACGACGCTCTCGACGCCGTCGCCGTCGACGTCGCCGCGACCTGGGAGTGAGCGCGCCGAGTCAGCGCAGACGGCGAGCGACGAGGAGCGCACCGCCCGCGAGTATCGCCACGGTCCCGAAGAACGCCGCGGACAGCCCGCCTTCCGACTTCCGCACCGGCGTCTGCGTCGGTGTCGCCGTCCCCGGGGTTCTCGTGACGCTGAACGCGCCGGCCCGCGTGTCGTTCACGGCGAACGCGTACCGCCCGGTCCCCGCGACGTCGCGGCTGAACCGGACGGTGCGCGTCTCTCCCGGTGGGACCGTCACGTTCGCCCGCGCGACGGCCGTCCCGTTCACCGTTAGCGCGAGCGACCGCGTGCCCATCACGCGACCGGTGTTCCGGACCGTCGCCGCGACGAGGACCTCGTCGCCCGTTCTATCCGCGACCGTCGCGTCCGTGACGCTCACGACGGCGGCGCGCGAAGCGAGCGCGAACACACCCGTTGCGGGGACGCGACTCCTGACCGTCACCGTCCCGTTCTCGGCGACGACTCGCTCGGTGGCGTATCGGCTCCACGACCCGTTCTCCAGCCGGTAGAGCGCCACGTTCCCCTGTCGGCCGTCGAGCGCGCTCGCGTTCGCGTCGAGTGTGAGCGTCGTCCCGGACACGTTCGCCGCGTCGAGCGAACTTCGAACCGAGACGTACCGCACCGGCTCGACACCCGCGCGCGCTTCCAGTGACACCGCGTCCTCCGGCGCGTCGGCGAGCCGCCGAGCGGTGAGCGAGAACGACCCGTTCCGCTCCGGCGTCACCACGAGCCGCGAGACGCCCGCCCGCTCGCTCGCGTTCGCCGGCACGTCCACCGCGACCGCCTCACCGGCGTTCGCCCGCGTCACGTTCACGCGAACGCGTTCCGTCACGACGACCGACGTCTCCACGTCCTCCGCCCCGCCATCAGCCGTCTCACTCGTCGAACGCGCCCCGCCCGAGTCCGTTCCGCCCGAGTCCGTTCCGCCCGAGTCCGTTCCGCCCGAGTCCGTTCCGCTCGAATCCGACCCATCGGAACCGGTCTCGTCCGGTGTCGTCGATTCGGTCGTCGTGGTCGGTTCGGCGGTCGTCGTCGTCGTCGACTCGGTCGTAGTCGTGGACGTCGTTGGTTCGGAAGCCGTAGTCGGGGTCGCTGTCGGTTCGGCGGTCGTCGTGGTCGCTGTCGGTTCCGTTATCGTGGTTGGCGTCGGTTCAGCGGTCGTCGTTGGGTCGGTGGTTAGAGTTGTTGTCGTGGTCGTCGTCGACTCGGTAGTCGTGGAGGGCGTCGTAGTCGTCGGTTCAGCGGTTGCGGTCGTCGTCGGTTCGGTGGTCGTCGAGGTCGTGGTTGTGGGTTCAGTGGTCGTGGTTGTGGGTTCGGTAGTCGTTGAGGTCGTCGTGGTCGTTGTGGGTTCGGTAGTCGTTGAGGTCGTCGTGGTCGTTGTGGGTTCGGTAGTCGTTGAGGTCGTCGTGGTCGTTGTGGGTTCGGTGGTCGTGGTTGTGGGTTCGGTGGTCGTGGTTGTGGGTTCGGTGGTCGTCGTAGACGTCGTTGTGGGTTCGGTAGTCGTTGTGGTCGTCGTTGTAGGTTCGGTAGTCGTTGTGGGTTCGGTAGTCGTGGTTGTGGTGGTCGTCGATGAGTCGGTGACGGTGATTGTGCGGGTGTCCGTGTCCGTCTGGCCGACGGCGTCGACTGCGGTGAGTGTGGCCGTGTAGGTCCCGGCGTTCTCGTAGGTGTGCGTGGCGGTTCGGCCGGTCGCCGACGTGCCGTCGCCGAACGACCAGCGGTAGGTCTCGACGTTGGTGTTGTCCGTGGAGCCGTCGCCGTCGAAGCCGACGGACGTGCCCGCTTCGACGGTTCGATTCGGGCCGGCGTCCGCGCGCGGCGGGGTCACGTCCACTCTGACGGTGGTCGAGGTCGCGCGGTCGGTGTGGTCGTACTCGTTCGTCGCGCGGATCGTGACCGCGTGACTCCCGCTGGTCGCCTTCGACCCGTCGACGACGAGCGTCCCGCGGTACTCGCCGCTGGCGTCGTCGAGTGTGATGGAGTCCACGCCGAACGACGACGCCGTGGCGACGACGCTGTCGAGCGCGCTCTCGTTCGCGACGGTGGCGGTCACGCGGAGTTCGTCGCCGTCGCCGACGATGCCGTCGTCGTCGTTCACGGCGGTGAGCGTCACGTTCGAGACGGTCGGGGTCGGCGTGGCAATTTCGACGGTTCCGCGCTCGCCGTCTGCGCCGTCAGCGCCGTCGGCGTCGGCGGCGGTTTGGAGCGTCGCCGCGTAGGTGCCGTCGCTCGCGGCCGTGTAGGTCCCTTCGTAGTGAGTCGGCGCGCTCCCGCTCGCCGTGAAGTCGCGCTCCGTGAGGGTCGCGACCGTCGTGTCCGTCTCCGGGTCCGTGACCGCGACGGAGACGTTCGCGAGCGAGTCGCTCGAATCGAAGGCCATCTGGATGGTCCGGCCGTCGGGGTTCGTCACGGCGTAGTTCGAGATGCGCGGTTCGGGCGGGGGCGTCGCGGGCGAGACGCCCGGCGCTCCCGTGACCGTGATCGGCGTCCCGCTCGCGTCGTCGACCGTGCCGGTCTCGCCGTCGAGCGTCGCCCAGCGGAGTCGCTCGTTCGTCCCGACGAAGAGCACCTCGGGCGCGCTATCGCCCGTCCAGTTCCCGCCGGCGACGCCGGCCTTCGCGGCCGGGCCGTTCGACGTGAGCGTCGTCACCGTGCCATCGGCCGCCATCAGGCCGATATTATTGCTCCCGGTGGCGAGCGGCACGCGGGCCGTTCCGTCGCCGTCGACGTCGACGGGCGGCCCGATGCCGATGCCGTTGTTCGACCCGAGGTTCGAGTTCCCGGTGCTCTCGACCGTCTGTCCGTCGTAGTATTTCACCGTGCTCGAACTTCCGAGGTAGACGAGGTCCGCGTCGCCGTCGCCGTCGAAGTCCGCGACGCCGACGGGGCTGTTCGTCGCGAGCGTCTTCCCGTCCGGGCCGGTGACGACCGTCGCGCTCTCGCCCGGTGTGACGCGCCCGAGCTTGCCGTTCGACGTCGTGTAGAAGACTGACGGCGTGCCGTCTCCGTCCCAGTCACCGACGCCGAGTCGGGTTTTCACGGACGACGACGCGTCGCTCGCCAGCGTCGCCGTGTCTCCCGCGGTGTCGACGACGCGGAGCTCGCCGTTCGACGTCGTGTACGGGATTTCGAGCGCGCCGTCGTCGTCGAGGTTCCGCATCGGCCCGACGACGGTCGGGGAGACGCCGAGCGACTGCGTCGTGCCGTTCCCGTAGACGGCCGTGAGCGTCCCCGAGTCGTCCTCGTAGACGGCGACCGGTGGCGACGTGCTCCCGGCGGCGGTGGTGGTGTCGACCGCGGCGCCACTCGCGAAGGCGGTGGCGACGAGCAACGCGACGACGGCCAGCGCGCGGAGCGAGCGGGCTCCGCGCCGTGAAGCGTTGGGTGCGTGCATTCGGGGGGAAACGGCTGTGACGACTCGGACGCGCCGAGTTGTCAGTGCAGTATATACTCATTTCTACTGTCATAAAAGAACGGTGGCCACTGGGCGGCCCGCGTCACGGGGCGTGACGGTCAGGCTATCGGCGGGCGGCGGCGAAGCCGAGGGCCGTGCCGGCGGTGAACGCCGCGCCGGCCGCCGCCGTCGCCGCAGTCGGGAGGAGGGCCACGAGGACGACCGCGGGGACGGCGAGCGCGAGGCCGAGCGAGACAACCACGGGCGGTGCGGTGCGTGTCGGGTGGTCTGCGTGCGGTTCGTGTCGGGGGTTCGGTCGAGTCATCGGATTAGGTGTTGGCGTGTGGTCTGCGTGCGGTTCGTCAACCGCGGTCGATGTCGCGGACGGCGCGGACGGCGTAGCGTTCGCCGAGCGCGTCGGCGAGGTCGCGTTCGTCCGCCGCGTCGACGACGAGGTCGACGGTGACCTCGGCGCTGAGCGCGTTCAGGTCGGGTCGAATCCGGTGGACGCGGACGTCCGCGACCTCGTGGACGCCGTCGACGCCGGCGAGGACGGCCTCCGTGCCTTCGACCAGGCCCTGTCGACCGTTGCGCGAGATTTCGACCGTGAGCTCTGCGATCAGTCTGTCGGCGTTGGCTGCTGCCATAGGCTCCCGCCGAGGCTCGAACTCGGTGGCGTGCCGGCTCACGCGGGAGCGGCACGCGACACAGGGACGGCTACTCGCGATGAATCAGGAGAAGCGCGCCCCGCGTCGCGTACCAAGGGTGGTCGCGTCGGATTACGCGTTCGCGACAGTGGGGCGCGTCCCGATGCCGGAGACCCCACTCTTCGGGGAGGCGAAGAGCATGTATGGGGTCTCGCGGGTCATCGGTACTCACTCCTACCTGTTCCCGCCGGGATAATAATCGTTACCCTGGGGTGGGAGTCAGTGGCACGATATGGCGAACGGCTAAGGGCTTCGGCGCGAAGGAGCGGACAGCGTGGCATACGATTTCGACTTCCTCGACGACTGCCTCGACGCCGGTCGGTACAGCACGCGGGCGGCCGACCGCGAGCAGGTCGCGGGCGACGCGAGCCCGCACGAGCCGCGGCGGCCGGACGCCGTCGCGTGGCCCGCGAGCACGGCGGAGGTGTCGCGCGTGCTCGCCGCGGCGAACGACCGAGGGATTCCGGTGACGCCGCGGTCGGGCGGGTCGAGCCTCGAAGGGAACGCCATCCCGGTCGCTGGCGGCCTCGTCCTCAGCACCGCGGACCTCACGTCGGTCGACGTCCGGCCGGACGACCTCTCCGCGACGGTGGGCGCGGGCGTCGTCTACGACGACCTGAACGACCGGCTCGCGCGCCACGGCCTCCGGTTCCCGCCGGGCATCTCCAGCAGCGACGTCGCGACGGTCGGCGGGATGGTGGCGAACAACGCGAGCGGGTTCAACGCGGTGCGGTACGGGGAGACGCGCGACCACGTGCGGGCGCTGGAGGTCGTGCTCGCGGACGGCCGCGTCGTCGAGTGCGGGAGCGACGTCGTGAAGTCCTCCTCGGGGTACAGCCTGAAGGACCTCTTCGTCGGGAGCGAGGGGACGCTGGGAATCGTGACCGAGGTGACGCTCGCGCTCTCCGGGATTCCGGCGGAGAAGCGCGCGGCCATCGTCTCCTTCCCGGACGTGGGAGCGGCAGCGCGGACGGTCGCGGACGTCGTCGGCGCGGGCCTCCAACCGGGCGCGATAGAGTTCCTCGACGCGTTCACCGTCGAACAGCTCCGCGCGTACGCCGACGTCGCGCTCCCGGAGTCGCCGACGCTCATCCTCGAACTCCACGCCAACAACGCCGGCGTGGACGAGGACTTGGCGTTCGCGCGCGGCATCTGCGAGGAGCACGGCGCGGAGCGCTGGGAGGACGCGAGCGACGGGGAGATGGACGAGATCTGGCAGGCGCGACGGGACGCCCTTCCGGCCGCGCGCGCCTACGACGCGGAGAAGGACGTGGTCGTCATCGGCGACGTGGTCGTGCCGATTTCGAAGTACCCGGACATCGTGACGGCGGTCGCGGACGCCGCGGCGGACCTCGGCGTGCCGACGCCCTCCGTGGGGCACGCGGGCGACGGGAACCTCCACTACACGCCGCTCGCGGATTTCGACGACCCGGACGCGATGGAGCGCGCGCACGAACTGAACGAGCGCGTCGTGGAGACGGCAATCGACCTCGGCGGGACGTCGACGGGCGAGCACGGCGTCGGCACGGGGAAGCGGAAGTTCATGGCGCGCGAGCACGGCCCGGCCGGCATCGACCTCATGCGCTCGGTGAAAGAGACCTTCGACCCGAAGGGGATTCTGAACCCGGGAAAGGTCCTCCCGGACGATTAGGGCCGCCTAAAACTCGAAACGACTATAGGTGCTTAGGCAACCCTAAAGAGTATGGACCGTAGGACGGACGACGAGCCGATGTCGCGGCGGCGCTACCTCGGGACGGGAGCGGCGCTCGGCGGCGCGCTCCTCGCCGGCTGCAGCGGCGGCGGGAGCGACGGGACGACGACCAGTTCGACCGACACGACGACCGACGCGGACACGACCACGCAGAGCCAGTCGTACACCGCCTCGGTGGCCCCCGTGGGCGACGTCGAGTTCGACAGCGTCCCCGAATCGGTTTTCACCGTCTTCCCCCAGTACGCCGACATGGCGGTCGCGCTCGGACACGGCGACGCCATCAACAGCGTCTACGTCCCGAAGATGTCCGGGACGACGATGAACCAGTACTACGCGCGCCTCGACGACGTCTCCTTCGACTGGGAGGGCCTCCCGGACCCGCTCTCCGACGGGCTCTCCAAGGAGTTCCTCTACAGCCTCGACAGCGACGTCCACCTCACCGACCCCGCGTGGGCGTCCACGCAGCAGAACTGGAGTCAGAGCGACGTCGAGGAGATCCGTGACACGCTCGCGCCCTGGTTCGGGAACTTCTACAGCGGCACGAACGCCGACGCCCCCGACGGCTACGCCGACGCCTACGAGTACTACACGCTCTGGGAGCTCTTCGGACACGTCGCCGACGTCTTCCGGGAACGCGCGCGCTACGAGGCCCTCGCCTCGGTCCACGCCGACCTCATGACGACCATCGAGGACGGCCTGCCCCCCGAGGACGAACGCCCCACCGCCGTCCGCGTCACTTACAGCGACGGCTCCTTCTGGACCTACCACATCAACTGGCCGGGCTACTGGCAGGCCGACACCCGCCCGCTCGGCGCGCACGACGCCTTCGCCGACGAGGACTGGGGGCAGCTCTGGGGTCAGGTCGGCATGGAGGCCATGGCCGAAGCCGACCCCGACGTCATCCTCCACCTCTGGGGCATGACGCCGAACTACGACATGGCGCAGGTCCGCAGCCAACTCGAGTCCCACGACGTCGGCAGCCAGCTCTCCGCCGTTCAGAACGACCGCGTCTACGCTCAGGGGATGCGCTACCAGGGCCCCGTCATGAACCTCTTCCAGCTCGAAATGACCGCGAAACAGCTCTACCCCGACGTCTTCGGCGAGTGGCCGGGCTACACGGGCGGCGACTACCCCCAGATTCCCGAGGACGAACGCCTCTTCAGCCGCGCCGACGTCTCCGCCGCCATCGACGGCG